>JBGPOZ010000006.1:0-49396 GCA_041488295.1 Allostellaceae bacterium
AAAAGCGCCGTGCTTTGGCGCATATTCGCGAAGGGCAATCGACGCCAAGGCGCCGCCTTCGATGCGGTCGGGTCCGGCGTCATTCGCGCCCCTTGGTTGAATTAACCGCCCGGGCCGCACGATGCGCGATCATGCCGCAATGATCGCAGGAGATGATTAACAAAGGTTGCACTGCGGCGGTGTCGCCACCCGCCGGGCTGCTCTGCGATGAGGCGAAAAAAAGAGGGGAACAGGGCTTGACCCTGTTCCCCGCCGAAGCGTCTTGAATATTTTGTCTTAGAAGGTGATCGCGGTACCGACTTCGATCACGGTGTCGTGGTAATCGTTGGTTGCAGCACTGCCGTTACCCGCGGCTCCGCCAATGCCCGAGGTATAGTTGTCGAACTGCAGCGCGGCGCCGATCGAGATGCCGGGGCCGAGCACGTAGTCGAAGATCAGATCATAAACATTGAGTCTCGCGGTGTTGCCGCAGAGTGCGGCGCAGACGCCACCACCGCCGGCCCCCGCGAAGCCCTTATACGAGCCGCGCGACCAATCGAGCGAGGTCGAGAACGGCCCCATCGTATAGAGCACGCCAAGATCGAACGTGCTGTTGGAGAGGTTGCCGCCGCCGCCCGAGCCGAACGTCGCCGACCGCACATTGGACATATATTCGTAATCGCCGCCGAAGGCGATCGGACCCCAGGAGACCTGCGCACCGCCATCGTAGGCCCGTGGGCTGACGACCGATGTGGTGCCAATAGCCCGTTCCGCTTCCTGATGGGTCTGCGAGGTCGCGGCGAAGGCCTGCAGGCGGAAATCGCCGAACTTGTTGTCGTAGGCGCCGGCGAGTGACCAGGACTGCGAGTTCTGGCCGGAATTGTCGTCTATCGCCAAAGTTCCGCTGTTCAAATTGCCCTTGCTGGAATTGGGCGCGTAGGTCATCGCCAGGGAGAAGCCGGCGATGGTCGGCGAGAAGTAGCCGATACGCTGGGCGCGCTTGGTGTCGATCGGCTTGTTCGTGGTGTTGGTGCCGACCGGGTTGGCGGTGATCGAGAAGAACGGCGAGTTCTGGCCGAAGAGCGAGCCGGCGGACGGCGCCGAGAGGGCCTTCTGCAAGCGCGCATCGTCGTAGTCGCCGAAGCGGATCTCGCCGAACGTGCCCTGGAACTGCACGTAACTGCGCTTTTCCGTGTCGCCCGAGCTCGCGGCGGCGATGCCGCGCAGCTGGATGTGGACGCCGACGGTCAAGCCGTTGTCGAGCTTGGTCGAGCCGTTGAAGTCGAGCAAGCTGTCCTGTTGGAACGCCTGGTGGTGCTGGTTGCAGGCTGCATTAGTGGCAGTGCCACTAGGGCCGAACCCTGCTGCGGGATGTACGGTAGCGCCGACTTGATTGCACGGCGACATACCGAGGACGTCACCGCCGGCACCGCGCCAATAGCCACCGATTCCCATCTTGATCGGCTGGTTGTCGGCGAACGCCCCGCCGCCGCACACGCCGACGGCCACGAACGCCGTCGTCCCTAATAGAAATTTCTTCACTGTGACCCTCCTATTGCCCTGTCATACAGATGCCGGCTGCCCTGCGGCAGGGGATGCCGTACAACATCCGCACATTACGGGGCCGTCAGTGAGGGTCAAGCTAACGGCCGCAAAACTCGTTGCGATTTCATCTCACTGATGCAAATTTGCAACGAACTGTCTTGCCCCTTCGCCCGCCTCTGCGCTCCAATGTGACGGTGTAGAGGTGCGACAAACCGCACTCGCGGCGTCATTCCAAGTGGCATCGCCGTGCTTCCTGAGCTAGAGCATGACCGGCTCCGAGGGATCGGGCATCCGGGTCCACGGGGCGACGTGCGCCGAGAGATTTCAGCGCGTCAGATTTCGGAGAGGGTCAACGATCAATGGGCGGCATCATCTGGCTCGCGTCTTACCCGAAATCGGGCAACACTTGGCTGCGCGCCTTTTTCCACAATCTTTTCCGCAATCCGGACCGAACTTACGACATCAACAAGCTGTCGGATCTAACGGCCGGCGACAGCCAGGCTCATTGGTATTACGACCTCGACCCACGCCCGGCGTCGCAATACACGCTCGAGGAGGTGCAGAAGATGCGGCCGCTTGTCCACCGCAAGCTGTCGCTTCTTCTGCCCGATTCGATCCTCGTCAAGACCCACAACGCGTTGATCGAGGATGAAGGCCACCCGCTGGTCACTCAAGAGGTGACCGCCGGCGCCATCTACATCGTGCGCAATCCGCTCGACGTCGCGATCTCCCTCAGCCATCACGCCGGCAGTACGCTCGACGATACGATCACGCGCCTCAACACCGAAGGCGCATTGACCGAAAACACCGACGCGAACGTCTACGAGGTCCATGGAAGCTGGTCGCAGCATGTCGAGAGCTGGACGCGCACGCCCAATCCGCGGCTGCACGTCATGCGCTATGAGGACATGCTGGAGGCGCCGGTCCGGACCTTTGCTGCCGCCGCCAAGTTTCTCGGCCTCGATGCGCCGCGGCCGCGCATCGAGAAAGCGATCAAGCTCAGCTCGTTCCGCGTCTTGCAGGAGCAGGAGCGCCGCCATGGTTTTCGCGAGCGCCCGCCCCAGGCACCGGCCTTCTTCCGCGAGGGCAAGGCGGGGCAATGGCGCAAGGTCCTGACGCCGGAGCAGGTGACGACGATCGTTGCCGCCAATCGCGAGCAGATGGGGCGTTTCGGCTATGTGCCGGCGGGGTTCTAGGCAGGATTCCTTGGGTTGCTGCACAATCGCCGGGGCAGCTCCCATCGGTCAAATCTTGGAAGTTCTGCCGCGCAGCGAAGCTGAGAAGATTTTGAACCACCAAGACACCAAGGACACCAAGGCGACGGTGCTTGCTCGGTCCCTTGGTGCCTTGGTGGTTGATCCATAAGACCGCTTCGCACCCAACAGCGTGACGCAACCTCGGTGAGGCGCCAACGGGTCATGTGTGTACGATCTCGGAAGTTTCCGCTTAGGCGCGGCACAAAAAAGCGGGGAATGAGGTCGCCCCATTCCCCGCCGTCACGGCGAACGTTTCGTTTAGAAGTTGAGCGACGTGCCCAGCTCGATCACCGTGTCGTGGTAATCGTTCGTGACCGCCGAGCCGAGGGCCGGCGTCACGCCCGAGGTGTAATTGTCGAATTGGAGCGCGGCGCCGACCGCGATCCCGGGGCCGAGCACGTAGTCGAAGATCAGATCGTAGGTGTTGAGGTGAGCGGAGTTGCCGCAAGCGGCGGTGCAAACGCCGGTGCTTCCCGTCCCCGCGAAGCCCTGATACGTGCCGCGCGACCAGTTGATCGAGGTCGAGAACGGCCCCACCGTGTAGGACGCGCCGAGATCGAAGGTGTGGTTGTTGAGGCCGCTGCCGCCCCCCGAGCCGGCGCCCGCCGTCCGCGCGTTCTGCACGATTTCGTAGTCGCCGCCGAAAGCGAACGGGCCATAGGCGACTTGTGCACCGCCATCATAGGCGCGCGGACTGACGACCGGAGTCGTGAACGCGCCGCCCCGTTGTGATTCTTGGTGGGTTTGCGATGTGGCAGCGAAGGCCTGCAGGTGGAAATCGCCGAACTTACCGTCGTAGGCGCCGGCGACCGACCAGGCCTGCGAGTTCTGCCCGGCGTCGTTGCTCGTCTCGATGCCCGGGCTGATGAAGAGGCCCTTCTTGGAATCGGGCGCGTAGGTCATCGCCAGCGAGAAGCCGGCGATAGTCGGCGAGAAATAGCCGATGCGGTGGGCGCGCTTGACGTCGACCGGCTTGTTGGTCGTGTTCGAGCCGACCGGGTTGCCGGTAATCGAGAAGAACGGCGAGTTGACGCCGAAGATATGGCCGGCCTGAGGCGCCGAGAGGGCCTTCTGCAAGCGCGCATCGTCGTAGTCGCCGAAGCGGACTTCGCCGAACGTGCCGCTGAATTGAACGAAGCTGCGCTTTTCGGTGTCGAGCGTGCTGCTCGCCGCTTCACCGCGGAACTGAACGTTGACGCCGACGGTCAAGCCGTTGTCGAGCTTGGTATTGCCGAGGATGTAGATCGCGGAGTCTTGCGCGAATCCCTGGTGGTGCTTGTTGCAGCTCGCATTGTTGAGTTGCGGGACCAACCCGGCCGAGGTCTCGTTGCACGGCGACTGGCCGACAATGGCGCCGCCGGCACCTTCCCAGTAGCCGCCGAGGCCCAGCTTGATCGGCTGGTTGTCGGCGAAAGCGCCGCCCGCGGCGGCGCCAACGGCCACGAACGCCGTAGTCCCTAGCAGAATCTTTTTCACTGTGACCCTCCGTAACAACCCGAGATGGACCAGCCCATCCGGAAGCGGGGATCACCTTACGGGCGTGCAGCGCCCAAGCAAGATTCCGAGCAAAAAACTGCAAACAATTACAAAGACATGATGCATATATGCAACGATAGGTTGTGATGTTAAACTAACCCACGACAAAGACCTCGGCACACACCGATTTATTGCGACTCTCACGATCTTGTGACCGCAAAGCGAGCACCGGCCGCCGCATCGAGCGGCGGCCGTTGGCATCGCCCGGTTATCGGGAGAGCGGCGTCGTCGGACCGCCGCACCGCGGGGGTCAGGGGGAGAATTCGATCCCGGGCCGGTTCTCGGGGTTGATCGGCGGGAACAGCTGCATCGCAAACTCGCCGATGCCGCGACGGAAGCCGGCACCCATCGGCCCCCCATCTCCCGGGATCCGCCCCTCGGCGGAGGTCATGGCGCGGTCGCCCCGGCAGAAGGTCGCGAGCAACCGAACCTGCGCTGCGCCGGCTTCGCCGAAGACGGCGTCGGGGGGCTCCGGGCGGGTGCATACCGCGCCATACCCCAGCCCGGCCGGCGGGTCGAAGATCATGACGACGCGATAGGCTGGGGCCGCGCCTTGGGTCGCCGGCACGAACCGGGTCGGGACGCCGAACGTCGACCCTTGCATCGCATCGATGACGGCTCCGGCGAATTCC
Source organism: Allostellaceae bacterium (assembly GCA_041488295.1). Taxonomy (GTDB): domain Bacteria; phylum Pseudomonadota; class Alphaproteobacteria; order ATCC43930; family CGMCC-115725; genus URHD0088. The sequence continues at coordinate 4,949 of JBGPOZ010000006.1, forward strand.
GCCTGCGGTACCGCAAAAGGTGCACCGCGAACGGTCACCGGAAGATCGTTGCCGCGCCACTCGGCCGGGACGTAGCTGCCATCGTAATAGCTATTCCAGATGACCGGCATGCCGCTGCACCCAGCCAATCCCGCGAAGAGCGCAATGGATATGACCGCCGACCGATGCGCCCGATGAAGTTTGCGCGGAATCGACATGAAGGCTCCCAGCGAGAGAGAACGAGCCTTCGGATATATAGGGGATCGCGCGATCCAATGGAACCGTCGGCGCGGCTCTACTTGAAATGCCGCCGGCGCTTTGCCTCGTTGAGCACGACCGCCAGATCGCCGTTGTAGACGTGCGTTCCGACATGCGAGAAGCGGCTGTCGAGATCGACCCAGATCTCGCCGCCGATGTCGCGCCACCGCCTGCAGAAGCTGTAATCTTCCGGCAGCGATTCACCGTCGGCAATCATCGTGTCGAAGAAGGCATAGCCGCTCGCGCGCTGTCGCACCCCGGACCACAGGGAATGGTCGCCCCCGTAGCGGAGCTGCGGGTAGGCCGTCGCCATCGTCTCGATCACGGCTTTCGCGATGAGCATGAAGCCCGTCGCCGCGTACTCGGCGCGCAGAAACCCGTTCACGGGCGTATTGCCGTCATGGATCGAGATCGTCGAGGAGTATCTATAAGATGCCGCCTCGGCGACGGCGTCGGTCGCCTCCGGCGCCGCGCGCACCGCCGCGACATCGAGCCGTTTCAAGGGGTAGACGCCGCAGACTACGTCCTTGCCGAAGGACAGGTAGCGCAGGATCGCCCCCGCATCGAACCCGAGATCGGCATCGATGAAGAGCAAGTGGGTGAAGCTCTCATCGTGGAGAAATTGGCTTGCGATGTGATTGCGCGCTCGGCTGATCAGGCTGTCCGTGACGGTTCTCACGTCAAAGGCAATGCCGTCTTCGCTCAAGATGCGCGTCATCGCGAGGAGCGACATCAGGTAATAGTTGGTGACGAGCCCGCCGTAACACGGGGTCGCGATCAAGATCTTCGGCGGTGGTGCCGTCACGCTGCCCTCGGATGAGCAAGCGCGGAAGCAGCCGAGCTTCCGCGTCGGGCGGAGAAATCACCCATTCGACGAAGAGACGGGCCGACTCAGACGACGCCGAGCTGCGCCGTTGCGGATCCTGCGCCGTCGCTTCGACCGGGAGGGGCCGCGCTCAGCCCGTCGACGATGTTGCGGTTGACCGTGATCAACGGATCGACCGGCGCCGAGCCCGACATCGCCCGTGGCGTGTAGCGCTGGACCCAGATCCCGATCGAGATCAGCCGTGCCTTGAGATCGTTCGGCAGGGCATTGTCCGGAAGGGCAAGGTCAATGAGCAGCGTGCTCCACAATTCGGCGTTCAAGTGACAGGCTTCGATCAGCGTCCGGCCTCCTTGCCGCTTGCCCTCGACGAGCTTGCCGATCGCGGTGGTAAAGGCCCGCCGCTCCAATTCGCGCGGCGTTTCGGCGGCGACGTTTCTCTGGCGATAGGCGGAAATTGACATGACACCTCGTGCGATATCGAAATGTTCGGGGACCATCCAATGGCGGTCGAGGCCAAGATAGTCGGGGACTGATTAAGAGATAATCACGGACTGATTAAACGGCATTTAACGCGCATTTTATGCGACCTCGGTGACACTAGCCCTGTTGGCGGTCGGCGGACTGTCCCATCGCGGTCGAACGGGATGGCGAGCGCGGCGGCAGGGCTGCTATCATCTGCCGCCGACGGCGTGGGGTAATGCATTGACCGAGCACGGGAAGATCGAAGGAACCATGGTCAAGGCCGGGGCCGACATCGCCGGCAATCTGGCGCTCGTGCGTCAGCGCATCGCAGCGGCCGCCCGGACCGCCGGGCGCGACGCGGGGAGCGTCACTCTGGTTGCGGTCAGCAAAACCCACCCGGCGGAGGCGGTCGCCGCGGCGCTCGAGGCGGGGCAGCGCGTCTTCGGCGAGAACCGCGTCCAGGAAGCGCAGCGCAAGTTTCCCGCCATCCGCCGAGCCTGGCCCGAATTGACGCTCCACCTGATCGGTCCTCTCCAGACCAACAAGGTCCGCGAAGCGGTTGCCCTTTTCGACGTGATCGAGACGGTGGACCGACCCCGTCTTGCTGAGGCGCTCGCTGCGGAGATGCAACGGAGCGGCCGCAAAGTCGCGTGTTTCGTCCAGGTCAATACCGGACGCGAACCGCAGAAGGCCGGGATCGCGCCGGAGCTTGCCGGCGACTTCATCGCGGATTGTCGCGAGCGGCTGCAATTGCCGATCCAGGGGCTCATGTGCATCCCGCCGGTCGACGTCGATCCCGCCCCCCACTTCACCTTGCTGGGCGAGCTCGCGCGGTGTCATGGCGTCGCATTGCTGAGCATGGGAATGAGCGGCGATTTCGCGACGGCGGTCGCGCTCGGCGCGACCCATGTGCGAATCGGCACGGCGATCTTTGGGGAGAGGCGGAAAGTGTCGTCCGCCTGAGGCATCGCTACTGCGCGAGATCGAGCTGGCCGCCTCGCGGCCCATCGGGCGTCCCGGTCCGGCCCTGCTGGAGGCGGGTATATTTCTCGAGCGCCTGCATCATCTGCTGCGAGATGTCGAGCGGCGGAGTCGACGGCGGCACTGCCGCTTGTAGGACGGCGGCCGGCGCGGGACCCGTCGGTAAAAGGCGCGGCCGCGTCAGCGAGGGCGGCACGGCGAACCCTTGCAGCGGCACCACGTGATTGCTCAGCGTGCTGGCGCCCGATGCCTGGCGGTGCAGCGCGTCGACGCGGTTCAAGAAGGCGGCACGCGGCTCGACATCTGGCGTCGTCGAGCTCGGAGCGGCGCGGGCGATCGGAATTCCCGCCGGCAATGCCGCCGCCTGTTGCGGTGTCGTGCGCTCGGCGGCGGGGGCGGCATCGGTTGGTGGCGGTGCCGCTGCGTCGGCGACCGGCGCTGCGGTGCCGTCGTCACCGTGCGGGCGAGGCGCATTGTCGTCGGCCTTGGCGATCGCGGTGCCGGCGGTCGCGCCGGGTGTGTCATCGCCGGTCACGAGGGCGATCACCGTTTCGCCGACGTCTTTTCCCGATTCCTGCTTCAGGGCAGCGCCGACGAGACCGGACACGACGCCAAACGGCCCGCCAAAGAGGCTGTCGCCGATGATCCGGGGGATGGCGCCGATCGAATCGCCGGTGAAATAGCGGTAGATGCTCGAGATGACCGGCAGATGCTGCAGCGGATTGACGATATCGAGAAGGTCGCGAAAGCTGAATTCGTCGCCGCGCCAAGCACGCGACCGCTCGGCCACGACCGCCTTCTCGGTCGGCTGCGTGAAGAGGTGGTAGGTCGGTACAACCGGTGGATCGATGTCCTTCATCGCGTTCTCCTTGCCTCAACGAAGCAAGGATGATGCCAAGCGGGAACCCCGGTTTTGCGCGGTTCGGTGTGGCGGCCGCTCGTCCGGTCCGGCAAGAATTGCCCGGCCTCGGCAAATTGCCGCTTATAGAAGGTGGCCGCTGCGCGTCGCCTTGGTGCGCAGGTAGCGATCGTTGTGGCCGTTCGCCGGAAAGACGTGCGGCACGCGCTCGACGACGGCGATCCCGCAACGGTTGAGCGCCGACATCTTCTCGGGATTGTTGGTCAGGAGCCGGACGCGCAGGAAGCGGAGCTGCCGCAGCATTTCCGCCGCCGGCAGATAGACGCGCTCATCGGCATCGAAGCCGAGCTGCTCGTTGGCATCGACGGTATCGAAGCCGGAATCCTGGAGCTGGTAGGCGCGCAGCTTGTTGACGAGACCGATGCCGCGCCCTTCTTGCGCCAGATAGAGGAGGACGCCGCCGCCGGCGCGGGCGATCTCGCGGATCGCGCCGCGGAGCTGCTCGCCACAATCGCAGCGCAGGCTGCCGAGGAGGTCGCCGGTGAAACACTCCGAATGGAGCCGCGTCAGCACCGGCGTCCCCGGATCCGGGCTGCCGATCAAGATGGCGAGATGCTCGATGCCGCCGTCGCTTGGTCGGAAGGCGATGATCTGCGTTTCCGCCGCATCGACCAACGGCACGTGCGCCTCGGCGACGCGGCGCAGCGATCGCGCGGCTTCGGCCTCGTAGCCGAGGATATCGGCGGCGGCCAGCGTCAGAAGTCCCTCGCGCCGCGCCATCGCCGCGCCGTCGCGCCGGTCAAGCCTCGCGGCGAGAACGGCAGGAAGCAGCCGCGCCAGCTTCGCGAGCTCGACGGCGGCGTCGGCCGCCTCGCCCGCTTGCACCGGAATCGCCGCCAGCGGCATCTTGCCGACCACGGCGATCTCGCCCGGGTCGGCGAGGTAGCGCAGGAACCGCGCATCGGTCTCGGCGGTGAGCCGGAGCAGCACGGCGCCGGCCGGCTCGCTCGGCGGCTCGACGAGATTGAGCGCGGCGGCGCGGCGGCGCGTGATCGCGAGCAAGGGCTTGCCGCCGGCGAAGGCCGTCAAGCGCGCCAAGGATTCCGTGGTGATCGCCTCGGCCGCCTGGATGAGGAGCATCGCGTCGGGTCCGTGGACGAGGACGAGCCCGCCGCGGCGCAAATCCGTGACCGCCCGGTCGATCTCGATGAGCGAACGCGGCGCGCGCACCGTCGCCGCGGCTGCCGGATGCCTATCGAGCATTCGATGTCCCGCCATGCCGCCTCAGCCCCACATCGCCTTCGGCGCCGCCGTCCCTGGATGCGCCGGGGCGCGCGAATTTCGCAAGAGCCATACGCAATCCACCACAAATGAATAGGTCAGAACCATCAAGCTGCCGGCGCACACCGCTTCGGCCACGGCGGGGACGACGGTCGGCATGAGGGCGATCAGCAGGGCGATAACGGTCACGACGCACACTGTCTTCCGCCGCATGCTCGGCGGTAGCGGACGCGCGAGCGACGGCCATAACCAGCCCGAGACGACAAAGATATAGCGCGCGAAGCCGATCGCCAGCACCCAGGCGGGCGCTTGCCCCTCCTTCAGTAACATGAATGTGATGACGAGGATGAAGAATGCGTCGACCTCCATGTCGAAACGCGCACCGAAGGCGCTCGCCAAATTCGTGCGGCGCGCCGCCCAGCCGTCGATGCCGTCGCACAGCAGCGCAATCCAGCCGATCACGACGGCGAGACCGCGCAACGTCGCGTCGGTTTGCTCGCCCACCATCGCGAAAGCGGCGATGTAAACGACGGCGGCGGCGCGCGCCGTCGTGATGGCGTTGGCAGCTCCGAAGCGCGGCAGCGGCGCGTGATGCGGCAATCCGCGGAGCACCAACGCGGCGATCGCCGCGTAAAGCATGAGGGCAAGCGCAGCCGGCGCCCCCCATAAGCCCTTGACCGGCGTACCGGCGAGCGCCGCCGCGAGAACGATCGCAACGACGCCAAGGCACGCCGAAGCCTCGATCAAGAGAGGGGGTCGGCCAATCTGTTTGACGCTGACCAAAGGTGCATCCCGCGGCGGCGTGGTTGGCGCTCCGACGCCATTGCCGGATCGACATCGGAGGGCGAAACAGTGTATGCCCGAATAGATGGCGTCAAGTCACAGCTGTGACAACAGGATGCCGGCATTGGGGGATGCCGGCGCTGGCCGGGCGGAGAAGCTGATGCCCGAGATGGAGAATGCGTGGCGGGCGCTTCTCGAGCTGAGCGAAATCCGGCGGCGCGGCGGGGACTCGTCGCCCGCTCTTGCCATCGGCCGTTCGGTCATTCGCGTCGTCGGCGAGACCTGGTCGGCCGAGCCGCCGCTCGCTCCGCCGCTCGCCGCCTTCCTCGACCTCTATATGCCGTTCGCGCTGGCGCGGCGCGGCTTCGTCGTCGGCCATCTCGGCCAGAGCCTCGACGGCCGTATCGCGACGGCGGGCGGTGCCTCGCGCTGGGTGACGGGCGAAGAGGACGTTCTGCACAATCACCGGATGCGGGCGCTCTCGGACGCGGTGCTGGTCGGCGCGGCAACGCTGCGCTGCGATGATCCGCAGCTGACCGTGCGCGATTGTGCCGGGCGTCACCCGGTGCGCGTCGTCCTCGATCCCGACCGCACTCTCGCGGCGGACCACCGGGTCTTTCGCGACGGTGCGGCGCCGAGCCTGCTTCTCGTTGCCGCCGACACTGTCGGCGCGACCGACCGGCTTGGCGATGCGGAGATCGTCGCGTTCCCCCGCGCCGAGCGTGGCATCGCACCGGCGGCGATCGTTGCGGCGCTGGCGCATCGCGGCCTCCGGCGCCTCTATGTCGAGGGCGGCGGCATCACCGTCTCGCGGTTCCTCGCGGCGGGCTGCCTCGACCGGCTGCAGATCACGGTCTCGCCGCTCATCATCGGTTCCGGCCGGCCGAGCATCACCCTACCCGAAATCAGCGATCTGCGAGCCGGACTCCGGCCGCGCATGCGGCGCTTCGAGCTCGGCCCCGACATCATGTTCGAAAGCGTCTTTCATGAGTGACGCGACCGGCTCGAGTGATGCGGCCGGCCGGGACGAAGCGCGCGCCTTCTGGCTCGAGGAGCCGGGCCGCGGTGCCATTCGCCGGCATGCTCTGCCGCCGCAACCGGCAGCGGGTCACGTGCGCGTCCGCGCCCTCGCGAGCGCAATCAGCCGCGGCAGCGAAAGCCTCGTCTTTCGCGGGCTCGTGCCGGCGAGCCAATACGAGGCGATGCGCTGCCCCTTCCAGGCGGGCGATTTTCCGGGGCCGGTCAAATACGGCTATGCTTCGGTCGGCATTGTCGAGGCGGGGCCGGCCGCGCTCCGCGGCCGGCGCGTGTTCTGTCTTCATCCGCATCAGGATCGGTACGATGTGCCCGAAGACGCGGTCCACGCCGTGCCCGATGGGGTACCGGAGATGCGCGCCGCCCTTGCCGCCAATATGGAGACGGCCGTCAACGCCCTCTGGGATGCGGCGCCGCGCCTCGGCGACCGCATCGCGGTCATCGGCGCTGGGGTGGTCGGGTGCCTTGCCGCCGCGCTCGCCGCGCGACTGCCTGGCACAAGGGTCGAGCTGGTCGACGTCGATGGCGGACGCGCATCCCTTGCCGAGGCTCTCGGGTGCCGCTTTGCCTTGCCTGACGCCGCCGCAACCGAGGCCGATCTGGTGATCCATGCGAGCGCAAGCCCCGCGGGCCTTGCGACGGCGCTCCGCCTCGCCGCCTTCGAGGCGCTCGTGCTCGAGTTGAGCTGGTACGGCGAAACCCCGGTTGCTGCGCCCCTCGGCGCGGCGTTCCACGTCCGCCGCCTGACCTTGCGCTCCTCCCAGGTCGGCGCCGTCGCAACCGCGCAACGCGCGCGTTGGAGCCATCGCCGCCGCCTTGCCCTGGCCCTCGATCTGCTCGCCGATCCGGTGTTCGACCGACTGATCACCGGCGCTTGCCGGCTCGATGAAATGCCGGCCGTGATGTCCCGCCTCGCCGCGACGCCCGCCGGCACGCTCTGCCACCTCGTCAAGTATCCTTGATGGTCGGATTGTTGTGAAACCGCAACGAACAAACCGCCTCGCCGCACCACCCACTGGCACCCCAAAATCCTCGGTCACAACGATTGAATCCGGGGGTCATTCTGGAGTCGCAACAGATGTACAGCCTTGCCGTCAGCAGCCATATCATGATCGCGCACAGCTTCGTCGGCGAGATCTTTGGCCCGGCGCAGCAAGTGCACGGCGCGACCTATGCGGTCGAGGCGGAGTTCCGTCGGCGGGCGCTCGACGCCAACGGTCTCGTCTGCGACATCGGCTTGGCCCTCGCCGAGCTGCTGGCGGTGCTCGACGGCTTCAACTACAAGAACCTCGACGAGCTCGTTGAATTCCGCGGCCGAAACACGACCACCGAATTCCTCGCCGGCGAGATCCATCGCCGTCTCGCCGCACGGGTCAAGGCGGGAGCTGTCGGACCGGGCACGGCCGGGGCCATCTCGGGGCTACGCATCGTCCTGCGCGAATCGCCGGTCGCCTGGGCTGCCTTTGAGGGTCCCATCGATTGACGCCGCTCGTGTTCCTGGTGCCGGGTGCGCTCGATCAGCTCACCGGTGGGTATCTCTTCGATCAGCGGATCGTCGCGGGGCTGCGCGCTGCCGGACGCGATGTCGCAGTCGCCGAGCTTGCCGGCGCTTTTCCGGCGGCGGACGATCTGGCGCGCGCGAGCTTCGCCGCCTTCCTCGCGGGCTGCCCGGACGGCACTGCCGCGGCGATCGATGGGCTTGCTTTGGCTGGTGGCGAGGAGTGTCTCCCGCGCGAAGCTGCGCGATTGCGGCTCGTCGCTTTCGTGCATCACCCGCTGGCGCAAGAAACCGGCCTTCCCGTCGCCGTCGCCGCGCGATTTGCCGCACTCGAACGACGTTTGTTGCCGCTCTTGCGCGGCGCCATTTGCCCCAGCGCCGAGACGGCGCGGGCGCTCGTTCGCTACGGGGTGGCGGCGGAATGCGTCGCGATCGTCCCGCCGGGAACGGCGAAGGCGAACGCGCCGCCCGCTCGGCGATCCGACGGCGGCGGGCCGCTCCGACTTCTCTGCGTCGCGACGGTGACGCCGCGCAAGGGCCATCTCGTCCTGATCGAGGCGCTGGCAAGCCTCGGCGAATGCGAGTGGCAACTTCTTTGTGTCGGCAGTTTGACCCGCGACCCCGCGGCGGCGGCCGCGTTGTCGGCGGCGATTGCGCGTCACCGTCTCGAGCGGCGCGTGACGCTTGCCGGCGAATGGGCACCCGAGCGCTTGAGCGCCGCCTACGCCGCGGCCGACGTCTTCGTCCTCCCGTCCTTTCACGAAGGATATGGGATGGCCTTCGCCGAGGCGCTGGCGCATGGCGTGCCGGTCGTCGCAACCGCGGCGGGCGCCATCGTCGAGACGGTGCCGGAAGGTGCCGGCATTCTCGTCGCGCCGGGTGACGCGGCGGCGCTTGCCTCGGCCTTGCGACAGATCGTCAGCGATGGTGATTTGCGCCACCGCCTCGCGGCGGGCGCGGTACGCGCGGGTGCAGCGTTGCCGGATTGGGACGCGACGGTGCGACGCTGGGCCGCCGCCTTCGACCGGCTCGTCCCATGAGCGGCTTCAGCCTCGAATGGCTGCGCCTGCGCGAGCCGTTCGATGCCGCGGCGCGCGATCCCGAGCTGACGCGCCGCTTCGCTGCAACCTTACCCATGGGGCCGCGGCTTCTCGATCTCGGCGCGGGCAGCGGCGCCAATCCCCGCTTCCTCGCCGGGCGGCTCGGGCGGCCTCAGGAATGGCTGCTGGTCGATGGCGATGCGGAGCTTCTCGCCGCGGCCGAAGGCTCGAGCGATGATGCCTCCTGGCGCGTCACGACGCTGCAGCTCGATCTTGCCCGTGAGCTCGATCGGCTCGACTTCGCGGAATTCGACGGGATCGTGGCGTCGGCGCTGCTCGACCTCGTCTCGGCGGCCTGGCTTGATGATTTGGCAGCGCGCCTCGTCGCCGCGCGGCGTCCCATTCTCGTCACGCTCACCATCGATGGCCGCATCGCGTGGCGGCCGCCGGCGATCGAGGATGCGCTGGTCGCGACGGCGTTTGCGCGCCATCAACAGCGCGACAAAGGGTTCGGCCCCGCGCTCGGCGCCGCCGCCGCGGCGCATCTCGCCCGCCGCCTTGCCGCCGCCGGCTACGAGGTAGCGACCGCGCACAGCGATTGGCAGGTGGGCTCCGCGGAGGTCACCATGCTTCTCGCGGTCATCAGCGGCTTTGCCGCGGCGGCGCACGAGGCGGCACCGGACCAGTCGGGGACGATCGCCGCTTGGACGGCGCACCGTCAAGCCGCGGCACGTGCCGGAGCGCTCTCGCTCATGTTGGGTCATGTCGATCTGCTCGGGGTGCCGGCATGACGGCGAGGCGCATCATCTTTCGCGATTTCGATCAGGCGACGCTCGACGCGCAGTACAATTTGCGCGCGGCGTGTCCCGACCATCCGCAATTCTTCGCCCGCTGGGCGGCCGCGAGCGCCGCGGTGCGGCGTCGCCTGCCATGCCGGCTCGACCTCGCCTATGGCCCAGCGCCGCGCGAGCAACTCGATTTCTTTCCAGCGGCAGTGAATCCGGCGCCGCTCCTTGTCTTTTTTCACGGCGGCTATTGGCAAGCCATGGACAAGAGCGATTTCAGCTTCATCGCCACGGCCTTTCACCAGCGCGCCATCGCGACGGCTCTCGTCAATTACACGCTCGCCCCGGCGGCGCCGATCGGCGCGATGGTCGACGAAAGCCGCGCCGCCCTTGCCTGGCTTGTCCACCATGCCCCTTCGCTCGGCATCGATCCCGGGCGGATCGGCATCGCGGGTCATTCGGCAGGCGGCCATCTCGCCGCCATGCTCATGCTGACCGATTGGGCGGGATGCGGCCTCGCCGATCCGGTGCGCCTCGCCTGCGCCGTCAGTGGGATCTTCGATCTGGCGCCGATCCGTCTCTCGTATCTCAATCGCATCCTCAAATTGCGTGCGACCGACGCCGTGTCCTTGAGTCCGGCGCGGCTCCTCCCCCGCAATCCGCTGCCGGCCGGGCAGTTGCTGCTTGCCGTGGGCGGAGGCGAAACCGCGGAATTTCATCGCCAGCAAGCCGAGTTCGCCGCGCTTTGGCGAAGCCGAGGCGCGCCGCCGCTCATCGTCGATCTGCCGCGCGATCATCATTTTTCCATCGTCGATCGCCTCGCCGAGCCCGACAGCGCGTTGTTCGGGGCACTCGCGGGGGCAATATCTCGTTGGTAGAGCGGCTCGGCGCCCTAGCATCGATCGAAGCGCACCGGGAAACTCGGCATCGTGCGACGGAAGTCCCTGCGACAGCGCAACGAGAACCATCTGCGGATGGAAGGGCGCCGCAAAGTGCTATACCATCGCGATCGAGAGGGCCGAGAACGAGCACGCATACGCGGTACGTCGATCCCGCGCCCGCCGCGCGCCGCATTGCGCGGGGTGTCGCATTCCGGTGCGACCTCTCGCTCGAACCATGAGAACGGCAGGGCTGTGGCCGAGTCTCGGCGGTTATTGTCGGGGATGAGCCTGAGACGGCGCGGCTCGGAGCGGCGGTAGTGGGGGACGCCAGGATGTCGATCGGTCGCAAGATACTCATCGTCGACGACGACGCGGCACTGCGTCATTCCTTGGCGGAACAGCTTCGCTTGCACGAAGAATTCGCGCCGGCCGAGGCCGAGAACGGCGCCAAGGCGCTCGAGCTTGCCGGACAGCATTATTTCGACGTCATCCTGCTCGATGTCGGCCTCCCCGACATGGATGGGCGCGAGCTCTGCCGGTTGATGCGCCGGTCGGGCGTGCGCGCGCCGATCGTCATGCTGACCGGCGCCGACACCGATGCCGATGCGATCCTTGGCCTCGATTCCGGCGCCAACGACTACATTACGAAGCCGTTCCGCCTCAGCGTGCTGCTGGCGCGCCTGCGCGCCCAGCTTCGCCAGCACGAGCAGAGCGAGGACGCCGTCTTCACGATCGGTCCCTACACTTTCCGGCCCAGCGCCAAGCTGCTGGTTGACGGTTCGGGCCGCAAGAAGGTCCGGCTTACCGAGAAGGAGACCGCCATCCTGAAATACCTCTACCGCGCCGGCGACAAGGTGATCGGCCGCGAAACCTTGCTCGGCGAGGTATGGGGCTACAACGCCGGCGTCACCACTCATACGCTCGAGACCCACATCTATCGGCTGCGCCAGAAGATCGAGCGCGAACCCTCGAAGGCGGAAATCCTCATCACCGAGCCGGGCGGCTACCGGCTTGTCCCGTAGGTGTGACGGGGATCACTGCGCTGTCCGCCCTACTGTTTTTTACTCGACGCTCCCGGCACTATTGCGATAGTCAGGGAGTCCGTAGCGGCGCAGCCGGCGCGACAGGAAGCAAATGGTTCCACCGGGTGAGGTCTCGATCCGCTTCTGGGGCGTGCGCGGCAGCATAGCCTGCCCCGGACCGGATACCGTCAGGTACGGCGGCAACACCTCCTGCGTCGAGATCCGCTGCGGCGAGCGGCTCCTCATCATGGATGGCGGGACGGGATTGCGCGAATTTGGGCGCGAGCTCCTGAAGGACGGCGGCACCGTCGATGCCGATTTGTTTTACAGCCATACCCATTTCGATCACATCTGCGGGCTGCCCTTCTTTGCGCCGTGCTATGCGCGCGGCAACAAGATCCGCCTCTGGGCCGGTCATCTCCTGCCCGCCAACCAGCTCGAGAACGTGCTCTATGGAATGATGATGGCGCCGCTTTTTCCGGTTCCGATCACGCTCCTCAACCCGCAGGTTTCCTTCACCGATTTCTTCAACGGCGAGACCCTGACGCCGCATCCCGGCATCACCTTGCGCACGGGACAGCTCAATCATCCGAACGGCGCTACTGGATATCGCGTCGAATATCACGGCAAGAGCATCGCCTACATCACCGACACCGAGCACACGAAGGACGGACTCGACCGCAATATCCTGGAACTCGTCGATCACGCCGATATCATGATCTACGATTGCACTTACACCGATACCGAATTCCCGGCGCACGTCAATTGGGGCCATTCGACCTGGCAGGAAGGCGTTCGCCTCGCCGATGCGGCCAAGGTGAAGACCCTCGTCATCTTCCATCATGATCCCGGCCATGACGACGCGTTCATGGACAGCGTCGCCGATGCTGCATCCGTACTGCGGCCGGGCACGATCGTCGCGCGCGAGGGGATGGTGCTGCGGCCGTGAGCCGCGATGGTCACCGATAGGGATCGGCCGCGTCGCGCAACCCGTCGCCGAAGAAATTGAAGGCGAGCACCATGATGATGACCGGCGCGACCGGCAGCATCAGCCAGGGGTAGAGCGCGACGACGTTGATGTTCTGCGCCTCGCTGAGAAGCACGCCCCAGCTCGTGATCGGCGGCCGGAGGCCGAGGCCAAGGAACGAGAGCGCCGTCTCGCCGAGGATCATCGAGGGGATGATCAAAGTCGCCGTCGCGATGAGGTGGCTCATGAAGCTTGGCAGCAGGTGTCGACCGATGATGCGGACGGGCCTCGCTCCCATGAGGACGGCGGCGGTGCAGAAATCTTCCTCGCGCAGCGCCAGCAGCTTCGAGCGCACGGCGCGTCCGAGATGGGTCCATTCGATCATGCCAAGAATGAGGGTGATGCCGAAATAGACCAGGAGCGGGCTCCACGTCACCGGCAGGATCGCCGAGAGCGCCATCCACAGCGGCAAATGCGGAAAGGATTGGATGATCTCGATCAGGCGCTGGATCAGGATGTCGATCCAACCGCCGTAATACCCGGCGATGCCGCCGATGACGATGCCCAGGGTGAAGCTGATGGCGACGCCGACGAGGCCGATCGTCAGCGACACGCGCGCGCCGTAAAAGATGCGCGAGAGGAGGTCGCGGCCGAGGCGATCGGTGCCGAGGATGAAAAGGGTCCCTCCCTCGGCCGGGCAGACGAGATGGAGATCGCCCGCGGCGATGCCCCAGAATGAATAGGAATCGCTGTGGCACAGGAAGCGCAGCTTCTCGATCTTGGCGGGATTTGCCGCGTAGACGCGCCGCAGATTGTGCATGTCGAGGTGGTAGTCGAAGCCGGCAACGTACGGGCTTGCCAATGCGCCGTCGCGGAAGAGATGGATCGCCTGCGGCGGCGCATAGATGAAATCGGAATGGCGCGATTGATAGTTGTAGGGTGCGAGGAACTCGCACACCGCAATCGAAAAATACATCGCCAGGAGAATGATGCCCGACAGCACGGCGACGCGGTGGCGCTTCAGCTTCCACCACATCATGCGCCATTGCGAGGCCATGTAGTAGCGCTCTTGCTGCGGCGTCATCTCCTCGATGGAATAAGGATCGAACGGAGCGGACGAGACGAAATGCGGCAGCCCCTCCGCCGCCGTCTCGAGGGTCGCGTCGGCGCCTTCGTTGCTCACCGCGTCACGCCGCCCGAGAGGCGGATGCGCGGATCGAGCGCCGCAAGCGCGAGATCGGAGACGAGCATGCCGATGACGGTAAGGAAAGCGAGGAACATGAGGAACGAGCCCGCCAGATACATATCCTGGCTGCGCAGCGCGTCGAGCAGCATCGGGCCGGTCGTCGGCAAGCTCATCACGATCGAGACGACGGCCGCACCCGAGATGATGTGCGGCAAAAGCGAACCGATATCCGAAATAAAGGGATTGAGCGCCATCCGCAGCGGGTATTTCATCAACGCGCGAAACGGCGGCAACCCCTTGGCCCGCGCCGTCGTCACGTATTGCTTCTGCAGCTCGTCGAGAAGATTGGCACGCAGGCGTCGGATCATGCCGGCGGTCCCCGAGAGCCCGATCACGATCACCGGGATCCACAGATGCTCGAGGATCGAGCGCAATTTGCCGAAGCTCCACGGCGCGTCGAGATAGTGCGGGTCCATGAGCCCGCCGATCGAGATCCCGAAATAGACGTTGGCGAGATAGAGCAGCACGAGCGCGAGCAGAAAGTTCGGCGTCGCCAGGCCGATGAAGCCGACCAGCGTCAACGCGTGATCGCTCCAGCTATACTGATGGGTCGCCGAATAGATGCCGATCGGGAACGCGACGAGGTAGGTGAAGATGACGGTCGCGAAGGAAACGATGAACGTCAGGAGCAGCTTGTCCCCGACGATGTCCCGCACCGGCAGATTGTACTCGAAGGAATAGCCGAGATCGCCGCGCAGCAGACCGCCCGCCCAGTACAGATATTGCTCCCAGACCGGCTTGTCGAAGCCGTATTCGGTCTTGAGGAATTCGATCTTCTGCAAATCGACCGCCTCGCCCTGGCTCTGCAGCTCGGCGACATATGTGGAGAAATAGTCGCCGGGCGGGAGCTTGATGATGGTGAAGACGACGATACTGATGACGATCAGGGTCGGGACCATGATCAGAACGCGCTGTACGATGTAACCGAACATCGCAGTTCCCTCAGTGTGCCGGCTCGGCCGGGAGCGCGGCTTGCTCGTCTCTGGCGAGCCAGAAGCGGTCGGGATGATAGATGCCGAACTGCGCGCCGGGATCCCAGTTGTAGATGCCGTCGGCGGGCACGTTGCGCAGCCGGTTGCTGACGACGATGGGTTGCGGTACCCCGGCGACGATGCCGATTGTCGGCACCTCGTCCGCGGCGATCGTCAAGACGCTCTCCCACACGCTTTTGCGCTCCTCGGCCGTGCCGGCATTGAACCAGTCATTGAAGAGCCGCATCAGCTCGCGCCCGAACGGCATGTCGGGCGGTTCCCCGGCATGGCCCGCATCCTCGTAATATTGCCCCCATTTCGGCCATTGCAGCTGCTGCTGGCTCACCGGGGCGAATTCGCTCGGTGGCCGGTCGGCGGTGACGAGCCCGTTGTCGATCCCCTTGCTGATCGACATCATCGTGTCGCCGGCGAAGATGCGATTGCGGAAGACGGTAAGTTGCGAGGGCTTGGAAAAGAGCCCGATACCGGCCTCGCGCCAAGTGTCGCGAACGAGCTCCAGCACGTCCGATTCCTCGGTCGACTGCCCCGCGCTCTCGACGATGATCTGCAACGGCTCGCCGTTCGGCAGCAGGCGGATGCCCTCGCTGTTGCGCTTGTCGAGGCCGAGCTCGTCGAGCAGCCGGTTCGCTTGCGGCAGATCGAAGGCTGCCCACGCATTGCGGAATTCCGGCTTATAGAGCGGCGACTGGGGCAGAACCGTATTCTGTCCCTCTTCGGCGAGGCCGTAATAGATCGCCTGGTTGATCTCATGCCGGTCGATCGCCAGTGATAGCGCGCGGCGGAAGCGGACGTCGCGCAACAGCTTGCGCCAAGTCGGATCGTTGTAGCAGAGGTTCGGATAGAGGGCGAGTTCGCTGCCCGGCGCGGTCCGCCACAATCGCACGGTAAAGTCGTTGCGCTCTTCGGCCTCCTTGAGAAAGGTGTAATTGTCGAATCGCAAGTAGCGGGCTTGCAGCTCGCTCTCGCCGGCGCCGGTCTTGGCCGGAATGATCTTGCTGTCGGCGATGACCATGAGGATCCGGTCGATGTAGGGAAGCTGCTGTCCGTCGTCGTCGATCCGGTGGAAATAAGGATTGCGCACGAAGACGAAGCGGTCGGCCGGCGGCCTCGTCCGCAGCACCCAGGGTCCGAGTGTCGGCAGATCGGGATTGTCGTTGCGGTAGCCGTTGCTGACCTTGGTGAAGAGCGCCGCCCAGTTGCGCTGCTTCGTCGTTTTGACGAGCGTCTCGAGGGCCGGCTTGTCCGCATATTTCTCGTGAAACTGCTTCAGATAGTGTGCCGGCATGTAGATGAAGAGCGGATCGGGCCCGGCGAGCGCCGGCAACAACATCGGATTGGGTCGCGTCCAGGAATAGCGCACCGTGAGCGGGTCGGGGAATTCGACGCGCGGCTTTTCGCCGGCGACGGCGAGTTCCGGCGGCAGGCCCGATGGCGAGATCGTCTTGTTCTGAGCGACGTCCTCGAACCAGAAGCGGAAATCTTCGGAGGTGAACGGCGTGCCGTCGGACCATTTGTGCCCGGCGCGGAGATGAAAGGTGAAGACGCGGTCGCCGCCCTCGTCATCGTAGGATTTGACGAGGTCGGCCGCCAGGGTGAGCGACGGAGCATAGCCGACGAGCCGCGCATAGCTGTAGACGACCATGATGCGCGTGTCCTTCGAGCCGGCCATCAACGTCGTCAGATCGCCGCCCGGCTTTCCGGGCGGACCGTCGACGACCAGCGGCTCTTGCGGAACGCGCACCGTGACCGGAGGCAAGGCACCCTTCGTGACCGCATCGGCGAGCGACGGTGTCTCGATGAGGGTCGGGAGGGTGCGGTCGGACTGGGCGAACGCCACGGCATTCAGCGACACGAACAGAGAAAGGGCAAGAGCAAGGCGGTTCATTGCGCGGCGGCCACGGTGGCGGGGAGAGACGTTGCTTGGACATAGTGGCCGCCGCCGACCGGGATGAGGTCCGGGCGCCGCTCGGCATCGCGGCGGAACGGCGGCGGCCAGAGGTCGGGCCGCGAGGATTTCTCCTCCAGAAGCTGCGCGAAGTCGAGGCGATGCTCGAGATCGGGCGCAGGCACCGCGTTGTAGAGCGTTCTCGTATAGGGGTGGATCGGATTGCGCGCGAGGAGACGTCGGGGTGCCAGCTCGACGATGCGGCCGGCGCACATCACCGCGATGCGGTCGGCGATGTAATCGACGACGGCGAGGTTGTGCGAGATGAAGAGATATGTGAGGCCAAGCTGCTCCTTCAGATCCATCAGGAGATTGAGGATCTGCGCCTGGATCGAGACATCGAGCGCCGAGACCGGCTCGTCGCAGATGATGAGGTCGGGACGGAGCGCGAGCGCGCGGGCGATGCCGATGCGCTGGCGTTGCCCGCCGGAGAAGCTGTGCGGATAACGCTTCAAATGGCGCACGTCGAGCCCGACCAGGTTCATCAGCTCGCGGACCATCTCGCGGCGCGATTGCGCCGTGCCGATGCCGTGAATGACTAGCGGCTCGCTGATGATGTCGAACACCGTCATCCGCGGGTTGAGCGAGCCGAACGGATCCTGGAAGATGAACTGCACCTTGCGGCGGAACGCGGTCAGCGCCTCGCCCTCGAGCGCCAGGACGTCGACCGGGTTGCCATGGTCGTTGAAGGTGACGCTGCCCGAGCTTGCCGAGACGGCGCGCAGCAGGACCTTGCTCAAGGTAGTCTTGCCGCAACCGCTCTCGCCGACGAGGCCGAGGCATTCGCCGCGCTCGATCGTCAGGCTGACATGATCGACCGCGGTGAACGCGCCGGCCGTGCCGCCGAACATGCCGGATTTGCGAATGCGATAGACTTTGCTGATCTCCTTGAACGACAGCAGCGTCGTGTCGGCGCCTTCCGGCCACTCCGTCTTGGCCGCCATGAGCTGCCCCGCCGCGCCGGGCTTGATCTCGCGAATCGGTACAAGACGCTCGCTCGGCGGCATGTCGAAGCGCGGCACGGCGCGCAGCAGCGCCTGGAGATAGGGGTGGGCCGGGGCGTGGAACAGATCCTCGAGCGTGCCGCTCTCGACGATGCTGCCGTGATACATCACGACGATTTCCTCGGCGACGTTGGCGACGACGCCGAGATCGTGCGTGATCAAGAGGATCGCCATGCCGAACTCGCGTTGCAGGTCGTGCATGAGCTTCAGGATCTGCGCCTGGATCGTCACGTCCAGCGCCGTCGTCGGCTCATCGGCGATCAGGAGCGCAGGCTTGCACACGAGGGCCATCGCGATCATCGCGCGCTGCCGCAATCCGCCGGAAAGCTCGAAGGGATATGTGGTGAGCGCCTTCATCGGATCGGCGAAGCCGACCTTGCGCAGCATCTCGGCGGTGAGATCGCGCGCTTCGGCGGCGCCGACCTCGCGGTGGAGGCGCAGCGCCTCGCACACTTGATTGCCGACCGTGTGGAGCGGCGAGAGCGAGGTCATCGGCTCCTGGAAGATGATCGAGATGCGGCCGCCGCGAATGCGGCGCATCTCGGGTCCATCGGACGACAGCGCCGCGATGTCGATCGCGGCGCCCGGGCTGCGCGGGTCGGCGAAGAGGATCCGGCCCTGCGCGATCCGACCGACGCGAGGCAGGATCCCCATGATGGCCTGGCTGATGACCGATTTTCCCGAACCCGACTCGCCGACGATCGCCACGGTCGAGCCGGCTCGCACGCGAAAGCTCGCGCCGCGCACCGCCTGAACGATGCCGCCGGGCGTCGCGAAATCGACGTACAGATCCTCGACGCGGAGGAGCTCGCGGGCGGATCGCTCCATCACCCCTCCGCCGCTACCGCGACGACGCCGAGCGCAGCGAGATTGGTCGAGGTCGCGGAACTGAGAGGCAAGCGTCGGTGGCGCGCTGCCGCCACCGCGCGGGCGACGATCGCAGCAAAGCCCTCGATCCGACTGTCGAGCCGCAGCCGGTGCCGCCCGGCGCGCAGCGCGAGCTGCATCCAGCCGCTGCTGCCGTCGCGCCGCGTCGCGTAATAGGCAAGCCTCATGTCGTCGAGCATGGCCCATTCGAGGCGAACGGGGAATGGGCCGGTGGCGCGAATTTCCGCGTCGTTCATCTCGATCGGCCCGAGGTGACGCAGCAAGGTGCGTCCGCCGAAGATGAGGAAGAGCACGGCAAGGCCGGCGAAAACCGCCGCGACGGTGCGACTGAGCGGCAGAAGAGCGAGCGGAATCATGGCAATCGCGAACCCGGCGGCGGCTCGTGCATAATCGCCGGCCAAGGCGGCGGGTGGGTATCCGTGGCGGCTCACGGCGCGGCGAAGGCCTCGGCGGCGGCGACCCAACGGGCCGCCGAATGATGGCGCGTCAGATCGAGGAGGCGCTCCAGGAAATTCGCACTTTCCTCATCCATCACAAGATGATGCGTCAGGATGCCGGTCGGCTCGCCTCGATCGGCCCGACCCTCGCGTCGCGCCGTGAGATGCGCCGAGATGCGGTGCAGCGCCTCGGGAACGCCGATGAAGGCGTGCGCACGCCAATCGATGAGATCGATATGCGCGTTGACTTGGACGAGTCCGCGGCTCGCTTCGCGCTGCGGTCGCGGCCCTGAGGTCGAGAGGCCGCGATAACCCGCCTCGCGCAGCCGCGGCACGATCTGATCCGTGAGGCGGTTCCAAGGCGGCGTCAGCACCGGCAGCGCGAAACGTCCCAGCAGGGCCGAGAGCGCCCGCCAACCGGTTGCCAGCTCGTCGAGGATGATGTCGATCGGGCGATGCGCGCCGAGCTCGGCGGCACGCTCGCCCTTGGGTGCGTGGTTGGTGTGCATCCAACCATGCTGCAAGACCGCAATGTCGCGCTCGCCGGCGATGCGTTCGGCCAGCGACGCCTCGGCCCTTCCGGGAATGACGGCGAGCGCCAGGGGAAGCCCGGCACGCAGATCGAGCAGGCGGTCGAGCGCCGGATCGGCCCTCGCCGCGTCGTCGTCCCGCCACCAGAACGTCGCGTTGCCGCCCGTCGCCACCCAGAGATCGAGTTCCCGCTCGAGCCCGCCCCAATCCGCCGTCGCCAGTGTCGCCTCGCCCATCATGCCGTAATTTTATTGCCCAGCGCCGGAGTCCCCGCTGTGTGTCCCGTCACAGCGACCCGCGCTCGACGCGATGCCGACAATCTAAACTCTCGCCGCACTGTTACCAACCGCGATTTCAGCGACGATGCGGGCGCTTGCGGCGGCGCCCTCCCGCTGCATCGTCATAGACAGCGGTGCCGCTTCCGCCATCCGCGCCGCGATCGCCGCGGCGAGGCTCTCCCCGTCGAGTTTCTCCTCGTCCAGGAGGTGGAAGGCGCCGCGCCGCGCGAGAAGGGTGCTGCGCAGGGTCTGCTCGGTTTCGCCGACGGCGGCGAAGGGCACGACGATGGCGCGGGGGCGGGCGCGCAGGAGGTCGAGCGTCGTATTGTAGCCGCCCTGGCTGATCGACAGGACGCAGCGCGACAGCATGGCCGGAAAGTCGGGGCGAAAGCGTTCGAGGACGACGCCGGGCGGCAGCGCCGCGCCGAGCGCTGCGAAATCGGCCGCCGGCAGATGCGGCCCGGCGAGCAGCCGCCACGGCGCGGCGGCAAGCGGCGACAGCGGGCGAGCGGCGAGCGCTGCGCGCAGCAACGCCGTCCCGACGGCGCCGCCGCCTGCCGAGACGATCACCTCGCCCGTTCCGGCGACCCCGTCGTCGCTGCCGCGCGCGGCCATGACATACCCGGTGTATGTGAGCTTGTCGGCGATCGCCGCGGCCGGGGGGAAGCTTGCTTCGAGCGGGATCACATCGCGATCGCCATGGACGAGCACACGGTCGAAGTCGCGCCGCACCTGCGCCACGATCTCCGCCGCGCGCGCCGGATCGTCCTTGGCGACGAGAACGTCGCGGATCGAGGCGAGGACCGCCGGGCGCGGCGCCGCCTCCCGCGCCGCCGCGATCAAAGGCAGCAGCTCGAAGCGGAAGGCGCGCCGGCCGAACGGGAAACTCTCGATGAGAACGATGTGCGGCCGCACGCGGCGCAGCGCGGCGAGCACGAGGCCGCAGCGGCGAGACTTGAACCGATCGTCGATGGCGCGGCCGCCGCCATCGACGATCGCCGCGAATGAGGCATCGGCGGCGCGGGCCGGCGGAAGCTGCACGATCTCGACCCGGCCCGGCGCTGCCGCCTCGTGTTCGGCCGGCCCGCCCGACAGCACCGTCACGGCAAGCCCTGCCTCGTCCATCGCCCGGACGAGCGCCATCGCCCGCCGCCAATGGCCGATGCCGAGAAGGTGCTGGACGTGGAAGAGGACGCGCTTTCGCGTCATCGGCCGGTCCGCGGCAGGGGTCGAGCGCCGGCGACGCGGCGCAGCACCGTGTCGAGATTGCGGGCGGCGGGGTCGATGTCGTGCAGCGCCGCCCGGGCCGCCGCCGCGGCGCCGAACGCCTGGCGCCGCATCGGCGCGGCGAGCAGCTCGGACAGGGCGCGCGTGAAGGCGCCATCGTCGCCCGGCGGGGTGAGGCGTCCGGTAACGCAATCCGCGACGACGTCGGCGACGCCGCCGCTGGCTCCGGCAAGGACCGGAAGTCCCGCCGCCTGGGCTTCGAGGAGCGCCATCCCATAGGCCTCGTTGATCGCCGGCCAGACGAACAGATCGCACGCGGCGAGGGTCGTCGCGATCGTCGCGGCGTCGACGAGGCCGAGCCACACGATGCGGTCGGCGCATGGGGCAAAAGCGTCGCCGACCGCGCGCCGCGCGGCGCCGTCGCCGATGACGATAAGGCGCCATGGCAAGTGGCGAAGCGCGGCGAGCGAGACGGCGAGAAGACGGTATGATGCCAATTTGTCGCCGGGCCGCATCATCGCGACGGCGACGAGCCAAGGCGCCGCCGGGTCGAGAGCGTGGCGGGCCACGAGGCGAGCGCGGTGCACGTCGCGCGCGCCGGCCGCCGCGGCAAAGGGCGCCACGGCGATGAACGGCTTGATGGGGTGCCAACGCTCCGGCGCGATATGGCCGCGAAGCCCGCCCCGATCGGCGCTGTTGAGACCGATGACGGCGTCGGCTTGGCGCAGCGCGGCGAGGACGGAAGCATGGCCAAGCTGCCATGGCCCGTCGCGGCGCTTTTCGGCGACCGAGGCTTCGGCGACGACGTAAGGGATGGCGAGGGCTTCGGCGACAAGCGGCCCGATCCAGTCGGGTGCCTTGTAATAGAGATGATAGGTGAACCACAAATCGGGCGGGCGGCCCGCGGAGCGCGCCCGGCGCAAGAAGCGCTCGGCGAGGCGCCCGCCGATTTGGCGCAGCCGCTCCTGCCGGCGGCGGTCGCCGGCGCCGTCGCGGCTGCGCAAGGTGGCGGCGAGGGCGACCTCGTGGCCGCCGCGCTCGAGCGCGGCGATGAGGAGGCGCGCCATGGTCCGATCGCCCGAGGCGGTCGGGTGTCCGGGCGGCTTCAGCGGCGCGTAAAAGGCGATGCGCATGCCGGCTCACGTTTCGGCGAATTTGGCGGCAAGCTTGGCGATGCCGTCATTCATGCCGAAATCGCGCCGGACGCGCAGTGCCCCTTGCTCGGCGAGCGCACGGCGCCCTGCCGGATCGCCGATGAGGCGTGCGAGCGCGGCCGCCAGATCCGGCGGCGATCGCGGGGGCACAAGCACGCCGCTCGTGCCGTCCTCGATCAGCTCGCAGATCCCCGGTGTCGAGGTTGCAAGGCAAACCAGTCCCTGGCTTTGCGCCTCCATCAGGACGTTGGGCAATCCATCGCGGTCGCCATCGGCAGAGATCCGGCTTGCCAGCACGAAGATGTCGGCATCGCGATAGGCCTCGAGCACCGCCTCTTGCGGCAGCGCGCCGCGCCATTCGATCCGCCCGGCAAGGCCAAGCCTCGCTGCCCTTGCGCGCAGCTCCGCAAGCAAGGTCCCGGCACCGATATGCGTGAAGCGCCAGTGGAGCTCGTGCGGCAAGAGGGCGAGCGCGGCCAAGAGGTCGTCATAGCCCTTCTTGGCAACGGCTCTGCCGACCGAGAGGATGCGCACCGGGCGCGCGGCCATGCTGCCGTCGCGCGGCGGGTCCGCATCGGCATAGGGCGGGAAGCGCGCGAAATCGAGGCCGTGATAGACCATCGCGACGCGTCCGGGCGGGGCGAGCGCCGCGAGATGGTCGCGCCCGGTCGCGGTGCACGTCACGATCCAGCGACATTCCGCCAGCTTCTCGCGCTTTTCCCATTCGGGCGTCGTCCAGATGTCCTTGGCGTGCGCCGACACGGTCCAGGGCAGGCCGCGCAGGAGGGCGGCGTAGCGGGTGACGGAAGCGGGAGTGTGGAGGAAATGAGCGTGAAGATGGCCGATATCGGCGGCGAGTTCCGTTGCGAGGACGACGGCCTGGCCGAAGCGGCGGACGCGGTTCGGGGTCGGGTCGCGCGCGAGATCGCGCAGGAAGGCGCGGCGCGCCTGCGCGTAGCCGGGCAGGCGCCGCGCCGCGCGCCAACCGCGCAAGACGCGCCAGGGTGCATGCCGGAGATATTCCGGCAGGTAGAGGATCGGCGCTCGAATCTCGCCGTGGACGGGATGGCGGTATCGGTCGGTCGGATGGCGCAGCGAGACGATGCGGATATCGAGGCCGCGCCGCTCGAGCGCGTGGATTTCCTGGGCGATGAAGCTCTCCGACAGCCGCGGATAGCCTTTGAGGACGAAGGCGATGGGACGCGGGGCGCCGGACGGCAAGGCTTGCCAGCGTCCTTCGCGCTATCCGCGCAGTGCGATGAGGCCGGGTTGCGCTGCTTGGCGGTAAAGCCAGTGCGAGGCCAACTGATTGACCGCATCGAGCCCGTCGAGCAGACCGGGGATGACGACATGCGAGGGCGCGCGCTGCTCGGGAAGCTGGCGCAGCGCCTGCGCCATCAGCTGCGGCGCACGCGCACCGTCATCGGTCAGCATCGTGACGAGCCCGAGCTCGGCGGCGCGCGAGGCGCGGATGAATTGCTCCAAACGCGGCGTCGTGCGCGGCACGATGAGAGCGCGCTTGTCGAACGAGAGAATCTCGCAGAAGGTGTTGTACCCCCCCATCGCGACGACGCCGAGCGCGCGCTCGATCAAGGTTTCGATCCGCGCATCGAAGGTGATCGCCTTGACGCGTTCGAGCCGGGCGACCCGCTGCTGGAACTCGGCCTGCAGCTCAGGCTGCATGAAGGGACCGAACACGAGCAGCGCCGGATGGGGCAGGGTCGGGTCGTGCTCATAGGCCGAGATGACCCAGTCGATCAGCTCGACGCCGTCGCCACCGCCGCCGGGCGTGACAAGAAGGAAGGGCGCATCGCCGAAGCCCGTTGCCGGATCGATCGGATTGTGCGAAGGCACCTTGCGACGCAAATAGCCGGTATAGCGCATCTGCCGCCGCACCGCGTTCGGCACTGCTATTCCCTCGAGCGGATCGCAAATCTGCGGCAGGCCGTAAATCCACAGCTCGTCATAGTAGCGCAGCAAAGCGGGAACGACGTTCTTGCGCAACCATTCGGGCGCGAGCTGCGCCGGCTCGTCCATGACGTCGCGCAGGCCGAGCACGACGGGAACGCCGCGCTCGCGCATGAGCTCCAACGTGTCCTGCACCTCGCCGCGCAGACCCAGCGGTTCCTTGTCGACGATGAGAAGATCGGGGCGGAACGCCTCGGCTGTGTGCGTGATGATCGACGCGCGGAGCCGCAGCGTCTCCTCGATATGCAGATGAAGGCTGAGCGATGTATATTCGCCATTGCGCAGCTTGATGACTCCCGGAATGCGCACGAAATCGACGCGCGCCCGGAAATCGAAGCTGCCGATGATCGGCGAGCCGGATAGGATGAGGACCGTCACATCCTTGTCGGCCTCGACGAGCGAATGCGCAATCGTGCGGCACCGGCGGAGATGACCGAGGCCGAACGAGTCGTGGCTGTAAATGAGGACCCGCTTGTGGCGGCGATCATCCATCCGCACGGATTGTCATTCCCCTCTCCGTTTCGTAAGACTATCGCACACCGCCAAGGTGATAGAAAATTATCTTTTTGATGAAGGCGATGTCGGAAACATTGAAGCTGCGATGGCCGCGTCCGCGGGCGAGCGACGCGGCGGCAACGCGCGAGGGGAGCGAGGCTGGCAAGGGCAAGCCGGGCGAGGATCCCGAGCTCGAGCCGACGATGTATCGGTTCATCATTCGCCACAGCTACAAGCGCCAGCTCGTTATCCTGGCGCTGACCTTGATCTCGTTTCCGTTTCTCTATTACTCGCTCTCGCTGCCGAAAACGATCGTCAACAAGGCGATTGATGGACACGAATTTCCACAGAGATATGCGTTTTGGGAAATGGATCAAATTCCATTCCTGGTGACGTTGTGCGGCATCTTCTTGCTGCTCGTCTTCATCAACGGCGCGTTCAAATACTACATCAACCTCTACAAGGGTCAGCTCGGCGAGCGCATGCTGCGGCGGCTGCGCTACGAACTCTATCATCGCGTGCTGCGCTTCCCGATCGGTCACTTCAAGCGGGTCTCCGCCGCCGAGATCATTCCGATGATCACCGCCGAGGTCGAGCCCCTGGGTGGCTTCATCGGCGATGCCTTCGTGCAGCCGGTGTTTCAGGGCGGCACGCTCTTGACGATCATCGTCTTCATGTTCTTACAGGATTGGAAGCTCGGCGCCGCCGCCGTCGCGCTTTATCCCGTGCAGGGCTACGTCATCCCGCGCCTCCAGCGCAAGGTCAACCAGCTTGGCAAGCAACGCGTCCGCACGGTACGGCAAGTCGCCGATAAGGTCGGCGACAGCGCGGCGGGCATCGTCGAGATATATGCAAATGACGGAGTCCGCGCGCAACTCGCAAATTTCGCGCATCTTCTCGGTACGATTTATGACATCCGGTTCGAGATCTACAATCGCAAGTTCTTCGTCAAATTCCTGAACAATTTCATCGGACAATTGACGCCGTTCTTCTTCTTTCTTATCGGCGGATATCTCGTAATCGACAAGCAGCTCACCCTCGGCGCGCTGGTGGCCGTCCTCGCGGCCTATAAGGATCTCGCCGCGCCATGGAAGGAGCTGCTCGATTTCTACCAAATGATGCAGGATTCCAACATCAAGTACGAACAGGTCATCGAGCAGTTTCACGCGCAAGGCATGGTCGACAAGCGGCTCCAGCTCGACCCGCCGGAGACCGTGCCGACCTTTGCCGGCGAGGTGGTCGCGACCAATGTCAGCCTCGCCGAGGATGACCGCTCGCGCGTCCTCGAAGGGGTGAGCTTCTCGTTTTCGACGACTGCGCACGTCGCCATCGTCGGACCGAGCAATAGCGGCAAATACGAGCTGGGCCTCCTCCTGGCGCGGCTCATGAATCCGACCGGCGGGCGCATCACGATCGGCGGCACCGACATCGCCGGATTTCACAACGCGGTAGTCGGGCGCCGCCTCGGCTATACGAGCGCCTCGCCGCATTTTTTCGCCGGCTCGTTGCGCGACAATCTCTTCTTCGGCCTGCGCAACCGCCCGATCGGCGAGGCGCGATACGAGCCCTTACGCGCGAAGACCGTTGCGAAAACCCTCGCCGAATCACGGCAGGCCGGCAATATCGACCTCGACATCGGCGCCGATTGGATCGACTACGCCGCCGCCGGCGTCGACGACGAGGCAGCGCTCGTCGCGCGGACGGTCGCGCTGCTGCGGCGCGTCGATTTCGACGAGGATGTTTATGGCTTCGGCCTGCGCGGGCGGCTCGATCCGAAGAAGCGCCCGGAGGTCGCCGAGCAGTTGATCGAAGCGCGCCGGGTGCTTGCCGAGCGGCTTTCGGCCGAGGGAATCACCCATCTCGTCGAGCCGTTCGATGCCGCGCGCTACAATCGCAACGCCTCGGTCGCGGAGAATCTGCTGTTCGGCACGCCGGTCGGCCCGGCCTTCGACTTCGATCAGCTCGCGCACAACAACTATGTGCTTCGGGTGCTGGACAAGGTCGGTCTCACCAAGGACCTCGTCTCGACTGGTGCCGAGGTGGCGCAGACCATGATCGAGCTGTTCGCCGATCTGCCGCCGGAGCATGAGTTCTTCGAGCAGTACAGCTTCATCAGCGCGAGCGATCTTCCGGAGTTCCAGGCGATCCTCGCGCGGGTCGGGAAGAGCGGGCTGGACAAGCTGAAGGCAGAGGATCGCACGCGCCTTCTGTCGCTGCCGTTCAAGCTCGTCGTCGCGCGCCATCGCCTGGGGTTGCTGGACGAGGCGCTCCAGGCGCGCATTCTCGAGGCGCGACGCGTCTTCGCCGAGGACCTGCCCGAAGGCATGCGCCGCCAGATCGAGATCTTCGATGCGAGCCGCTACAACGCGGCGGCGACGGTTCAGGACAATGTCGTGTTCGGCAAGGTCGCCTATGGCGAGGCCGCCGCGCCGGCCCGCATCCCCGCCGCGATCAGCGATGCGCTCGGTGCGCTCGGCCTGCGCGACACGATCGTCGCCATCGGCCTCGACTTTGCCGTCGGTAGCGGCGGCTCGCGCCTGTCCGCGGCGCAGCGCCAGAAAGGCGCCCTGGCGCGTGCACTCCTGAAGCGACCTGACATCCTCATCCTGAGCGAGGCGACATCGGCGCTCGACGGCCAGATGCAGGCGAAAGTCATGGCCGGCATTGCCGAGGAATGCGCCGGCCGCGGCCTCGTCTGGGCGCTGCAGCGCGCGAGCCTCGCGCGACGATTCGACCGCGTCCTGGTGATGGCCGAAGGTCGCGTCGTCGAGCAGGGAACCTTTGCCGAGCTCGATCGGCCCGGAACGGCACTGAGCACGCTGATCGCAAGCGAATGACGAGAGCCGGCGAAGTCCGGCGCAGGGAGGTCGCGCATGAGCCTCAAGGAAGAAGTCGAGATGCTGCGGCGGATTCCCCTATTCGCCCATGTCGAGCCGTCGAAGCTGAAGCTGCTCGCCTTCACCAGCGAGCGCGTCGCTTTCGAGACGGGGCAGGTCCTGTTCCGGCAGGGCGACATGGGCGATGCCGCGTACATCATCATGGAAGGCGAGGCCGACGTTCTGGTCGACGCACCGACGGGTCCCGTCGCTGTCGCCATGCTCGGCCGCGACGCGATCGTCGGCGAGATTGCCATCCTGTGCGACGTGCCGCGCACGGCGACGGTGCAGGCGCGGCAAAGGCTGGTCTGCCTGCGCATCTCCAAGGACCTGTTCCTCCGCCTCATCAACGAGTTTCCGCAGATGGCGGCGGCCGTCATGCGCGAGCTGGCGCTGCGGCTCGAGGATATGAACCAGAAACTGCGCGCCGCTCTCGCCGAGATCGAGACGTTGCGGCACCCGGCGTGATGCGCGGTGCAGCCTTTTCGTGTAAGAATGACGATCACGGTCGAGCAACCGCAAACGCGAAATAAGGGAGGACATCTGATGAGGACACGCACGCGGCGTCCTGCGAGCTTCACCCGTCGCGCCGTCATGAAGGCCGGAGCCGGCTTCGCCGGGGCCCTCGCGATGCCGGCGATCATCGGCCGCGCCTCGCGGGCGCTCGCCGCCGATACGGGCGTGCTGCACGTCGCGCCCGAGGTCGACCTCAAGATCCTCGATCCGATCTGGACGACGGCGACGATCACCGGCACGCACGGCTGGGCGATCTACGACACGCTGTTCGCGCTCGACCATGACTACAACGTCCACCCGCAGATGATCGAGAAGTACGAGGCGACCGAGGACGGGCTCACGCACAATTTCAAGCTGCGCGACAAGCTCGTCTTCCATGACGGCTCGCCGGTGACCTCCAAGGATTGCATCGCCTCGATCCGCCGCTGGGCGGCGCGCTTCGGCGAGGGCGGGATCATGCTCGGCCGCAGCGAGAAGCTCGAGGCGCTCGACGACCGCTCCTTCGTGATGAAGTTGAAGGAGCCGTTCGGCCCGGTGGCGGAAACCTTGGCGGCGACCGCGCAGCCCTGCTTCATGATGCGCGAGCAGGAAGCATCGACCGATCCCTTCACGCAAATCAAGGAGACGATCGGCTCGGGTCCGCTCATCTTCGTCAAGGAGGAGTGGCAGCCCGGCGCCAAGATCGTCTATCGCAGGAACCCGAACTACGTGGCGCGCGGCGAGGCCGCGAGCGGCTACGCCGGCGGGAAGGTCGTCCATATCGAGCGCGTCGAATGGATCGTCATTCCCGATCAGGGCACGCAAGCCTCGGCGCTGGCGACCGGAGAGATGGACTATCTGACCAATCCGACCGCCGACATCGTGCCGCAGCTCAAGAGCAATTCGCAGATCCAGATCGGCTTTCTCGACAAGCTCGGCTGGCAGTTCCACGTCCGCTTCAACTCGCTGGTGAAGCCCTTCGACAATGCCAAGGCCCGCCAGGCCATCCAGATGATGGTCGAGAGCCGGCAGGAGGCTTATCTCGCCGCGACGGGCTTTATAGGCGATCTCGGCAAGACCTGCCTTGCCCCCTTCGTCTGCGGCTCGCCCAACGAGACGATGACCGGGACCGAGCGCTTCGCGAAATACGATCCGGCGAGGATCAAGGCGCTCATGAAGGAGGGCGGCTACAACGGCGAGCCGATCGTCCTCATGGATCCGACCGACCAGCCGCACCTCCACGCCGTCGCGCTGGTGCTAAACGAGCATATGAAAGAACTCGGCCTCAACGCCGATCTGCAGTCGATGGATTGGTCGAGCCTCGTCTCGCGCCGCGCGGTCAAGAATCCGCCCTCGCAGGACAAGGGCGGGTGGAACATCTTCCCGACTGCTTGGCCGAGCGCGACGATGATGGATCCGATGACCAATCTACCGTTGGATTCAAGCTGCGATCAGAAGAACTGGTTCGGCTGGCCGTGCGATGATGAGATGCAGAAGCTGCGCCTCGCTTACCTCGCGGCAAAGAAAGCGGAGGACCGCAAGAAGACGATGGAGGCGATCCAGGCCCGCTTCCTCGAGGAGGCGCCCTACGCCTATGCCGGCCAGTACTTTCCGCCGATCGCCTACCGCAAGGACCGCCTCAAGGGCGTCATCGGCATGTCGAGCCCGGTCTATTGGAACGTGGAAAAGTTCGCGGGATAGCTCCCGCTCGGCTCGAACATCTCAAAAACCCCTCTCCCCTTGTGGGAGAGGGTTGGGTGAGGGGTGTGGCGCAGCTTGCGAAGGTGATGCGGAGATCGAGCACGGTGAGCCTTACCCCTCATCTTCCCGTCGCCTCCGGCGACGGGCCCCTCCTTCTCCCGCAAGGGGAGAAGGATTTGCAACGGCGCCTCAGCATTCCGGTTGGCCGGCTCTTGCCTTGAGGGCCGGGTAACGGGCGAGGAGTCCGGCGCACTCGGCCATTGCCTCGACATCGTCGAACGCGAGAATTCCCGCCTTCTCGAGCGTCTCGAACCAGCCGGCCTTGCCGGGCAAGGTCCCCATCATCGCGTGCATCATCGGCAGGGCGCCGCTGTTGCCCAGCGTGGCAAGTCGCGCCACGATCGGATCGGCATCGACCATGAAGGGCACGACATGGATGCCGAGGATGGCATCGAAGGCGGCTCGGCCTTCGCGCAGCGCCGCTTCAAGGACCAAGCCGAAACGATCCTCGCGGGCGTCGGCGAGAAGGTCGAGCGGGTTCGCGACCGAGGCTTCGCCGGGCAGCGTCGCGCGCAGCGCCTCAGCCATCCGATCGGGGAGGCCAACGAGATCGAGCCCCTCGCTTGCCGCCTGATCGGTGCAGAGCACGCCCGGCCCGCCCGAATTCGAGAGGATGAGGGCGCGACGGCCCCACCCGCCCGGGAAGGCGCCGAAACCTTTCGCAGCGAGCATCAGGCGGCGCAGGGTCTTGACGCGAAGAATGCCGCATTCCTCGGCAAATCTGTCGAGCGCGGTATCCTCGCCCGGGCTCGCCCCGGTATGCGCCACCGCCGCGCGTGCGCCGGGCTCGGTGCGTCCGCCGATCAGCGCGATGACGGGTTTCTGCGCTGCGATGCGCCGGGCGACGGCGCGCAGGCGCGCCGGATCCTCGAGGTTCTCGAGATAGAGCAGCACCGCCGAGACCGCCGCATCGCCGCCCACTTGCTCGAGGAAATCGGCGATGCCGAGCTGCATGGCGTTGCCGACCGAGACCACCGTGCCGAGCGGCAGCCGGTGCGCATTGGCCGCGGCGATCACCTCCTCGGCGAGCGCGCCCGATTGGCTGATGAAGGCAAGGCCGCCCTGCGCATTGGGTCCGGGCGGCATGTCGCGCAGGAAGCTTGCGGCAAAGCGCGCGCCGTGCGGCAGGTGGATGATCCCGGCGCAATTGGGGCCGGCGATCGTGAGCTGGTACCGGTTTGCGAGGTCGCGCAGCGCCGCATCGCGGCGCAATCCTTCGGCGCCCGCCTCGGCGAAGCCGCCCGGCAGGACGAGGAGGTTGCGATGCCCCGTCCGCGCCGCCTCCTCGACTGCGCCGAGGATGAGATCGGGGCGGATGACGATGACGACGAGATCGGCGGGTGCCGTGAGCTCGGCCAGCGACCGCCGCGCCGGAAGACCGAAGATCGTGCCGCCCTTCGGATTGACCGGAATGATCTCGCCGGCATAGCGCGAGATCCGCAGATTCTGGAGCACGGCACCGCCGGACGAGGTCGCTCGCTCGCCGGCGCCGACCACCGCGACGCTTTTGGGGGCAAAGAAGGCGGTGAGCTCGCGCGCCATCTCAGGTGAAGCGAACCACCACCGGCACGTGGTCGGAGGTGCGCTCCCAACCGCGGGTCGGCGCCAGCACCTCGGCGCCGGCAAGGCCCTCCATCAGCGGCGGCGTCACCCAGACATGGTCGAGCCGGCGCCCGCGATTGGAGGCGAGCCAATCGCGCGCACGGTAGCTCCACCAGGTGTAAAGCCGCTTTTCGGGCGGAATGAAATGGCGGACGGCGTCGACGAACCCGCCGGCGCTTTGCAGCCGGCCGAGCTTTTCGACCTCGATCGGCGTGTGGCTGACGACGTCGAGAAGCTGCTTGTGCGACCAGACGTCGGTCTCGAGCGGCGCGATGTTGAGATCGCCGACGAGGATCATCCTGCGGTCCCGTCGCGGCGCGGCGGCAAACCAGCTCGTCAGCTCGTCGAGGAATTGGAGCTTATGCGCGAATTTGTCGTTCGCCGCCGGGTCCGGAACGTCGCCGCCGGCCGGGACATAAACGTTGTGCAGCTCGATGCCGCCGGGCAGCTCGACGATGCCGTGCCGGCAATCCTCGCGCGCGCACCAGCTTTGCGTTCGCTGGGTTCCGAGCGGCAATCGCGACAGCACGGCGACGCCGTTATACCCCTTCATGCCGTGCACCAGCATGTCGCGGTAGCCGAGCGCGGCGAAGGCCTCGCGCGGGAAGAACTCGTCGGGCGATTTCGTCTCCTGCAGGCACAGGATGTCGGGCTTCGCCTCGGCGATGAGCCGGCGCACATTGTCGAGCCGCAGCCGCACCGAATTGATGTTCCAGGTGGCCAAGGTCAGCGCCACGATCGGCTTCCTCCGCAGATGCGTCGATTGCTCCGCGCGCGTTCGGTTCAGACGTAGCTGACCTCGAGATCCTCGAGGCCGTCGACATGGCCGTGCAGCTTGTCGCCCTTGACCACCGCCGCGACGCCTTCGGGCGTTCCCGAATAGATGAGATCGCCCGGCGCCAGCATCATGTAGCGCGAGAGATAGGCGATCGTCTCGGGGATGTTCCAGATGAGCTTCGAGAGGTCGCTCTTCTGGCGGATCTTACCGTTCACCTCGAGCGAGATCGTCCAATTGCCGGGATGACCGACCTTGGCGGCCGGGCTGATCGCGGCACAGGGCGCGGCATGGTCGAAGCCCTTGCCGAAATCCCAGGGACGCCCCTGCTTCTTCGCCTCGGCCTGCAGATCGCGCCGCGTCATGTCGAGGCCTACGGCGTAGCCGAAGACGCAATCGAGCGCCTTTGCCTCCGGAATGTCGCTGCCGCCGCGGCCCAAGGCGACGACGAGCTCGATCTCGTGGTGCAGATCGCGGGTCATCGGCGGGTAGGGGATCTTGGCGCCGTTCGCGACGATGGCGTCGGCCGGCTTCATGAAGAAAAACGGGTCCTCGCGGTCGGGATCATGCCCCATCTCGCGCGCATGGGCCGCGTAGTTGCGGCCGACGCAATAGATGCGGCGGACCGGGAAGGAATCGCCGCCGATGACCGGCACGGTGGTGATCGGCGGTACCGGGACAGCGTATGCCATGGGCCGGGTTCTCTATGAAGTGAGCGGGTCGGAAGTCGAAAAGCGAAACAAGGCTCGCCGACCGCGATATAGCCCAGATTTGCCGGCGAGGCATGCCATTCTTCGCGGCCGGCTGGCCTCACGCCGATGCCGGAACCTCGGGCAGGTGCAGCCCGAGTTCGCCCTCGACGAGGGCTTTCGCCCGTTCGAGGTAGTCGGCGCGCATCTCCTCGTTGGTCCGTTGCTTGATGCCGAGCCGGCGGAACAAGGCGTTGTTCTTCGATCCGCTGGCGCCGAAGAAGGCCGGAAGCAGCGGAAAGTAGCGATCGATCGCGTCCTGCACCTTGGCGCGGCCTTCGGCGGTCCGGCACAGCTCGATGCAGAAATCCCTGCCGAATTGCGCGTGGAAGCGCTCCTCCGGCATGGTCATGCGCGCGAGATTGCGCAGCGGATGAAAGCTGCAGTTGAGGAGATCCTCGACCTGGAGAATTTCGGCGAGATCGGCCAGCAGCTTGATGACGCAGAATTCCTCCCAGCTCGCCATCGGGAAGCCGAAGATCGAGAGCGGGCGCTTCTCCCCTGGCACGAGCTGGTCCGCCGGAATTCCGATCTCCTCGCCCAATTGGCGGAAGCGGACGTGATGGCCGTACTCCTCCATGGCGACGCGGCAGGTGAGCCACTTGGCATAAGGGGTCGGTGCGAGCGCGATCGCCGGTTCGTCGAAGACCTGGGCGCCGTGGAGCTCGTTCACCGAATGGCTGCGCACGATCTTGCGCACGGCATCCTGAAACTCGGGCGGCGCGGCGGCGAATTCCGCGACGGATTTGACGGGGCTGACGGCGGTGGCGGTCATGGCTTTCGGTCCCGGGGGGTTAGACGATCGGCTCGCTCGCAAAGGCTTCGAGATCCGTCTCGAGTGCTGTGTAGTGCGGGGCCAGCGCCGCGCCGATGGCCTTACCGAGGCCGCCGGCGCCGGGGCTGACGAGGCTCGCCGCGGGGCGCGGTTGCGCGAAGAGAAAAATCTCCTTGCCGCGTACGGCGAAGAGTTGGCCGGTGACGCCGCCCGCCTCGGGGCCGGCGAGCCAGAGGACGAAGTCGGCGACGGCGCGCGCCGGCACTTTCAGCGCGCGCTCCTTGTAGGCCGCCTGCACCGGGTTCGCCGGGCGGATGCTCTCGGTGACGCGGGTTGCGGCGAACGGCGCGACGGCGTTGCAGGTCACCTGGCTGCGCTGCATGTCCAGTGCTACGACGCGCGTCAAGCCGAACAGCCCGGCCTTGGCGCTCGCATAGGCGGCCTGCCCGTAATTGCCGTAGAGCCCGGCCGACGAGACGATGTTGACGATGCGGCCCCAGCCGGCGGGGGCGCCGCGGCCGGATTTCTGCGCCTCGCGCATCGCCGGCGTCGCCGCGGCAAGGATGTGGAAAGCCGCGCCGAGATTGTTGCGAATGACCGCGTCCCAGGCGAGCGGATCGGCTTTGAAAATGAATGCGTCGCGCAGGATGGCGGCATTGTTGACGATGATGTCGATGCCGCCGAAGCGGCGCTGCGCGAGGCCGACCGCCGCCGCCGCCGTCGACGGGCTGGCGATGCTCTCGGTATAGGCCGCGGCGCGCGTCCCGAGGCTGGCTGCCAAGGCCTCGGCGATCGAGGGATCGGCGCCGTCGCCACCGATCGACGTGCCGTTGTCGGCGATGACGATTGCGGCACCTGCCGCATACAACGCCTCGACGATGGCGCGTCCGATGCCGCGGGCGCCGCCGGTGACGAGCGCGACGCGTCCCGCAAGGAGTCCGGCGTCGCTCATTGATGTGCCCCTTCGAGCAGCGGTCGCGCCGCGAGCGCCGCCTTTTCCGCCTCGCTATAGAAGGCGTCGGCGTGGATGTCCTGCCGTCGGAGACCGCGCGCCATCAGCAGCGCCGTCGCCGCCTCGACCATGACAGGCGGCCCGGCGAGATAGGCTTTGACGCCGTCGAAATCGACGCGGTCGGAAGCGGCCGCCTCGTGCACGAAACCCTGCCGCCGCGCCGTCGCGGCTGACGGCTCCGACAAGACCGGCGTGAAGCAGAAATTGGCATGCCGCGCTTCGAGGGCGCGGAAATGATCGACGAGATAGAGATCGCGCTCGTCGCGGACGCCAAAATAGAGATCGATCGATTGCTCCATGCCTTGGCCGAGCGCCGTCTCGACGATCGATTTGATCGGCGCGAGGCCGGAGCCGCCGGCGATCGCCAGGATCGGCCCGCAATGCCCGCCGCGCAGCCAGGAAGAGCCGTAGGGACCATCGAGCGCGACGGGATCGCCGATGCGCAGCCGATCGGCGACGAACTGGCTCGCGGCGCCGCCCGCGGTGCGGCGGATGTGGAATTCGAGAACGGCATCGTCCGGCGTGTTCGCCATCGAATAATCGCGTGGCGCTTGCCCCGCAAAGCCGAGCGCGGCGTATTGCCCGGCCGAGAAGGCGAAGGGTCCGCCCGCCTCGACCGCGAGGCGAACGCGCTTGATGTCGTGCGTCGCGTCTTCGAGCGCCGCGACGTGGCATTTGAGCTGGCGCAGCGGATGGGCCGCGACCTCGTCGGCTTCAAGCCAGGCGACCGAAGCGTCGCTCCACGGCACGGCCCTGCAGGCGAGAATCAATCCCTCGGCGCGCTCGCCCTCGGTGAGGGCGTATTCCGAATGGGGTGCGAGCTCGATCTCGCCCGTTTCGAGCCGCGATTTGCATGCGCCGCAATTGCCCGAGCGGCAGCCATGCGGGTAGGGCACGCCGCGCGCCAAGGCCGCTTCGAGGATCGTCTGTCCGATCTCGACACCAACCGGCGCCGCGTGTTGGCGGATTTTGACGAGGAAGCTCATGGTGGTGATCCCGTGCCGCCCATCCTCCCGGATCGGCCGCTGGCCGTCAAATGATTTGGGACCCCAACAATCTCGATCGACGACGAATTCGTGCGGGCCGCCCAATCAGTCGATCGCCAATAAAAAGGCGCCCGGCCAGGGGGGTGACCGGGCGCCGGGAAGCGCCGCTGCGGGAACCCGGTCGGCAGGGGAACCTGACCGGGTAGTCGGTAGGAGGGTCGTCCGACCGACCGCTTCTGATGATTGTACATGGTGCGCTGAAGCGTAGTGTGAAAATGCAGAAAGCGCATGGCATCGTGGTAGAATCTGCATGTCTTCGCCGGGAACAATGGGGCGGGCGTTTGGCGCCTCCGGAGATTGCGGCCTAAGGTAGTGGGCGCGCGGCGGGTTGAGCGAGGCACTTCGATGGCGGATCAGGACGAGGAGCGAGGAATCGAGGACGGGCGATCGCCGCGGAAGGCCGGGGCGGGTTTGCGACGCGCCGATCGACGCCTCGGCCTCTTGCCGCAGTTACTCGGGTACCGGCTGCGGCAGGCGCAGATCGCCGTCTTCGAGGATTTTCAGAGGGCGATGGACGGCCTTGACGTGACGCCAGGGCGGTTCGGCGTTCTCGAGGCGATCGCCGCCAATTCCGGCCTCAGCCAAAGCGAGCTCGGCAATATTCTCGGCATCGACCGCTCGACCGTCGTCGCCGTGATCGATCGCCTCGAAGCCGGCGATCTTGTGCGGCGCATGAAGGTGGCGACGGATCGCCGTTCCTACGCGCTCACCCTCGGCGAGAGAGGCCGGGCGATCATCGACGAGCTGAGGCGGCGCGTCCTCGCGCATGAACAACGCATCGCGCGCAATCTCAGCGCGGCGGAGCGTCAGAGCCTGCTCGACCTGCTCGATCGCGTGGCGCGCGACGCCTGACGGTGGCCGCTACGCGGCACGCAGCCGCGCCGTCGCCCGCGCCCGGCAGGCGTTGCCGAAGGCAGAAAAGAGCGCGCTCGAAAAGGCATTCTCGGCGACGCGGTACTCCGGGTGCCATTGCACGCCGACGATAAAGCGGGCGTTCGGCATGCTCACCGCCTCGATCTGACCGTCGGGCGCCACCGCCTCGACCGCGAGACCGGGCGCCATCTGATCGATGCCCTGCGCGTGCAGCGAATTGACCATGATCTCCGCGGCGCCGGCAATGTTGGCCAGAACCCCGCCGGGGGTGAGGCGGACCGGGTGCGCCAGATGGGCGTATTTCTCGTCGCTCGTGCCGGGCGGCGAGCGATGGTCGCGGCGCCCCGGAACCTCATGGACGAGCTGGTGCAAGGTGCCGCCGAGCGCGGCGTTCAGCTCCTGGATGCCGCGGCACACGGCGAGGATCGGGAGGCCGGCGGCGACCGCGGCGCGGATCAGCGGCAAGGTCGTCGCGTCGCGCTGCGGGTCGTGCGCCGTGCCGGGGCGGCTCGCCTCGCCGCCATAATGGTGCGGCTCGACATTGGAACGGCTGCCGGTGAGTAAAAGCCCGTCGAGCCGGGAGACGAGGTCGGCGGCATCGATCGCCGAGCCGATCGCCGGAATGAGGAGCGGCAGGCCGCCCGCCGTTTCGGCGACGGCGCGGATATATTTCTCGCCGACGACATGGAAGGGATGCTCGCCGATCGGCCGGACGCAGCTCGGAATGCCAACCAAGGGCAGGGGAGAATGGTTAACCATGAGGCCCGCAGCGAAAGTTGCGCACGAGCTAAGATTGCGACAAGGCCGAGCGCGATGCAATCGCGCAGCGCGCATGGCATCGTCGCGGAAATGCTGGTCTCGATCGGGGATGAGGTTCGCCGCCTCACCGCTCCTTGTGCTCGGGATCGCGCGGGTCGACGAAAGTGAAAAGCTTCGAATCGAGCGGCGTCCCGTACCGCGCGCCCTCGAGCGCGACGGTCGTCGTCTTGCCCTGCTGATCGGTGATCGCCCATTGCTTCAGCTCGAGCGGCTTGTCGCTGAAGGTCAGCGCGAGGGTCCCGTTCTCAGGCGATTTCGTCTCGACGAGCGTCACGCGGATGACGCCGGGTCCGCGCTCGAAGCGGGTGACGGTGACGCCGTCCTCGAGCGACACGTGGTCGCGCAGCAGGAACCAGGCAGGCGTCGAGCCGATCGGCAGATACGTCACCTGCTTCAAGCTGCTGTCGATATAGACGACGAAGGTGCCGTCGGCGACGAGCAGGACGGGCGAGGGTTTGTCGTATTCAAAGCGCATCCGACCGGGCCGCGACAGATAGACCGCGCCGCTCGCCGTGCCGCCATCTTGCGCATATTGCGTGAAGCGCGCCGACATCGTGTGAATGCCGTTGAGGAATTCTTCGACCCGCTGAATGTCGGCGCGGTCCGAAGCGGTGAGGGTCGTCGCGGCCGGCGGCGCAGCGATTGTGCCGGGTGCCGCGAGGAGTGCGAGCGCGAGGGCAGCGGCGCTAAGGCTGGCGCGGAGGCCGGTTCTGCGGAGGTGGGTCATGGCAAAGCTCATATAGAGGGCGGACTCGGCGCAAATAAGGCCATGAACGGTCGCGCGACGCGAACAGCGAGCTTGGATCCTCTCCCGTTTGCGAGACCTTTCGTAACTGCCCGCACCGGCGATTACGGCCTCCTCCCCCGCTCGCGGGGGAGGGATTTTGAAAAGGTCCCGCTTGCGCGAGGACGGTGCAACTCGTCTTAGGTCAACTGAGCGGCACTGGCGCTGTTCCGCCGCTCTGCTCTACTCCACATGGCGCGCCAACACCTCGCGCTTGCCGACATGGTTCGCGCTGCTGACGACGCCTTCGGCCTCCATCCGCTCGATGATGCGCGCGGCGCGGTTGTAGCCGATCTGCAAATGGCGCTGCACGAAGCTGGTCGAGGCCTTGCGCTCGCGGCAGACCAGCGCCACCGCCTGATCGTAAAGCATGTCGCCCGATTCCGAATCCTCCGGTGCCTCCAGGTCGAGCGACGCGTCCTCATCCTCGGTGATCTCGTCGAGATAGGTCGGCGCCCCCCGGCTTTTCAAGAAGCTGACGACGGCTTCGACCTCCTTGTCGCCGACGAAGGGACCGTGGACGCGCGTGATGCGGCCGCCGCCGGCCATGTAGAGCATGTCGCCGCGGCCCAAGAGCTGCTCGGCGCCGCCCTCGCCGAGGATCGTCCGGCTGTCGATTTTCGATGTCACCTGGAAGCTGACGCGGGTCGGGAAATTGGCCTTGATGGTGCCGGTGATGACATCGACCGAAGGCCGCTGCGTTGCCATGATGATGTGGATGCCGGCGGCGCGCGCCATCTGCGCCAGGCGCTGCACCGCTGCCTCGATCTCCTTGCCGGCGACCAGCATGAGATCCGCCATCTCGTCGACGACGACGATGATCAAGGGGAGCGGGTTGAGGTCGAGGAGCTGCTCCTCGAAGATCGGGTGCCCGCTTTCCGGGTCGAAGCCGGTCTGGACGCGGCGCATCAATGTCTCGTTCTTGCGCCGCGCCTCGTCGAGGCGCGCATTGTAGCCCTCGATGTTGCGCACGCCCAATTTCGACATGTTGCGGTAGCGGTTCTCCATCTCGCGCACCGCCCATTTCAATGCCATCACCGCCTTGCGGGGATCGGTGACGACCGGTGCGAGGAGATGCGGGATGCCGTCATAGACGCTGAGCTCCAGCATCTTCGGATCGACCATGATGAATTTGCATTGGTCCGGCGGCATGCGGTAGAGGATCGAGAGAATCATCGTGTTGATGCCGACCGACTTGCCCGAGCCCGTGGTGCCGGCGATGAGCAGATGCGGCATCTTGGCGAGGTCGGCGATGACCGGCGCGCCGCCGATATCCTTGCCGAGCACGAGGGTGAGGCGCGCGCCCGTCCGCTCATAGGCTTCCGAGGCCAGGAGCTCGCGCAGGAAGACGGTCTCCGCGCGCGCATTGGGCAGCTCGATGCCGATGACGTTGCGGCCGGGAACGACGGCGACGCGCACCGAGACGGCGCTCATCGAGCGGGCGATGTCGTCGGCGAGGCCGATGATGCGCGAGGCCTTGATGCCCGGCGCGGGCTCGAGCTCGTAAAGGGTCACGACCGGGCCGGGCCGCACTTTCACGATCTGGCCATTGACGCCGAAATCCTCGAGCACGGTCTCGAGCAGCCGCGCGTTCTGCTGTAGCGCCTCTTCGTTGATCATCGTCGCGACCTTGCCCGGCGGCGGCGCCGCGAGGAGATCGAGCGGCGGCAGCACATGCTCGTCCGCGGGATCGAGATCGAGCGTCGCTTGCCGCGCCGTGGCGCCGCGCCGTCCCGGCGCCGCGCCGGCCGGCTTCGGTGCGACGAGATCGGGCGGGAGGCGCCGCGGCGATGCGCGCTCATCATCGGCGTCGTCCTTGAGGCGTGGCTCGCGTCGCGCACCGAACTTCGGCTCGCCGCGCAACGCGCGCGCGCTGCCGGGCGTTTCGGCCGCCTTCCGCCGGCCGCGCAGCCAGGCGGCA
Organism: Allostellaceae bacterium; assembly: GCA_041488295.1. Classification (GTDB taxonomy): domain Bacteria; phylum Pseudomonadota; class Alphaproteobacteria; order ATCC43930; family CGMCC-115725; genus URHD0088. The sequence goes on from JBGPOZ010000006.1 coordinate 45,259, forward strand.
AGCCGCATGCCGTGGCCGGCGATCGCGGCGGTGCCGCGACCCGAGGCGACGGCAACGCGTCCGGCGCCCTCGCCGATCTGACGCCAATCGTTGCGGGTGAGGCCGAGGATGTAGAGGAGAAGCAGACCGACGAGGGCGGCCGCCGCCATGGCGATCGCCGGCGCCGGGACGAGCCCGAGCTGGCCGACGGCGTCGAGCAGGGTCGTCCCGAACCAGCCGCCGAAACCAAGACGGCCGACCGCCCACCACGGCGTCATCGGAATGACCGCGAGGGCGGTCGCGCCGAGGAGGAGCGTCGGCGGGAGCAGAAGGAGGCGCAGCCAGAGCGCCGGCAAACCACGGTTGAGCAGCAGCCGGAACGACCAGGCGAAGAGGACGATCGGCAGGATGAAAGCGGCAGCGCCGGTGACTTGATAGAACGCATCGGAGACGTCGGCGCCATAGGGACCGATCCAATTGTGCGTCGGCGCGTCGACGGCCGTGTTCCACGAGGGGTCGGTCCGGTCGAAGGTTGCAAGGGCAACGCCGAGGAGAAGGGCGGCGAAGAAGAGGATGATTCCCACCGCCTCGGAGAGCCGCCGGCGCAGGAAGGATAACATGGGCTGCCAGAAGGGGTGCTTGCCGCCAAGGCTGTCGGTCCAATTCGCCATCGCCTCGCTCTCCCCCTTCGTCAGCTCTCGAGCACACGGACCGTGCGGTCCGACGCGCCGCCGATCATCGCCTCGTCATGAAGCGGGCTCAACTGTGCGACGGTGTATTTGCCGAGGCCGTCGAGCCGGGAATTGATCGTCAAGGGCTGGTCCTGTCGGCTGTTGCGCGAAGCCACACGAACACGTCCCGAAAGTGCACGGGACAAAACGTGATCAGCATAAGGCGGCGCGCCCATCGATACAAGCGAAGCGCGGCGCTTTCGACATCATCTTGTGGCAATATTGAGGCACGACCCCAAAATGAGGTTCGATCGGCACGGTTGGCGGGTGTGTCTCGTCGAGACGCTCGCCGGTCGCTCGAGCGTCGATTTTTCTCTTTGTCGACGCGGTTTCGCACCATCGCTCCCAAGATATTGACGAGTTCATGGGACGTTCCACGCCCGACTCGGAGCGCACAACTACATCTTGTGACAAACACGCCGTTTCCGGGCGCTCATCCTTCGAGCGGCGAGCGGGTCGCGGCGAGGCTGGGCCGCACCGCGATGCGGTCCCACCAGGCGGAAAAACGCGGATGTCCGGCAAGGAGCCGGCGCCCCTCCGCAGCCATTGCGAGATATGCCACCATCGGCGCGGCGTGGAGATCGGCGAGGCTGATGTCATCGCCGGCAAGGAACGGCGCCTCGCCCATGATGGCTTCAAGCGCGGCAAGGCAGGCGGCGCCGAGCGGCAGGGCCGCGGCGATGCGCGCCTCGTCCGGAACGCGGCCATTGGCGGGCGCCCGCACGCGCTCGACGAAGATGTCCCAGACGAGGCAGCGATAGGCGTAATTGTCGAGCACCGACATCGCCTGGTTCATGCGCGCGCGCTGGCGCGCCGCCTGCGGCTGGAGGCGCGGCCCAGCGAAGGTCTCATCGATGTAGCGCGTGATGGCGCCGCTCTCATAGAGCTTGAAGCCGTCATGGTCGAGGGCGGGAATGCGGCCGAAGGGATGCCGTGCCAAGTGCTCCGCCGGCACGCCCTCCGGCGCGAAGACGTCGACCTCGTGGAGGCGATACGCCACGCCCTTTTCGGCGAGGACGAGCCGTACCGCACGGACATAGACGCTGTAGGCGGCGCCGTAGACCACAGGCTCGCTCATCGTTCGGCCTCCCTATCCGGCAGTTGACCTTGGCGATGAGGCTATCATCCATCTCCCGAAAAAAGGGACGCCGCGAGGGCGTCCCTTCTGCGGGAGGAAAGGTGCTGCCGTCTATTGCACGACCTCGCCGTGCACCGCGAGGTCCATGCCGTCGCGCTCGGTCTCGGCGTCGACGCGCAGGCCGATGACGAGGTCGATGACCTTGAGGATGACGAAGCTGGCGATGGCGCAGTAGCCGAGCGTGACGCCGATGCCGTAGAGCTGCGTCAGCACCTGGCCCGGATTGCCGTCGATGAGCCCGCCCTTGCCTTCGCCGCCGATCGCCGAGACCGCGAAGACACCGGTCAGCAACGCGCCGACGATGCCGCCGACGCCGTGCACGCCGAAGGCATCGAGGCTGTCATCGTAGCCGAAGGCGTGCTTCAAGCCCGTGGCGCCCCAGTAACAGGCGATGCCGGCGGCGCCGCCGATGACGAGCGCGCCCATCGGGTTGACGAAGCCGGAGGCCGGGGTGATCGCGACGAGGCCGGCGACCGCGCCGGAGATGATGCCGAGCACCGACGGTTTGCCGCGCGCCGCCCATTCGACGAACATCCAGGCGAGCGCCGCCGTCGCGGTGGCGATCTGCGTCACCGCCATCGCCATGCCGGCATTGCCGCCGGCGGTCGTCGCCGAGCCGGCATTGAAGCCGAACCAGCCGACCCAGAGGAGCGAAGCGCCGAGGACGCTGAAGACGAGGTTGTGCGGCGCGAACATCTCGACGCCGTAGCCCTTGCGCTTGCCGAGCACGAGCGATGCGACGAGCCCGGCGACGCCGGCATTGATGTGGACGACGGTGCCGCCGGCGAAGTCGAGGACGCCGGCATCGCCGAGGAAGCCGCCCGGCCCCCACACCCAATGCGCGATCGGCGCGTAGACGAGCAGGCTCCAGGCGCCCATGAACCACAGCATCGCCGAGAATTTCATGCGGTCGGCGAAGGCGCCGCAGATGAGCGCCGGGGTGATGATCGCGAAGGTCATCTGGAAGGTCATGTAGACCGATTCCGGAATCGTCTTCGCGAGATCGCTGACGCCGTCCAAGGTCAGATGGCGCAGCATGAATTGCGAGGTGCCGCCGATCAGCGGCGTTCCCTCGGTGAAGGCGAGGCTGTAGCCGGCGATCATCCACAGCACCGTGACGAGGCAGGTGATGGCGAAGCTCTGCATCACCGTCGCCAGCACGTTCATCTTGCGGACCATGCCGCCATAGAAGAGCGCGAGGCCCGGGATCGTCATCATGAGGACGAGCGCGGTCGAGGTCAGCATCCACGCGGTATCGCCCGAATTGATGGTGCTGGCGGGCGGAGCGGCGGGCGCGGCCGCCGCTGCCGTGGCGGTCGCTGCTGTCTGGGCCCAGGCAGCGGTGCCGGCCATGGCGGTTCCGAGCGCCGCGGCAAGCGCAAGGATTCGCGGGGGAAGGAAACGCATCGAGCTCATCAAAGCCTCCGAGTGATTCTTATCGCCCTCGCCACACAAGAATCATGCCAACCGGAGAAAGCCGGAGATTTGCGTCCGATCGGTGCCCATGCCACGTTGGCGACGGCACGCGGCGCCTATTTTTTGTGCGATGCACCAAAGCGCTGCCGCCGGATGCCCAGCTTTGAGGCACCCTCGCCCTTTGTTCCGGCTGCCCTGGACAATCGCCGCCTCGCCGCCGCATCCTTGCCGCGATGTCGAATGCGTCCGCCACCGACGAGACACTCCGCGCCGAGCTCGTGATCGCCGGCGGCGGCCTCGTCGGGCTCGCGCTCGCCGCGGCGTGCGGCAGCGCCGGGGTCGAGGCGACGCTGGTCGACCGCGAGGCGCGGGAGCTGCGTCTCGATGCCGCCTTCGACGGGCGGACCTCGGCGATCGCCTTCGCCTCGCAGCGCATCCTCGCCGCGATCGGCGTCTGGGACGCGGTCGCTGCCGAGGCCGAGCCGATCCGCGAGATCCGCGTCGCCGACGGTTCGTCGCCCCTCTTCCTCCATTACGACCATGCCGATCTCGGCGATGAGCCCTTGGGTTACATCGTCGAGAACCGCGTCCTGCGCCACGCTCTCATGGCGCGCCTTGCCGCTCTTCCCAACGTCCGCCACATCGCCCCGTCAGTCGTCGTCGCGGCCGAGCGCGAGATGGGCGGCGTCACCGTCCGGCTCGGCGACGGACGGAGCATCCGCGGCGCGCTTCTCGTCGCTGCCGACGGGCGTTCTTCGCCGCTGCGCCGCGCCGCCGGCATCGGCGCTCTCGAATGGGCTTATCCGCAGACCGGCATCGTCTGCACCGTTCATCACGAGCGCCCGCATCTCGGCATCGCGGTCGAGCATTTCCT
>JBGPOZ010000007.1:0-44732 GCA_041488295.1 Allostellaceae bacterium
ATGCCGAGGATCCCGCCGGCCTGGGATTCGCCGAGCGCCGCCTCAGAGGTGAAGGCGCCGATATTGCCCGCCGAGGTGATCGAGGCGATCGAGGGCGCGAAGCCGAGGAAGCTGCCGACGCTGTCTATCGCGCCGGAGAAGAGCCCGGAGATCCCGCCATTGCCGAAGATCGAGCTGCCGAGCGAGCCGATGTTGCCGAGGAGGCCGAGCACATTGTTGCCGCCGCCGCCCGCGCCGCCGATGGATGCGCCGATGCCGCCGCCACCCCCGCCGGAGCCGCCGCCCGCCGCGCCGCCGACCAGGGCGCCGAGAATCGGCATGATGATCGGCCGGACGAGCGCCTCGGAGGCGATCTGCGCGAAGGCCTGCTCGGCGCTCTTCACCAGCTGGGCGAAGAAATCCTGGAAGCTCGACTTGTCGAACAGCTTGGCGAACGCCTTGGCGCCGATATCGACGATCTTGTCGCCGGTGTGCTGGACGTTGGCGGCGAACTGATCCAGCTGCTTCTGGCGGTCCTTCTCCGCCTGGGCGCGGTCCGCTTCCTGTTGCTTCCGATTGTCGAGCAGGGCGACGCGCTCTTTGATGAGGTCGATATCGTCCTGCTCGAGGAGGTTGCCGTCCTTCTGCGCCTTCGCCTGCGCTTCCATCACCGCGCGCAGCTGGTCGCGCGCGACGCCCTCGACCTGGATGAGCGCGATCTGGTCGTCGATCGATTGCGTGAGGCCGATGCGCCGGTCGCTTTCGGCCGCGAGAGCCGCCTCGAGCAATTTGTGCTGCTCGGCCTCGTCCTTCGCCGCCGTCGCCGCATCGCGGGTCGCCAGTGTCTGGCGGACCTGCTTCTCGGCGAGATCCGCAGCCGCGACCGCCTGCTCGCGCAAGGTGTCGACGCCGCCCGCCGCCTTGATGTTGGGATTGGCGGCGAGGACGTCGTTGAAGGCCTTGTCCCGCGCCGTCTGGATCGCCGTCTGGTCGGCATCGAGCCGGCTGGCGTCGATCTTGCGCTGGATCGCCAGCACCACGGCGTCGGTCGCGGTCTTCTGCGTTCCGACCGTCTGGGTGTAGTTCTCGTTCTGGACGATGATCGCTCGCACCGCGGCCGCGTCGTCGCCGAGCGCCTGCGCCGTGATCTGGCCGGTGAGCTGCAGCGCGCGCGCCTGCAGCGCCGCCAGGCTCGGACCGCCACCGCCGGCCTGCGCGCGGCTCGGCGCGAACACCGGGTCGTTGAAGATGATCCCTGATTTGTTGCCGATGACGTCGTTGGCTTGCGTCGCCTGTTGCGCGTCCTGCAGCTGCTTGATCTTCGCCAGCGTGTCGGTCAGCGCCTTGTTGACGTCTTCCTCGAGGACGGCGGTCAGGCTGCGGAGCGCGCCGGCATAGGCATCGACCGCGACCTTCGCAGTCGGCGCCAAGGTCTTGCCGAGCGCGACGTCGAACTCCTCCTGCGCCTTCTTCGCCTCGTCGATGGCGCCGGCGAGGCCGCCATGCGCGCCGGCGCCGGCGCCGCTATAGCGCTCCTCGACGTCCTTGAGCAGCGCCGATTGCGCGCCGAAGAGATCGCCCTGCCCCTGCAGAGTCTTGATCTGGTCCTTCTCGGCTTCGGTCAGGATGACATGCGCGCGGGCGAGACGGGCGAGGCCTTGCGTCGGGTCCTCGAGCGCGCGGCCGAGGCTGACGACGCTGCTCTGGACGTCGCCGCCGAAGATCGTCGCCATGTCCTGGGCGACGCGGATCGTCCGCTCGAAATTGGCGCCGGTGACGTTGGTGAAGGTAAGGAGCTCGGCCGAGGCGCTGCGCACCTGGTCGCGCGTCGCGAAGGTCGTCGCCGCGAGCTCTTCGGCGAGCTTCTCGAGCTGCTGCGCCGTCGCGCCCGACGCGTCGCCCGTCGCCTTGATGACGGCGTCGATCTTGAGCTGCCCCAGCTCCGCCTGGGCCGCGATGTTGATCGCGTGGAAGCTCTCGACGACGAGGCCGAGCCCGGCCGCGGCGGCGGTGCCGATCGGACCGAATTTCGCGAGAGCGTCGCCGACGAGACCGGCGCCGGAAGCTAGCTCGGTCACCTTGCTGCCGAGCGCGTCGGTCACCGTGTGGAAGGCGGCAGCGGCCTGGCCGGAGACGGTGAAGCTGTCGGCGAGCGAACGGATGGCAGGCGCCGCCCCTTCGGCCTTCGACTTGGCGAGATCGAGCGAATTGGCGAGGACCGGCGCTGCCTGCTTCAGCTGGTCGAAGGCCTGTTGCCCCGCCGGCCCCAGCGCCTCGAGCTGCGCGCGCAGCTACTCGACGCCCTCGCTGGTCAATCGGAAGGTAAACGTCTTGGCCATCGGCAGACCTGTCGGCGGTCAGATGTCGTTCGGCAGCGCGGCGTCGATCAGATCAGGGATGGCCTGGCTCCATTTCGCCGCGGCGCCCTCGCCGTCGAGGACATGGCGCACGCGCGCCGCCGGCGTCAGGACGAACATCGGCACGAAGCCCGCGGCCAACAGCTTGCCGACGCGCTGGTGGCGCCCGCCGCCGACCGCAATCGTCCCGCCGGCGAAAGCGAGGGTAACGATGCGCTGGGCGCTTCCGCGCCGGCGCTGCGCCGCGTTGACCTTTAGGCACCATATGAGCGAGCCCGCGCCGTGCGCCGCCTTGATCGTGAAGGCCTGCCGCGTCGCCAGCATCTGCTGCGGCGACACCAGCACCCCGCCGCCGCGCCTTCCGCCCTTGCGGTTGAACTGCGTCGGGATCGCGAGATATTTCCCGCGCTTCGGCACGATGACGACACCTTCGGCGAGGTTGTCGAGGATGCGCTGCGCCGCGGGACCGTTGCCGAAGACGGACGCCGCCGCGGTGAGGCTGCCGCGCCCGGCGGCAGGAAACGTCCGCGTCCCGATCATGCGGCCGACCAGCGGGCTGATGCCGGCGGCATCGAGCGCCTGGACGAAGTCGGTCTTCATGCCGGTCGCCGCGGCATCGACACCGGCGCGCACGGCGAGGCCGAGCACCTGCTTCAGCTGACCTGAGAGAAGGCTGAAATCGCCATCGAGCTCGGCTCGGATCGAAATGGGCATGGCAGGCCGGGTAGCGTGCGTATATGATTGAGGCTTCAACTTGAAGGAGAGCGTCACGCCATAGTGACCGCCGCGCGCACATCCATCACGGGAGACTTAAAGATGGAACTTCTGCTCTTTTGGATCGCCATAGGCGTACTCTGCGCAGTGATCGCACCGAGCCGCGGACGTAGCGCCGCTGCATGGTTCTGCCTCGGCGCGCTGCTCTCGCCCCTGGCGCTCATCGCTCTACTGGCGCTCCCGAAGTTGACCGTCGCGGACGGACAGCAGCGCGCCGCGCTTGGCGGCAGCGGCCTCCTCGGCGCCGGCGGGGAGGGCGCGGCACGCGAGGCCGTCACGAAGGAATGCCCGCGCTGCGCCGAAACGATCAAGGCGCGGGCAGCCGCGTGCCGGTTCTGCGGTCATGAATTCCCGATCGAGGCTGATGCCGGGATCCGGCGGAAAGCGGAAGCGGCGGCGGCCGAGGAACGGCGCTTCGCCCTGGCGTCGATCGTCGATCCGCTCGGCTGTCGGACCGCCACGCCGGAGGATCTCAACTCTTCTGCCGATCGAGATCGGCGACTGTGAGGATGTCGAAGGCGGCCATCAGCCAGGCGCCCTGGTCGAGCGCGCCGCCGGCTTCCGGCAGAGGCCCCGAGACCGGCAGGTAGCCGGCCGCCATGCCGCCGATGCGGCCGGGCGGCGGCCGGCAGATGCGCCAGAGGCGCACCACCTCGTCATACTCCTCGTCGAGCCCGTCGGCCGGGTTTACGGCGTAATGCTCTCCGATGATGTCCCAGCCGTCTCTTGTGAGCTCGGGAGCGAGGTCGCCTGCGAAGGCCTCGGGCTCGGCGGCGGCGACGCAGGCGATGCGGAGTTTTTTTCCTCGTCCTTGGTCGGGCTCATCAGGGCCAGCGCCTTGAAGCCGATCGCGTCGATATCGGCCTCCGGCAAGGCCTCGAGGACCTCGTCGGGGACGATGCCGCCGCGGCGCGGCAGCGGCGCCTCGCCGGCGCGGCCGACGAGGAACATCGAGGCGGCGGTGAGCGGCGCGATCTCGAGCCAGGCGCTGCGGTCCGCGAGCAGCGCGCGGTAGCGCGGATCGCTCTCGGCGACGGCACGCTCGATCTCCTCGAGATTGGCGCGCGCCGCCGGGTCCAAGATCTCGCCCGCTTTCGTGATGGCCTCGGCGCCATCGATGAGGGCGAGCAGCGGGCCGAGCTCGGCGGCGGGGAGGAGCGCCGCGATCCCCTCGCGCAGCGCTGCCATCAGCGCCAGATCCGAGGGGTAGCGCGCCCCGGCCGCCGTCAAGGCGCGACGGAAGGCGATGCGCTGGCGCCGCGTCGCCGGGCTGACGAGATAGACCGGCGGGTTGTCCTTGCCATCATATGAGAACGGCGTGAAGGCGACGGGGTCACGTGGAGAGATCGGCAATGCCATGCTTCTTAATCCTTCAATCATAGTTCCGCCGCCGGCGCCCATCTGGTCCCTCCGCCATCAATCGTGAGAGCCGGTGCCAATTGGCACCGCAAAGCCTCAGAACAGGCAGAGGAAGGCGCCGGAATCCTGCCCCACCGCCTCGAAGGGCACGCCGACCGCCATCAGGCCGCCGCGGTCGGTCGGGTCCTGGCCGAGATAGAGCGCCTGCGGGATGGTGAGGCCGATCTGGTTGCCGAGCGTGGTGCCGTAGCGTGCGTGGAGGATGCGCTTCGTCGAGGCGCGGAAATCGCCCATGATGTCGCGCGTCCCGACCAGGGTCTCGAGCGGGTCCAAGGTGCCGCGCGGGTCGCGCTTGACGATGACCGGCGCGTCGTAGCCTTCCGTCGCATTCGGATCGTCGGGCACGGCGAGCGTGTTCTGGCAGTTCAAGCTCAAGGTCTTGGCCGCGCCGTTGAGGCGGTTCAGCAGCATGGCGCCCGATTTCCAGATCGGCGGCCGCACCGCATCGTAGGTGGCGACGGGCAGCGCCTGGTCGGTCTTGTCGAGGAAGAGCCCCTGGAACTTGAAGCTCATCTTGGCGGCGCCGCCGGCGAGAAGATTGAAGGTGACGTCACCGCGGCAGCCGACGAGACGGTAGCGGACGCCGTCATTGTAGACGTAGATCGTGAGCGAGGTCTCGGGCGCGGCCGAGCTCGGCGCGTAGAGCACGTTCTTCGGGATCTGGTAGTTGGTCGTGGCGACGATCGCGCCGCCGAGAGTCTCGGTCAAGGTCGCGAGCTTGCCGACGGTATAGTCGGAGATGAAGGTCACGCCCTGGTTGAGCGCCGCCGAGCTGACCGTGCCGGAGAGCGCGATCGGCATGCCGCGATAGAGCTCGGCGGTCGCCGCCGCGGTGACGCCGAGCACGGCCGTCGTCGTCGATCCGCCCGCGGCGCAGGCTTCCGGCGCCGCCGGGATCGCGGCGTTGGTGATGGTCTCGGCCCAGGAGCAGCCCTTGAGCAGGGCGCCCCACTCCGGCGCGTTGCCGGCGCCGGCGGAATTGCCCTTGATGTAGCAGTCGAAGGTGAGATCGACCGTCATGCCGCCGACGATCGCGCCGAAATCGTCGAGCGAGGAGGTCACCTCGTTGGTGGTGATGATGTTGGGCTTCGGCGTCGGGCCCTTGACGTTCTCGACGAGGACGGCGTTCGTCCCCGCGACCGGCGCGGCGTCGGTGCCCTCGGTCGTCTCGACCTTGGCCAGGATGACCGTTGCGCGTGAGCGAAAAGCCGCCATCAGCGGGACTCCTCTTCATTCGGCGGAAGCGGCGCTTCCGCAGGGGCTGGCTCGAGCGAAAGCGGCGCTTCCGCGGCATCAGGCGGCGTCTGGCTCAGACCCTGCGGCGTCACGTACCAGGTGCCCCCGGGGCGCGGATGCACGGCCACGCGGCCGGGCGGCGGGGCGTCGGTCTCGTCCATTGTCTAGGCTCCAGGGTCAGGGAGTTGGCGGATCAGGATGCTAAGATCCGTTGCCGTGCTTCGGCCTTGGTGAGCAGGCCGCCATAGAGCGGCCCGGATAGCCGCTCGGCGATGAGGTTCAACATCCTTCCGCGCTGGTTCAAGTTGCGATGACGCATACGGAACGCCATAAACTCCGCGCGGTGCGCCGGAATCTCCTCGGCGAGGCGGAACGCGGGATCGTCGACGTACCGCAACCACCACGTTTCGGGATGGGCCGCCTGGCGGTCGCAATGGACCTTCTCGTGCGCCTTCAGCTCGGGCGTGACCTTGATCCGCTGCGGATTGTAGATGATGTCGCCCCAGCAGAAGATCACCGGCTGACCGCGCACGTTGAAGGCGGCGTCGATGACATCGAACAGCGGCGGATTCTCGAACACGATGCGCATTCGTGCTACGGCCCGATCGTGTAGGGGTCGCCGTTCCGTGTCCAGAAATCGATGGTGAGGGCGAGGCTGAAGGCGCCGGCCGGCGCCTTGCCCTCGCCGCGGTCGGGATCGACCGCGAGCGCGCCCTCGTGGATGTCGATGCAGAGGCCGCCGAGGGTGCGGTCGGCGAGCGCCGCCTTCAGCGAAGCGGCATAGAGATCGGAGAGCGCCGGGCCGAGCTGCGCCTCGGTCATCGCGGCCGTCGGCGTCGCGCCGACCTCGCCCTCGAGCTCGACGTCGAGCGTGTACTGGCTGATGCCGGGGGTCAGCACCTCCTCGGGCGCGCCGTGGCCGCCGTCGATCTGGTTGAGCGCGGGCCAGGCGCCTTGCGCGATCGCCTTGCGGCGGTTGCGATAGAAGGTGACGGCGACGCCGCCGGTGACGATGGCGCCGAGCTTCGCGGCGAGCGCCGCCAGTATCTGCTCGCGGACCGAGAGCGCCATCGCTCAAGGCCCCGGCATGCCGATGAGCAGGATATCGACCCATTTGCGCCCGGTCTTGCTGCCGCCGGAATAGGTCCAATCGATGACGAGCGTGCGGATCTCCTGATCGTCGGACGCGACCAACAAGGCGGTATCGGCCGGCGTCAGGGTGAGCTGGAGGTTGCCGCCGGCATCGACGGTGCCGCGGCCGGCATTGAGGATCGGCGCCTTGTTGACGCTGTTGACGATCGCCTTCGAGGCCGCGTCGATGAGCGATAGCGTCATCGATCCGAGCGACGCCGCGGCGATCGGCACCTTGTTCTCGTCGACCACCTGCGCCTTGTAGACGATCGTCGTGCCGGCGGGCTTGCCGTCGGCGAAAATCGTCCGAGCGGTCATTGCGCGGCGATCCCTGGCGGTGCGCGGTCAGACCGTCGAGCCCTGGCTGCGCACCGTCGCCGCGCCCTTATAGGCGGTCGTGCCCGCGGGCAGGGTGAGGCGCAGCCAGGCGCCCTCGGCGCCGGCGCTGTTGGGCGCGGCGCCGGACGGGAGATTGCCCGGGCTCGGCACGCTGATCAGCGACGGCTGGACGACGAAGGTGAGCGCGCTGGCATCGCCATTGGTCGGCAAGGTCTGCCGATTGGCGGTCGTCTGGGTATCGTTCAACGCCTTGCAGAGGGCGAGATCGAGCGTCGCGCTGCCGGGCAGCGCCGGGCTTTCGCTGAGCACCTCGGCCTGCGCGCCGGTGAGCGCCGTCGCCGTGTTGTTGTTCACGACGAAGACCTTCTCGTAGAAGGTCCGCGAGGCGCCGCCCGGGACGTCGGCGGCGGCGGTCGCGAAGGCGCGGGTGATGGCGGTGACGGCGTTCGGCGAGATCTCGAACAGCATCCCCTGATAGACGTCGTAGGTCGAGGTGTTGTCCGGAATCGTGCCCCAATCGCGGTTGACGGCGACGACATCGGTGCCGTAGCCCGAGATGGCGATGATCGAGCGCAGCTGGTTGACTCCGGTATTGGTCTTGATGCGGATGATCTGGCCGATCGAGACCGAGGCGCCGTCGCCGGCCTGCAGCTTGAAGAGCGCCGGCGTCGTGCCGGTCTTGTTGGCAGCGCCGGTCTGCGCCGTGTGCGCGGCAACGACCGCCGTGTGCGCGTAAAGCGCGACGTCGCCGACCGCGGCCGTGCCCCCGGGATTGGCGAGGCCGGCGATGGCGCCGCCGGTGATGACGGCGGCGAGCAGGCGCTCGACGGTCAGCGAGGCGGCAAGGCCGGTCACCGGCGTCGTGCCGTTCAATGTCGCGGATGCCGGCGTCTGCACGACGCCGGTCGCATCGCGCGCCGCGAAAGCGAGCTTCGTCGCAGTGTCGCTCGCCGAGGAGGACACCATGTCCAAGGTGCCGTTCGGCGTGATGTCGAAGAACTGGACGCGCTTCGTGAAATCGACGGCGCCGCCGGTCGTCGCCGCGTCGGCTTCCGGCATGTTCGCCGAGCCATAGAGCACGATGTCGGAGGGAATGACGCTCATCGCGCTGTCCTTCGCTGGTAAACGGAATCAGGTCAGCGTTTCGCCGATCAAGGTCGAAGCGCTCAGCATCTCGCCGATCAGGGTCGACCCGCTCAGCGTCTCGGCAACGAGGTCGGGCGAGGCGAGGCTTTCGCCGATGAAATGCGCGCCGACCAGTGTCAGCGTCCACTCGATCGGCAGCGCCGAGGCGCCGATGACGAGGCTGCCGACGCCGCCGCCTAATTCGAGCGGCGCCGCGGTGTCCGCGCGCAGCATGGCGACAAGCTCGATCGGCGAGGCCGCGTCCCTGATGATGCTCGCCAGGAACTCGGCCGGCAGGCCCGCGCTCGCCGCAAGCGCGGCGAGCGCCTCTTGCGGCAGCAGCGCGTCGATCCGCAGCGCCGCCGCGCCTTCGACCGGCATGACGCCGTCAAGCCGAAGCGCCGAGAGGATCTCGATGGCGAGCGCGGCGTCGGGCCGGACCGACAGCAGCGCCTCGAGCGGCAGCGCGCTATCGGCGCGCTGAGTCGCCGCGGTTTCGAGCGGCGCCGGCGCATCCTTGACGGCGAGCGCCAGGAACTCGAGCGGCAGCGTGGCATCCGCCGTGACCGAGACCGCGCCGGTGAACTCGACGGGAACGGCCCCATCGAGCCGGACCGTCGCGCGGATCTCGAGCGGCAACGCTGCGTCGGCGCGGAGACCGGCGAGAGCCTCAGCCGGCGCCACCTCGTCGCGACGCAGCGCCGCCAGCCCCTCGAGCGCCGCGGCGCCGTTGCTGCGCTGCGCGGCGACCAGCTCGGCAGGAATGGCGGTGTCGGTGCGTTGCGATCCCGCGAATTCGATCGCGGCCGCTGCATCGTCCAGCTGCGCGGCCAGCGCCTCGACCGGCCCATTGGCATCGCCGCGCATGAGCGCGAGCCATTCCGTCGGGACCTGTCCGTCGCGCAGCAGCATCGACGCGGATTCGGCCGGCACCGCTTCGTCCTTGCGCTGCGATGCCAGCCATTCGAGCGCCGCGGCGCAGTTGCTGGTGACCGTCGTGCCGCCAGCGACAGCGCCCTTGAACTGCACCAGCCGCTTCGGCCACAGTCCCGGGTTCCGATCGAACGCCCACCGCGCCATCTCAACATCGGTCAGATGGCGGTTCCACACCGCGAGGCGCGTACAGAAGCCGTTGCAGCCGTCGGAGAAAGATACGTCCGTGCCGATCGATATTGAGGTAAATGCGTCAGCGCCAGATGCGTTGCCAGGGTTCAACGCCGACTTGATCCCATTGAGCCACGCATTGATGTTGGCGCCGTCAACCAGATATGCGGAAATACGGAGCGGAACACCGGCCTGCGCTGACGCTCCTGGGAAGTTCGTAACTGTCGAGTTGCTGTTACCCTGGTTATAAACACCCGGCACGCCATTGAGATCGAAGCCGGGGCCGATCGAAGCGAAAGTGCCGCTATTCGATCCGATCACGGCAGCTTGCTGAAGGCTCGCCGATGTAGTTCCGTTCCAGCCGACCTCCGCTGCAATCGTATATCTAAGAATGCTGGCGCCGGCCGTCAGTGGGCCGACCGTCATATAGGTCGGGCCGGTCGCGCTGGTCTCGACCGAGGGGCCGGTCGAGCGCGCGCCAAATGTCGGCGCGGTAGTTCCGTTCGCGAGGGCAGGACCGCCGGCCAGCAGGTTCTTGACGACGCCCCGTGTCGCTTCACCGATCAGGTAATAGGCAACTAAACCCTGCGCGAGACTATCATTAGGGTCGATCTCGTATCCAAACGCGGGCTTCCCGTTGAGGAAATCCGGCCGCCGATGTGAGGCGAAATAAGCCGACATGGCTTAGGACGCTTCGCGGTAGAACGCCAAGCTGAGGATATTGCCGGTCGCCGGCAGGGTGGCCCCGCTCTGGTTGCGCAGGATCGGCTTGAAGTTGCCGGGCGGCATGATGAGTCCCGCGCGACCAGAACGCGGCGTGATGGTGGTGCCGGCTCGCACCGGGATAATGAGATCCGCCGGCCGCCCCGGTGCGATCGTGGCTGACCCATCCTCATAGTTGAATGCCGAGGCGTCGAGCGATCTCAGCAGCCACAGCTCGAGGAAGCCGCTCGCCAGCGGCGTGAAGGTCCCGCCAGCAAGGAACTCAGCATCGGCATAAATGTGCGCGATCGTGTTCGTCTGATTGAACGCCGCCCCGAGGGTCGAGAGCACATTGGCGGCCGAAACGGCGAGCGCGTTCAATTCGGTCGTCAGATAGTTCGCGCGGGCGCCCGTATAGGCGCCAGCATCCCAGAGGAACGGTGTCGTCATAGGCCGCCCGCCCGGGCGCGCGCGAGGTCGTGCTCGTTGAGCGCCGTCTCCATGCCGATGATCCGCCACCACGGGATTGTGGTCTCGGCCATCTTCAGCATCGCATCTTCCTGTGGTTGCGTCAGGTTGCCGTTGGCGACCAGCGCATCGAGGAAGACCTTCAGCGCATCATGGATCGCCGGATCGGAGGTTTGGAACACCCGCAGGTCCGAGATCACCGTCAGCAGCTCATTGGCTGCGATCAGCGCATTGTCGTGCGGCTGGGTCTGGTTCAGCGCGGCGCCGGCGAAGACCTTCAGCGAGTAGAGCGCGCCTTGCAGCGCCAGATAGCCGGTGACGCTCGCCACCGGCACGTCGGCGCGCGGACCGGCGACCGTCTCGGCATTGAGCAGGGCGGCGATCTGCACGTCCTGGCTGCCGTCCTGCGCCATCGTCGAATAGGGCGCTGTCGCCAGCTTGGCGACGATCAGCGGATCCCAGGAATAGTGGTTCTTTGTGTCGGATGTCATGGCGTGCTCACTCGACCTCGAGGCGCCACAGCAACCCGTCGCGGTCGCGTGTGACGTTGGCGACGGTGTATTTCGTGCCGGCGACGGTGATGACGTCACCCTCTTGCGGCGCCGCCAGTTCGGCGGCGCGGATCTCGGCCGTGCGCGCCGGCGCCTGCGTCCCGGCCCCGGCCAGCGCGAATTTGACGTCGGGCGTCTTCCAGATCAGCGCGACCGTGAGGGCGCCCCCGCCGGCGGCCGGCGCGTAGTACGCCGCGGTGGCGAGCTCGGAGGCGAACAGCGTGTCGAGCATCGTGGAGAAGACGCTCACAGAGTCTTCCGGACGAGGACGTTGAAGGTGCGGCTGATCAGCTCGCCATCGGGCAGGGTCAGCTCGGCGCGCACCACGGTGTAGCTCTGATCGGTGCCGCCGGCGAGCTGCACCGTCGATGTCAGGCCATCCTCCGAGATGCGCGTCACCATCACGTCGCCGCCATTGTCGATCGAATAGACCGGCGTCGGGATCGGCGAGGCCGCGCCGGCCGGCACGGCTGGCGTCCAATCGAGCGCATGGTTCACGACGTCGTTGGGCGCCTTGACGAGATCCTCGAAGAGCGGCATCGGATCAGGCCGAGAGGACGCGGCCGACCAGGGTTAGGGCGCGGTCGGCGCCTTGCGCGACCGGCGTCGCGGAGGTGCCGGAGCGCACCTTGATGAAATTGGCGCCGCGGTAGTATTTCGGGTCGATCGCGACGAACTCGGCGGCGGTGACCGTGACGCTGACCTCGGTGCCGGCGTCGTTGAAGAGGCTCTGGAAGCTGGCGCCGCCATCGGCGCTGACGAGGAAGGTGAGCGCCGCCGCCGTCCACGCCGCCGGCATGACGATGCCGACGAGCGTGTCGGCGCCGAGCGGCACCGCGGCCGAGAGCGACTGGCCGTTGGCGATGAGGATGGGAAAGTTGTCGAGCTGCGACATGAAGGCGTCTCCGCTGCGCTTGGCGCCCGGCTCAGCTGCGCTTCTGGCTCAGCCGCGCGAAATCGACGGTCAAGGTGCCGAGGCCGACGCCCGATGCCTTGTAGACGTCGAAGAAAGGCTGCATGAGCTGCGCCGCTGCGGCGCCGGTGAAGGGGAACTTCGTCCCGGTCGCCACCGGGTTGCCGTCGATGAAGAAGGCGATCGAGGTCAGGTCCTTGAACTCGATGCGGAAGATGTGGAAATCGGTGGTGCCGAGCGTGATGCCGGACGAGGCGATCGTGGTGGCGCCGGCGGCGTCGGCGACGCGGCATTTGACGAGGCCGTTATCGGCGGCGAGCGCCTCGAAATAGGCCGAGTTGGTGATCGTGTCGGGATCGTCGGCCCACGCCGCGGTCACGCCCATGACGATCTTGGCGACCCCGGTCGGGAGGACCGGGAACTTGGCCCGGCACTCGAAGACGAGGCCTTGCCCGAGGGTCCAGTTGCGCTGGTCGGCGGCGTAGAGCAGCGCCTCCTGCTTCTCGGAGGTGGCGTCGATGGACGCGGTCATGGTGGCGTTGGCGACGCTGCCGTCGATCGCGACGGCCGGCGTGCCGCCCGTCTTCACCAGCTTCTTGATCCAGGCATAGCCCAATGTCGCCGCGGTCGGGACGCCGGCGGTGTGACCCGCGCCGATGAAATCCTCCTCGAAGACGATCGGCATGAGGTTGAAGGGCTGCTCGCCGGCGAGCGCCTGATCCTCGAAGGTGAGGACGCCGTTGATGTAGCGGGCGGAGGTCGACATGGGCGGGCTCCCTTTGTCAGTAGACAGAGCACGGAGGACGGAAGACGGAAGACAGGAATGAAGCGGTCACTCGCGCGCCGCGGGTTGGAGCGGCGTGGCGCGCGAGGATCGTCAGCCCTCAGACGAAGGCGGTCGGCTGGCTCGCGACGTCGCTCGGGTAGCGCGGCAGGATTACCAGCTTCGCCGAGGTGATGTTGCCGGCATTCGAGGCCGAGGTCTGGAGCGCGATGTGCTCGAAGGCGTTGGCGACGTCGAACGAGGAAAGATCGAGCTCGAACACCACGGTCTTGTCCTTGGTCGCCGCCGAGGTCTGGAAGGTCGCGGCGGCCGTCTGTGCGGCGAAGGCGTCGCTGCCGGTCGCGGTCGAGGTGTCCTGGTTGGCGAAGATCGCCGAGACGGGGATCGCCTTCGAGCCGGTGCCGGCGCTGTCCTGCGCCTGTAGGGGCGAGAAGGTCACCTGCGCAGCATTGCCCTGGTTGACGTCGGCGACTACCCAGGCCTTGAGCGCGTTGCGCAGCGAGACGTAGGAGCTGGTGCGGCCGGCGGCGTCGGCGGCGGCCGGAAGGAGCTTGACCTCCTTCAGCGAGTCGAGATAGCGGAATTGACGGGCCATGGCGGCCTCCTAAGCTGTCAGCCGATGGCTGAGCGGTAGGCCGGCCCCGACCGGCCCGATGATCACGGGGATAGCGGCGGCGGCCCGCAGCGAGGCAGGCCGCCGGCGCGATTACCGGTTCGCCAGCGTGATGTAGGGCGAGCGCTTCTCGCCGGCGGCGCCCTTGTACGGCGTCACGGCGGAATGCCAGGCCGGCTGCCCATCGACGCGGTAGCGGAAGCGGAACACCATCTCGTCGGTGAGGAAGCGGACATGCATCGAGCTCATCGCCTGCAGCGCCGCCTTGTCGCACATGACGTACTGGCTCCAATCGACGAGGACGATGTCGCCTTCGGTGCCGAGCGTCTCGTTGTACTCCGTCGTCATCACCGGGCGCCCGAGCAAGGAGCCGTATGGCGTCCCGCTTAGGCCGCCCGGCGGCATAAAGACGAGGGCGCCGGCGGTGCCGATCGGCGCGTTGAGGGCGATGAGCTGCGGGATGGCGTTACGGTTGCACATCCACACCGAATTCTCTTCGGAGCGCTCGTCGAGCGCCGCCCACATCTTCGTCAAATTGTTCATGACGATGGTCGCCGCCGCCTGTCCCTGCTCCTTGGCGATGGTGACCTTGGCCGGTGCCTTCAAGATGCCGAGCGGCTGGCCGGCGCCGGTGCCGCGGAAGCAGCCATCCTCGACCATGAAGATGTATTCCTGCGTGAAGGCGACGGTGCCGATCGCGGTCAGCGCCGTCGTGTCCTCGAGCAGCTCGTCGGAGACGTTCCAGAAGCCGAGGAGCTTCTTCAGGTCGAGCTCGATCAGGCGGAATTTCGGCTTGCCCGTGCCGCCGGCATCGCCCTCGCTCGCCCAGGCCATCGAGACGCCGCCCCAGCGCGATCCGGTGGCCCGGCTGGTTTCGTCGATGCCGGGGATCTTGATGCCGTTGGCACTGGTCGAGATCGGCAGCTTGAACACGCGGGAGAGGATCTTTCCGCCGGTAAAGGCGCGCTGCATGATCTCGGCGTAGAAATCCGTCTGGACGAGGAAGCCGCCAGCGTCGGGACCTACCTCGCCGGCGCCGGTCGGCGCGCGGACGAGGCGCTTGTCGAGCGCGCCGGAATCGTTGCCGCTGATCGAATAGCGCGCGACGGCAGCGAGGTGCTCGCCGAAGGTCTTGAAGCCGCCGCTCTTGGCGGTCGGCGTCGTTACCGCCTCGGCGTCCGGCGACGGCCGCACGGAGACGATCGGCCCAGCCGTCGTGCCGTGCTGCGCCACATGATCGAGCGCGCGTTCGCGGAAGGCCTCGAGCGAGAGGCCCTCGTCGAGCGCCTGCTCGACCATCTCGGGCGGCAGTGTCAGCTTGCGCGCCGTGGCGCGGATGCCGGAGGTGCGCGTGCGTTCGGCCTCGATCGCCTGGGTGCGGACGGCGTCGTCATTCGCGGGCTTCGCGCCCGCCGCGGCAGTCTTTTCCACTTCCGATGTCCTTTCGTGGAGTGTGGCAGGGCGGGTTGCCCGCGAGAGAGAGCGGAACCCGGCTTTCGGGTCCGCGGGTATCGGGAGCGCCGTGGCTTCCACGGGCTCCCAATCGACCGCCCGGTAGGTGGGCGGCGATGTCGTCTCGTCGATGCGGTAGCGATGGACGAGGTAGCCTGCCGAGGCGCCGCGCAGGACGCCTGACGCCACGTCGCGCAAGGCCTGCTCGGCGCCGGGCTTGTCGGAGAAGAGGAAGGTGCCGCGCAGCTCGCCATTGGCGATGATGGCGCTGCCCGGCACCGCGGCGCCGATCTGGTCGGCAAGGCGCAGATCGAGGGCGCGCTCGCCATGGCCGTCGAGCAGCGGCAGGCCGGCATCGAAGCGGGCGAGGCGGATCTCGCCAGGGCGGCATCCCAGCACCTCGTCGGCCCAGCGCCGGCGGTCGTAATCGTAGATCCGCACCGGCGTCTCGGTCGCGATGACGATCTCGGCGGTGCGCTGGTCGAGATCGACCGAGGCGGCGCGCATGCGCGCCAGGAGATCGCGGATGTGCATGGCGGCTCCGCCGGCGAGCTCGCGTGTGCGGCGATCGCCGAGGGTCATCTGCGGCGCCGTTTCCTCGGGCTCGTCATCGCCGCCGAAGAGCGGCGGCGGATCGGCCTCTGCGGCGCCGAACTCCGCGCCGAGCGCGGCCAGCGCCTGGCGGAAGGGCAGGATCTTGTCGGCGAAGCCGATCTCGACCGCGGCGGCGCCGGCATAGACGGCGGCCTCGGTGCCGCGCACCGCGGCGGCGTCGATCCCGCGGTTGCGCGCGACGGTCTCGATGAAGAGCTCGTAAGCCTGATCGATCTCGCCCTGCAGATCCGCGCGCGCCGAGCGCGAGAGCGGCGCGTGTGGGTTGCCGTCGATCTTCTTCTCGCCGGCGAAGACATAGGTCCATTGCTCGCCGAGCATCTCGTCCTGCGCCGAGAAATCGACATGCAATGCGACGACGCCGACCGAGCCGACCATCGCCGTGCGCGGCAGATAGACGCGGTCGCAGGCGCTGGCGATGGCATAGGCGGCCGAGCAGGCCATCTCGTCGACGCAGGCGATCAGCGGCTTGGCGCCGCGCGCGGCGTAGAGCTCATCGACGAAGTCGAAGCAGCCGGCGACGGCGCCGCCCGGCGAATCGCAGCGGAAGACGATCGCCTGGACGGCCGGGTCGGCGAGCGCCTGCGCCAGCTCCTCGGCGAGGAACTCGTAGCCTGTGACGCCAAAGCAGGCTTGCATGAACCACGAGCCGCGCTGGACGAGCGGTCCCGCGACGTCGATGATGGCGATCCCGGCATCGGTCACCGCATAGGGGCGGCGCTCCGGCTCTTGTGCGCCATCGTCATCCGCATCGTACCCGTCGTCCCAGGCGCGCAGCGGCAGCGGCGCGCCTGAGGAGGCCGCGGCGAGGCCGCGCTCGAGCGCGCGGCGGCTGACGAGGAGCGGGATGCCGACCAGCTCGCGGCGCAGCGCGACGCGATAGCCGGCGAGCGCGCGGCGGCGGATCTTGCGCGTCTCGGCGCGGCGGCGGATCGCGCCCTCCTTGTCCTCGTCGCTGCCTCCGTCCGCCGCGTCTTCCTTCTTGTCCATCGCGTCCATGAGGCGCCCGGCGGCCTCGTAGACCGAGGTATCGCCCTGCTGCGCGGAGCGCGAGCGGATGGCGCGGAGGGCCGAGCGGTAGACCTTACCGTCCTTGCCGAAGGGATATTTATAATGCGCCTTGGTGGTGTCGTCGGCGGCTGTGTCGATGCCGAGATGCCACTTGCCGTAATTGGTCCAGTCGTCGCCGCCATCGCCCAGGAGCTTGTCGCCGTCCGCGGCGTCGAAACTCCAGGCGCCGTCCGTGTCATAATCGCCCGCCTCGATGCGCGCGGCGCCGTTGGTCTCGCCGGCGTGGTTGACGACAGTCGCCATGGCTCGTTCCTTACGGTCAGCTGGTGAGGGCGCGCGGCACGAGGCGCCGCACCGTGGCGCCGGCCGCGCCGTCGCCGCCCTGGTCGACCTGGCCCTGATCGGCCGCGCCGGCGCCCGTATCGCCGGCATCGCTCGTCGTGTCGCCCGGATCCTGGTAGGTCTCGGCGGCTTGCGCCGCATCGGCCTTCTGGATGTCGCCGCGCAGGCCGATCTTGCGCGGATCGCTGTCGAGGACGAGGCCGCGCTCGTCGATCTTCGCGTTCATTTCCTGGATCTCGTCGAGGACGCTCTCGGGATCGTCGCCCTCCATGGCGATCGCCTCGGAAAGGCTCATGAAGCCGGCGCGCACCCGGCCCAAGGTCGCCTTGTAGTCGTTGACCGGGTCGATCGATTCGAAGCGGGGCGGCGTCCATTGCGCGTCGTAAGGCGTCCCGTCAGGCAGCTTTCCCGCGGCGATCGCCGTGTCGATGAAGTCGCGCCAGATCGGCCGGCAGACGGTCGGCACGAAGATCGTCTTCTGCAGCGCCCGCATCATGCGGCGGAATTCGAGGATGCCGAGGCGCCCGCTCGAGAAATTGACCTGGCTCAGATCGCCCGAGATGAGCTCGTAGGTCATGCGCGCGCCGGCGGCGATCGAGCGGAGCTGCGCGCGCTTGTAATCGGCATAACCGCCGGCCGAGGTCGGATGCGTGAAGTTGACTGAGGCGCCTTCCGGCAGATAGGCGATGAGGCCGGGCTCGATCTGGTCGACCTTGTTGCCCTTGGCGTCGCGCACCTGCGTGCCCAAGCCCTGCTCGGCGATCTGCTCGCCGCCGGTGACGATCGCGGCAAGGCAGGCCTCGGTGCGCTTCCTGACGATCTCCGCCTCCTCGTAATCGTCGAGGAGGCGGAATTTCAGCATGACCGGGGCGAGCCAGGGGACGCCGCGCACCTGGCCCGGGCGCTGCACCTCGTAGAGATGCTCGATTTCCGAGGCAGGGACGCGCACCTGCTCCATCACCGTCTGCATGCCGGGGATGATGTCGCCGGGATGGCGGGTCCACATCCAATAGGCGCGGCGCTCGCCGATCGGCGAGAACTCGACACCCTCGACGATCTGGCCGCCGTCCGGGAGCGTCTCGTTCTTCCAGTGGACTAGCAGATCGCCCTCGAGGAGCTGGCGCTGCACCGGCACGGCGAAGCCGTCGGAGGGGCGGCGCCGGCGGCGGCGCAAGAGCACCTCGCCCGATTCGAACCAGGCCCGCGCGGCGACGCGCTGCAGGCCGAAGAAATCGTGGCGGCCATCGGCGTCAAGCTCGTCGGCATGGGTCGCCCAGAGCTCGTTGATGCGCTTGTCGAGCGCATCGTCGCCGGTCTTGGCCCTGACGACGATGCCCGTGCCGACCAGATTGTTGACCAGGACCTCGATCGCCTTGGCGGCATGGGCGTTGTTGCGGACGAGATCGCGGGCTCTCGCGCGCAGCGCCCATAGCGCGCCATAGGTCTCGGCATTGGCCGAGAAGCCGCTGACCGTCCAGCCCCAAGTCTGGCGCGAGGACCCGGCAGCGTCGTAGCCGCGCCGCGCGATCGCCATCTTGGCGCGCGCGACCTGGCGGGCGAGGCCGGCCTTCGGGCTAACCCAGCCGATCGCGCGGTCGAGCAGTGTCGGCCGCACTGCCTTCGCGGGAGACGCCACGCCCGGTTCCCCTCAGCCGCGGACGAAGACGGTCGGTCGCGACAGCGGCCGCAGCGGCTTGTCGGCGTGGATGTCGCGGTCCGTCTCCATCTCGCGCAGGAGCGAGCGCATCTCGGCGAGGCTGCGGTATTGCGTGCGCTTGCCGTCATATTCGACGAGGGTGACGCCGAGCGCCAAGGCGTTGGCGAGCGCGGTGATCTGCGGATCGGTCCATTTGCGCGCCATGGCGGGTCCTCGCGTTCAGTGCCAATTGGCACTCACCGGCATCAGCCGAACCATTTGCCGCGGCGCGGCGTGCCAAGCCAGCCGCGTTGCGGTGGCGAGGCGTCGGCAGGATCGGCGTCCGGCGGAGCTGGGGTCGAGACCGGCTCCGCCGGCGCCGGTGCGGGCGCAGCGGCGCCGGGGAGGGCCTGCTGCACCGCGCGCGCCGGATCGAACAAATCGGGCTGGCGCTCCGCTTGCGCGGCGGCGCCGGAAGCCGTGAGCTCGGCCTCGATCCGGTCGGCGGCGGCGTCGGTCATGGCGCGCCAGCCGCAGCGGATCGCGGCGCCCTCGGCGATGAGCTCGGTATCGAGCACCTCGTTCGCCTGGGTCGCGTGCTTCACCCAGCGCCACAGCACCGAGCCGTCTGGCGACTTCTTCTGGACGCGGCGCTCGGCGCAGAGCTGCTCGTAGAAATCGTCGTCGAGACCCTGCGGGTAACCGCAGAAGCCGCGCGCCAGCGGGTCGGTCTGCTCGAGGGCCTTGTAGAGCGTTGACTTGAGGCCGGAGACGCCGAGATTATAAAAGCGCTTCTGCTGGCGCCGGGCGCGGCCGTCGGGGCGGCGCTCGGATTGGACCGGCACGAGCGGCGGCGAGGTCTCGGACCTGGCGCCGCGCGTCACGATGACGCGGCTCCACGGATGGCGCCGCGCCCAGCCGAGGACGTCGTTGGTCCAGGCATTGCCGTCGATCGCCAGCATCAGGAGGCGGCGGTCGTTGCCGTAATCGTCGCGCCAGGTCTCGGCGAAGAGCGCGTCGAGCCCGGCCTGGCATTCGGCGGTCGAGATGTGCCCTTCGATGACGCGGTATTCGACCGTCCAGCGGCGGCCGTCGCGGCCGAAGGCCTTGCAGTGAACTTCGACGCGGTCCTTCTGGCAATCGGCGCCGGCGGTGAAGAGGAGGCCGCCCGTCGGGACCGTGCCCTTGCGGTGGCCGCCCTCGCGGGCGCGGTCGCGGATCGCCTCCCAGGGCGGCGCCTCACCGGCGCTCTGATAGGGCTCGCCGGCATTGTCGTTGGCGAAGCCCTGCTCCGCCGACGGGTTGCCCTCGGCCTTGATGAAGGCGCGGGCGATGTTCTCCCAGGTCTCGAGCGGCGAATAGGCGGCCCACAGGTGGAAGCTCGGCTCGTGCGCGCCGGCATTGTGCGCGACCCAGCGACCCTTGGCGACGATCTCGGCCTTGTGGCGGTGCTCGATCGCGGCGCCGCAGGCGGCGCAGGTGAAATGCGCGCGCTCCGGATGCTCGCGGTCGAGGCCGGAGAGCATGTTCTCCCAGAGGAGCGGCTGCTCGTGGCCGCAATGCGGGCACGGCACGTGCCAGCGCTCCTGCGTCCCCGCCTTGAAGTTGCGCGTGATGCGGCAATTGTGCTCGAGGAGCGGCGTCGAGACCTTGAAGAGCTTGGCGAAGAGGAAGGCCTTGGACCGGCTGTCCGCCATCGTCTCGCTGTCGCCCGAGGGCAGCATCTCCCATTTCGAGAGATCGTCCTGGACCTGGATGCGCGCCGATTTCATCGAGACCGCCGGGCCGGAATTGGCACCGGCGACGGTGAGCGAGCCGCGCCCGTCCGCGCGCTCGTAGAAGAGCAGCGACTGGCTGCCGTCGCGCGACCGCTCCTCGCCGAAGACTTGGCGCAGCCGCTCCGATTGGCGCAGCATCGGCCGCCATTTGAGCCGCGCCCACTCGGTCGCGTTCGACTCGGTCGGATGGTAGTAGATGGCGTGGCAGGGATCCTCGGCGAGCCCGGCCCCGATGAAGACCTGGCAGATGACAGATTTGCCGATCTGCGCCGAGCCCATGAAGGTGACGATGCGCGCCGCGTGCTCGGGCGAGAGGCATTCGAGCGGGCGGCGGAAATAGGGGAAGCGGTCGGGATCGTAGGGACCGGGGAACGGGCTCTCCTCGCCGAAGGCGACATTGCGCTGCGCCCAGAGGGTGAAGTCGGGCGGCGGCGGCGGCGTCAGGATCTCGGCCGCGATCTTGGCGAAGGCGCGGTCGGCATCGGCGAGCGGCGCGAAATCGAGCGGCATCGGGGCGGCCGGTCAGGCGGCGGCGGGATCGTCCGGCGCGTCGTCTAGCTCGGACGCGGGTGCGGAAGCGGGGAGCGAATCGGCCCTGGCTGCGGCCTCGCCCGCGAGCTTGGCGCGGAAGCTGCGCCACCATTGCTTGGCGGCGACGATCGCCGCCTTCGGGTCGCTCTCGCCGGCGAGGCGCTCGGCCAGCTCGGGGAGCGCCGCCTCGATGCGACCGATCAGCTCGCCGATGCCGCGGCGCCAGGCTGGCTCGATCTCGGCGATGCGCGCCCAGGCGCCGTTCTGCGCCAGCAGCTCGATGCGGCCCTTCTTCGCGCGGCTCTCGGCGTCGTCCGCCTTCGCCTTGAGGAGGCGGCGCTGATCGTCGCTGGCAACCGCCGGCGCGCGAGGCGATGGCGCAACGGGCGGTTCGTCCTCCTGTTCCGACGCCGCCAGCAACGGGACCGCCTGCCCAATCTGCTGCGATGGGTCGAGGTTGCGGCCCAATTGTGCGAGGGCGACGGCGACGTCGATCTTCTCGCCGTCCTTCGTCCGTACCAGCGCCGGCCCGTGGATCTTGCCCGCGGCGATCCATTGCGAGACGCGACCCGGCGTCCGCCCGGTCAGCCGCGCGAACTCGGCCTTGAGGACGGTCCCGCCAGTCTCCATGCCGAAAACCCTCGCCAAACCGGCCCGCTAAACCGCCGCTATAGCCCCGATGCCTTAGCCCTTTAGCCTTCTCTCAACCCGCAAAACTGGCGACCCCCCGCACCTTTGCCGCCTGTATTGCGTTTGGGCTGGGAAGGACCCAAGCTCGAATGGCCTGGCGCTGCCGCAAATGAAAGCGCCCGCCGCGGCGAGGCCGGGCGGGCGCAGACATCCAGAATGTCGAAACAGATACCCTTACGGTCCCAGCATGTCAAGCCCTTGTGTGTTCGCGTCCCAACCGGCCAAGATCGTGTAGCGAGTCAGGGCGTCCATGATGCGTTTCGTCAGCGAGCCGTGCTTAACGCCGCGCGCCCGCTCGACCTCGCGTATGCCCCTACCCTCCAGAATGACCTCGAGCATACCCTCCATTGGCCATCCCTCGGCCCTGCATGACGAGAGCCAGCGCGAGTAGCGGCGGAAGGCGGGCATGACGTCGATCGACCCTGCAGGCTCTGTGCGCGGGCGCGGCGACACGTCGACGCGCGGCTGGGTCAGATCGATGACCGCAAGACAGCCGCCGGCCAGCTGTTGTTCGGCGACTTGCTGGATCTCGACAAAGGCCGCCAGCTCCAGCGCGCCGATCTTGCCTGTCTCGACAAGGCGTCTGATCGGGTTGCCATCGCGCCGGCGCCATAGCTGGTTGGTCGGACCGCCGAACCCTGTCTTGGCCGATCGCCGCGCCTCGGCGCCGACATCCTCGCTAGCGCGCAGGAGCTTCGTCAGCGTCGCGGCCCGCTGCCGCGTCTCCTCGCTCGCCGCCTCCGGATCGCTCGCGAGCATCATCGTGCGCAGCCGTTCGACCAGGCGCCGCATGGCATTGGTCCCGCTCTTGCGCTCGAGGCGCAGCCCCAATTCTGCCATCTCCGCGATGGCGGTGAAGTAGCGCCGATCAGCGAGCATCACCGTCGATCCCATCATTCGCGTCATGCTTTCCCCATCCATGCGGAGCCCCTTTTTCGCTGCAACGGTCCCGTACCGCTCGTGTCCCGCCTCTGTACCGCCTGTCTGTACCGGTCTAAGTCTTTCTATCCATTATCTTTTTCATTATATGATGAGAGTGGTACATAGAATGATGGAGATGCGTATGCGCAGGCACGCGCGCGCGTCACGCGAGGCCGTCGCGTCGTGCCGCGTACCGCTCGCCGCCGACTCGGCGGAAACCGTGGCGCGGGGCCGGTACACACGGGCGGTACGCGTACCGTGCCTGTACCGCTTTCCGTACCGCTCATCGCCCGTCGCCCGGGTGCGGCGGCGGCTCGGGACCCATACCGGGAGAGGGTGCGGGAGAGGGACGCTGCAGCGTGGCTGGCCGGAGCGGCGCCGGCAGGTAATCGGCCGGGATGCAGATGCCGCGGCCCTGATAGCCGGAGAATCGCACCGGCTCGGGCGTCGGCACCGCGCCAGGCAGGCGCAAGAGGGCGCGTGCGTGGCCGCCATCCTTCCAGCGCGTTCGCGCGAAGGCATCGAGCAGCCATTGGTGCCCGTTGGCGACGACGAGATAGGGCGCGCCCAAGGCCTCCAGCGCCTCGTGGCGCCGGCGCCTCGCCGCGTCGGCTTCGCCCGCGGGCACGACATGCGTCACGACCTCGAGGCGCAGCCCATAGATGCGCAGCGCCTCGCGGAAGGCGACGTCGGCGCGCTTCGTCAGATCCTCGCCCTCCTCGAGCGCTTGATCGCCGTCGAGGCCCTTCTCGATCATCCGCCCCAAGGTCGAGCGCGCGCCCGATCGCCAATGGTCGACGAGCGTCGTCTGCAGCAGCGAAAAACACTGGCGGGCGTCGGATTGCTCGTCATCCTGCTCGATCATCTCGCGGATGACGCCGCCCAATTCTGCGATCTGCTCGGCCGCGCTGTCGCTCATCGCCGGCGCGTCCTGCAGCAAGGTCTCGGCACCGGCGAGCAACGTCCCGAGCTGGTCGCGCTGGCGCGGGTCGCAGCCGGCATCGGCCAGCGCCTGGCGGTAGACGGCGAGGTTCTCGTCGAAGCGCGGCCAGCCGAGGACGGCGCGCGCCCATAGCGCCGGCGCGAGCTGTGCCGCCGCGGCGATCGCCGCCTCGCGCTCCTCGCGGCCGATCTCGGGCCGCGGCACGAACTCGATCTCGGTGATGCGCGAGCGGTCCTGCGGCTGCAGCTGCGGCGCGTTGATCGCCGCCAGCACGACCGAGGCGGCGATCTGGAAGCCCTGCGCCTGGCCGCCGGCGCCGCCGCGCACGCCCTCGACGCCGTCCGAGAGGTTGCGGATGAGCTCGATCACCGGGGCGACGCGGCCGCCGCCGGTGTCGCCCTCGCCCTCATCCAGGAGCAGTCCGCGCGCCTCGCCGATCAGCATCTGGCGGATGCCGGCCTCGGTGAAATTGTTGCGCTTGCGCGCCTGAGATCCCAGAGCGGCGGCGAGGAAGGCGACTAGCGATGATTTGCCGCAGCCGCGCGGGCCCGAAAACAGCAGATGCGCCCGCCAGCTCGGTGCCGCGCCCAGCGCCGCAACGCAGATCCAGCCCATCAGCAGGCGCTGCAGCCCGGCATTGCGCGCCTGCCAGATGAGGAGATGACGATCGAGCCCGGCGGCATCGGCGGCGGTCGCCGGATTGGCGAGCAGCGGCCGCTCGAGCGGCGGCGCCGCCGGGAAGATCGCCTTGCCGAGACGCTGCCCCGCCGGCATCGACGCCGCGCCAACGAGCAGGCGATCGCCGACATGGATGACGAGCTCGGGCGGCTTATCTTTCTCGATCGCGAAGGGCGGCCAGACGCCGAGCCCGCGCAGCTGCGTCTCCTCGTCCCACAGCCCCGCCTTGGCGCAGAGGCGCATCAGCAGCCCCTGCGCCGAGATGGTCACCCACCCGCTCGGCTTGTCCTCGCCTTTCTTCACCGCCGCCGGGCATTCCTGGATGAGCCACGCCGTATAGCCGTTGAAGAGCGAGAGGATGCCGGGCGCCGTCATGTCGCGGGCGCCCAAGGAGCGCAGCTCGCCCGAGGCGACGAGGAAGTAGTATCGCCCGTCGCGCTGGCCGAGCGGGGTGATCGGGCATTTGAGCGCCGCCGCATCGTCCCGCTCGAATTCCCGCGCGTCACCCGCCGCGCGCCGCACCGTTTCTTCGCTCAAGCGTCGCCTCGCATCAGCTTTTCGTGGACTTCGCCAAGCGTCATCGTCTCGGGCAGCGGGCCGACGCAATCGACGCATGGCACAGATTTTCGGTAGCGATTGCGCTTGCAGCCCTTGCCTTCGCCGCGGCAGGCCCTGAGCCGAAACGCGCCGGTAGCGTCGCGGGCGAGGATCATCTTCAATTGGGCGGTCGAGGGCTCGGCCATCATCAGCCTGCCAGCAGGAGATCGTTGAAATCGGCCTTGTCACCCATCCCGGCGATCGGGGGCGGCATGACGATCCGGGCGCGCCGTCCGGCGGCGCTGGCGATGAAGGCCGCCGCCGCGCGCTGCGCCCAGTACTCGCCCGGCCGCTTGCCGAAGAACATGCCGGGCTTCGCCGAGACGCGGTCGCGGTCGGCGAAGATATCGAGCATCCGCACCGCATCCGGCCAGCGGATCGCCGCCATGTGCGTCGCATCGATGCCGGCCCATAATGCGGTCTCGGGCAGCGCCTGCAGGATCGCCGTGCCGGTCTCGAGCCCCTCGCAGGTCGTCATCACCGGCGCCGCCGCGCCGAAGCGGACGGCGCCGCCCTTCACTGTGCCGAGCAGCGCCTTGCCGGTCTCGATCGCTGCCTTTCGCGGCCGTCCCGCCGCGACGCTGCCGGGGTCGAGGAAGATGCGGTGCACGGCATCGATCTTGCCGTCCCACCCTTTCACGGCGGCGACGACCGCCGGGAGCCACACCCGCGCGAAGCGGGGACCCAGGGCGACGCGCGCGTGATAGCGCAACGTCGGCGGCAGGCCGATGGTGATGCCGCGGCCACGGAAATAGGCTTCGCCCGGCGTGCCGGCGATCGCGACCGACTCGGCCCAGAGAGACCGCGCCAGCTCGCGCATCGTCATCCGCCGCTCGGCCTCAGCTTCATCGCGCCGGCGCTCCGCCGCATCGTCCCGCGCCGCCTCTTCCGGCGTCGGCAGGCGGCCACCATCGAGCGACGCCACCGCATCCGCAAACGACAGGCCGTGGCGCTGTATCAGCCATTGGATGGCATCGCCATGCGCGCCGCAGCCAAAGCAATGCCAGAAGCGCTTGGCGTCGACGACGGTGAAGCTCGGCGTCTTCTCCGAGTGGAACGGGCAGCGCCCGACATGCTCGCGCCCGCGCTGTCTCAGCGCGACGTCGCGGCCGATGAGGCGCGAGAGCTGGGTATGGCGCCGCACTGCCGCGATGCGCTCCTCGGGGACGAGCACGCTCACGGCTTCGGCCCTTTCACCGCGGCGAACCAGTTACAAGCGGCAGCGGCGATCGTGACGATGCGATGTAGCTTCAGCTCGAGCGGACCAGCGCCGTCCTTCGGCGGATTGTGCAGCGCCTTGCCGCCGAGATAGCCGATGAGCCAGAACCAAGCGGCATCGGTCTTGCGGGCATCGTGCGCCGCGCCCCAGCGCAGGACCTGGTGCGCGGCTTCAAACCGCACCGATTCGAGGAAATCGCCGGTCTGCGGAGAGTTGATCAGGCCGCGCAGACGTAGGATCTCATCGATCATGAGATCGAGTTCGGCGGTCTCCAGGACGATGCTGCCTGTGCCGAGCGCCTCGGCCCGGAACTGCAGTTCCTGGAGCCGCTGGTCACTCAGCTGCGGCGGCTTTGTCATGTCCCTCTTCCGATTTCATCTTGTCGCGCGGGAGGCCAGCCGCGATCCGGCGCGCGCCTTCGGCGCAGCGGGCGCGGAGATGCGCGAGATCGGCGCAGCAGAGGCCGTCGATCGGGAAGGCCTCCCAATGGACGCAGCCGCGGCAGTGGCGCGGCGGTTGCGGCGTAGCGCTCATCCTGTCGCCGTATCCGGCTTCTCGAACTCCGTCGCGCTGATGAACAGGCGCACGGCTTCGGTATCGGTCTCCGCGTTGAGAGCGTCTTTGGCACTGTGATTGGCGGCGCGTATCAATTCGAACATCGCCGCCAAGCCAGCGTGGCCGAGCCCTACGACTTTGCGATCATGCTCTGTGGCATAGCGCATCATCGCGAAACAGCATTCGCGCGCCTCAACGACTTTGGCCGGGTCCTCGCCATCCAGCTCGCGGAGCACGGCCCAGAGCCAGACCAGCGTGGGCGCGTGCTTGTCCCGCCCTAGCAGGATGAACATCGGTTCGTCCGGGGCGGCGGCCGCGTAGCAGTCGAACGCGCCGGGATTGCTCTTAGTGCTCATGGATGACCTCCATCACGGCTGGCCCTCATCGATTTCGTAGAGGCAGGCGGCATAGCCGGCGATATCGACAGCGGTGTCGCCCTTGTGGCCAGCGTCGGCGCGCTCGATCTTCAAATCGACGAGGCAGAGCGCGACCTGGCGCGCCGTTATCGCGACGCCGAAGCGGAGCGACCAGCGCTGCGCGACCCGCGCAAAGAATGCCGCCGGCGCACCATAGGCGCCGCCGCGGCCGAGAACCGAGAGACGAGCCGCCTCGAGGCCGCGCTCGCGCGCCGGCCGGCGATTGAGAGAGACGGACGGCCCGTCGATCTCGTCAGCCATCTGACTTCCGCCCCCCGTCTTCGGCGCTCTGAATCTCCGCATAGGCGATGCGGATCTCCTCGCCCTCCTCCGCCTCGAGCTCGGCCGCCCTGGCGCAGAGAAAGGCGATGTCGGAGGCATCATTGCCGCCGAGCCAGCGCGCGAGATCGGCGATGCGGTCGCCATGCTGCAGGCAGCGCGAGACCAGCATGGCGTCGCTGTCGAGCGCCGCCTCGACCTCGCTGCCGATCTTGTTGCCGCCGATGAAGATCTCGCGCACGGCGCCGGCGCGGTCCCAGCCGACGCTCAGCACCCATTGCCGGACGGCCTGGCCGGCGATGCGCTCGACGTCGAGCTTCGTGGAGAGCCGGCGCGGATCGAGCTTCCGCCGCTCGCGGTGCAGCAACAGCGTCGTGGGCGCCTGGGGATCGAGCTGGCTCATCTCAGCGCCGTCCCATCAGCTGCGCGCGCGACGGCGCCTGGATGAAGCCGGTGCCGCTCGGCGAGGTCGAAGCCGGCGGCCGGGCGGCGCTGCGGATCAGCGCCAGTAGAGAATCGGCCTCGGTGCCGCCATAGCTGGCGCGGCGCTTCGCCGCCCGCATGAAGAGATCGGATGGCGAGATGCGCTCGAGATAGCGCGTCACATTGGCGAGGGTCCGCTCGCGGTCCTCCGGCGAATCCGTGAAGATCGCCAGCTTGGCGACGGCGCGGATGATGGCCGCGCGGATGAAGCCGGGCTGCGCGTGCCAGGCCTCGGCGATCGCCGTCAGGACCGCCGACGCCCCCCCCTCGCCCTGGTGCCGGATCAGCTGCGCGATCGTGCCATGCGCCAGAGTCTGCCCCGGCTTCAGCTTGTCGGCCGGAATAGGATAGCGCGGGATCGACAGCCCCGCCTCGCGGCAGACGCGATCGAGTGCCAGCGCAGCGTCATCGCCGGCGGTGACGCGCGCATGGTGGAGCGCGAAGTGGTTGACGGCGACGCGGTCGAGATTGGCCCGCACGAAGGCAGCGGCCTGCTCCTCGAGCGAGAGCGCGGCGACGACGACGGCCGGCACCTCGGCGATGCCGACGCGCCGCGCCGCCTCGACGCGGTGCTGCCCGTCGAGCACGAGCCATGCGCCCGGCGCCGCCGGCGCGGCCAGGATCGCCTGAAAAGCGGTCCAGCGGAACGACGCGGCGATGCGGGTGATCAGCGCCTTCGAGCGCTCGCTGTCGAGCGAGCGCTGGTAGCGCTGGTCGACGGAGAGCGCATAGACGGGCAGCCAGGCCAGCTTCGGCCGAGGCCCGGGATCGGAATGGAGCTCGCTCATCCCGCGCCTCTGTCCCGAAGGGTGCGCGCCGCGGCGGACGGGGCGCCTGATCCCGTGAACTTGCACCGCGCCAGGGCATTGCCGGCGGCGATGACGAGGCCCTTCACGTAGTGCATCTCCTCGCGCGAGCCCTTGGCATAGGGCGCGGCCTCGAGGAGGCGCAGGATCTCGGCCTCGCCGCGCTTGCGCGCGCTCTCGCCACGAGTGTCGATGCTGCTCATGCGAAATCCTTTCGATGCTGCCAGGCGTAGCGGCGCGGCTCGGGGACGTCGCCGCCATCGGCGGCAATCGCCTCCGCAGGCTCCGCGGTCTCACTATTGCGGAAGCGCCGATCGGCGCTGGCGTTCTTGAACCAGCTGCCGCGCCGGCGGTACCACTCCTCGCCCGTCGCATCGTCGAAGATGCGCGCGAGGCCTGGCCGGTACGGCGTGTCGACGAGATGCTGCGCAGAGGCGCGCGACAGGGCCTGCCCGAGCTTCTTCATGCCCTCGCCGCGCGCCGTCAGCTCGACCAGCCAGGCCATCACGCGGCTTCCGGCGGCTCGCCGCCGCGAACGGGAAACGCCGCGCGCCGCCGGCGCGATGGACCTGGCCGGAAAGGCACGATGAGCGTCAGATGATTTTCGCGTGAGGCGCCGCGGGCGATCGTCGGATCGTCGGTGGCGCCGAGCAGATAGCCCGGCTCCGGCTTCCGCGCGGCGTCGAGGCGCTTCGCGCGGTAGACCGCGCGGATGGCGACGCGGTTGACGCAGTTAGCGAGGTGGGCTGCGGCCCATGCCGTCCCCCAGGGCCACCAGAGATAGGCCATCACGGCGACCGCCGGGATCGCCACGTGCAGCATCAGCAATGTCATGGCGCTCCTGCCCGTTTTCGAGCTTTTGAAGAAGCGCCGTGTTCGTCCTCACATTTTGCTGGATCCTCTCGAGGAGGATCTCCTTTGCTTTCACGGCTTTGTCGTCGTGTTGCGGCATCCGGCACCCCTTGCGGATGTGCCGCCGCGCTGCATCGAGCGTGCAGTCGATGACCCGCGCCCAGCTCTTCAGCGTGTCGCGCGGATAGGCGACGCGGATCATCTCCGCGTCGATTGTCAAGAGCCCGTCTCGGGGTCTTTTCATGGTGCTCGTCCCGCCTGTAGCGTTGCCGGCGGTACGAGCAAGCACATTTTGGTCAGGACCCGATGGCTCGAATCGTCGATTCGCGAGGGCGCCCTTCCCCACCGGCGCCCTCGCCTCTTTTCGCGGGAGCCATTCCGCGCCGCGGCTCAGCGTCTCGCCGTCAATGCTGCCGGCGGTTGAGCGCGAGCGCAAAAAAAGAGCGGCTGGCATCAGACCGCCATCCGCTCGGGCTCGGCATCGGCCGGCGCGATACCGAAGGCCAGCCATCCTGCCGTCGTGCCTGTGGCACGGGCGATCAGCTCGAAACTGTGGAGCGACGGCTCGCTCTTGCCGCTTTCCCAATCGGCGACCGTCTGCTGCTTGCCGCCGATCAGCTCGGCAAGCGCCCGTTGGCTCAGCCGCGCGCCGGCCCGCGCATCGCGGATGCGGTCCCCCCAGCTCGTGCGTTTCACGCAATCCATATCGGGAGACTAACCGTGATTTCCGGTAAATGCAACCGCGATTTCTTGTTTGAACGCCGGCGCCGGTTGTCGGCTATTGGTCTGATGAGCTGGAACGACCGAATTCGCCAGGTGCGCAGCGAACTTGGCATGAGCCAGAAGGCGTTCGGCGAGTTGGTCGGCGAATCGCAGCAGACGATTGCCGATTGGGAGA
Organism: Allostellaceae bacterium; assembly: GCA_041488295.1. Lineage (GTDB taxonomy): Bacteria > Pseudomonadota > Alphaproteobacteria > ATCC43930 > CGMCC-115725 > URHD0088. The sequence goes on from JBGPOZ010000007.1 coordinate 30,195, forward strand.
CGGGCAAGACACCGCCCAAGATCGATGACTTCGCCAAGGTGGCCGAGAAGACGGGGCGTAGCGCCGCGTGGCTGGCGTTCGGCGACGAGGATCGCGCCGGCGGCCGCCGGAGACTCGACCGCGAGGCCATGCTGAAGATCATCGCCGCGATCGAGCGCCGAGTCGCCGCGAAGCCGGGGATGCGCCTCACCGCCGAATGGCGCGCCGACCTGGCTGTCGGCATCCATGACGTGGTCATGGTCCCGGGCAGCGACCCCGCGACGATCGATCAGCGAATTGACGAGCATTTGGACATAATGCTGCGCGATCGTCGTTGATCGACGGTAGCCAATTTCACTACGCTCGGTTGCTCTAGCAATCCATCAAGCAAGCGGGTGATGCACCGTGCGGCAATTGGACGATCTGTCAGAAGAATGGCGGCTTGCAGTCGCTCGGCGGCGAATTCGGCTCATTTCACTGTGGCTCCTCGTCGGCGGCATCGCATTTTTTCTCTTCGCCGCCGGCCTCTCCGTGTGCGCCGAGCAACCCAGGCTCTTCTGCACTCATCGAGCGTAACCGAAATTTCCGGTTGACACTACCGGAATAGCCGGTTTAGCATTGTCTCTCTTTCAACCGAGAGGCGACGATGCAGCGAATCGACATCCGCTTTGACGGCAAGGAGTACCGGGTTACCGGACCCAACGGTACCGAGGCACAAGCGTACTACACCGACGACCGCAACGACGCGCTTGATACGTGCCGCCACATCTTCGGCACCAGCGTCAAGACCCGGGTCAGACGGGTCGAGGTCCTGGCGCCATGACGACGACACCGCGCGTTGTTCTCACCGGCGACCAGTGCGGCGTGATCGCCCGCGCCTTCGCGCGCCGCTACGCCGAGGCCTGGCTCAACGCCGAGGACCGCCGGCTCCGCCCGCTCACCTGTTGGTCCGCTGATGACAACGCCGAGAGCATAGCGATGTGGGAGCGCGCCGCTGCCGAGGCCTCGGCGATCGTCCGAGCCGTCCTCTCCTGGCGGGCCGACGCCCTGCTGCGCGAGGCGCTCGCCGAGGAGACGCATGCGCGCCAGGCGCGGCGCGAGGTCTCGCTCGCGGTGTCGGCATGACGGCGCCAGCGACGCACACACCAGGACCGTGGGTATTCGTCCCGCAAGAGCAAACCGGCACTGTTGCTAAAATACGCGCAGCAAACGGAAGCACTGTTGCAACGTTGCCCATCGCGCTGACGGCCCCGCGCTTTCCGCCGCGCTCGATCTCCTCGCCGCGCTGCGACGAGCAAGGCCGATCGTGCTGAACTTCGTCGATGGCAACGAAGAGACCTACGACATGATTTGCGATGCGATCGCCAAAGCCGAAGGGCGGACGCCATGAGCCAGCTCGCCGCCGCGACGCGCTGCTATTGGCACGCATCCCGCATCGCCTGCCGTCCCGATATCGGCGGCAACCGCGACGTCGCCATCTCTCATCTCGCCACCATCGCGACACACGAGCCGAGCGCGCGCCTCGGCCGGCTGGCAGCGCGCACCTTGATGCAGGTCACCGATGACGGGCGGGACCCGTCGGAGCTCATCTGAGAAGAAAGGGGAACGCATGGTCGCCTTGCCGAGGATCCGCGAACCGAACGCGTCCTTCCGCGCCGCGCTGCAGCGCGCGGTCGAGCTCGAGGACGAGCTCTCTGGCGACCGCGACGCGCTGACGCAGCGCCTCAAGGCGCGCGTCGGGCATCTCGGCATCGGCACGACGCGGGTTGCAGATCATTTGATTGAGATCGCAGCGCTCGCCCTCTGCGGCCTCGCGCGCCTCGAGGACCTCGCAGCGCCGGCACCGGCGGCCGACGCCAGGCTGCGCGCCCTGGCGGATGCCGCACGAAAGAACGGCGCGTGACGCGCCGCAACCTCGCCGAGCTCGGCGACGCCATCCTCCAGCTCTGGCTCTGCGGCGCGCATCAATGCGTCGTCGACGAGCTCTCGCGCGCGCAGCCGCTCATCGCAGCCTATCTTGTGGCGCATCTCAGCAAGCATCTGAAGGCGAGGAACCGCACCGTGCTGGCAGGCCAGATCGCCTGCGGCGCGATCGGACGGCCGCTGACGCGCGCCGCGGTGCCGGCGTGAGCGCGGCGCGGACCCAGCGCAGCGATGCCGCGCTGCGCGCCGACATCGACGAGACGCTGCGCCTCGTCCGTCTCGGGCGCACGCCCCCGACCTTCATCTACCCCGTGGCCGACGAGGCCGAGCGCCGGCGCGCACTCGCCCTCCTGCGCGGGCGCCCGGGCAATGGTGCCTTCATCGTCGCGATCGAGGAGACGACGACATGAGACAGCCAGCAATATTGCGCGAGGCGCCGATCGTCCTCGAGCGCCGCGCCGTCGCCGCTCTCTTCCTGCTCGCCCTCCTCCTCGGCGCGCTCAGCGCCTTCCTCTTCTGACCGGAGATCCCGCACCCATGGCGAAGAAGCAAAAACCCGCCGACACCACCAAGAGCACCAGGACCATCAAGAAGAGGACCGCGCGCAAGGCGCAGGACAATCCTGGTGCTCTTGGACCCCTCTCGGCCGAGGATGAGGACAAGGCCGCCGGCGCGCTCCTCGCCTCGGCCGGGATCGTGCGTGACGGCGCTCCCGTGGCCATCGCGGCGCCCGAGATGCGCTATGCCGAGGTGCCAATTGGCACCGTGACGCCGTCGCCGCTCAACCCGCGCAAGACGGTCGACGACGCGGCCCTCGCCGCGCTCGCGGACAGCATCGCCGCCAAGGGTATCCTGCAGCCGCTGCTCGCGCGGCCGGCAGAGGGCGACATCGCGAGCTACGAGATCATCTGCGGCGAGCGCCGCTATCGCGCGGCAGCGATCGCCATCGCCGACGGCCGCCTGCCCGACACCTTCGCCATCCCGATCCGCGTGCGGCCCTGCGGCGACGACGAGCTCGTCATCCTGGCGGCGACCGAGAACCTCGCGCGGAAGGACATGACGCCGCTCGAGGAGGCCGAGGTCTTCGCCGCCTTGCGCGGCCACGTGTCGCGGCGCGAGGACGAGGATGTCGAGACGGCGATCGCGCGCACGCTCGGTACCTCGCGCCGCACCGTCTTCCGCCGCCTCTCATTGCTGCGCCTCGCGCCCGAGCTGAAGAAGGCGCTCGCCAAGCGCGATATCAATCTGCAGCAGGCCGAAGTCTTCAGCCTCGGCGACCACAACACGCAGCGGGCGCATCTGAAGCGAGCGAAGGGCTTCGACTGGAACATGGAGCCGCAGCGCATCCGCGAATCCATGGTCGGCGAGCGCGTGCAGCTCGCGAATACCAGTATCGATCCCGCGCTCTATACCGGCGACGTCGTCGAGGACCTCGAGACCGGCGCCCGCTATGCGACCGACCTGGCCCAGGTGAAGGCGCTGTTCGACGACCTCGTCAAGGCGAAGACCGAGGAACTCGCCGCCCAATATCCCTGGGTGAAGGTCGAGACCGGAGGCCACGTGCCCTATGGCGCCTATCAGCCGTCGCGCCGCAAGAACGACCCGGAGGCGGGCGCCGTCATCGCCTGCCACCCGGACCGCTTCCGGCTCGGCGAGATCCAGGCGCCGGTCATCACATTGGAGACGGCACGGCAGCGCGAGCGCGAGCGGAACGCCGCGGCACGCGAGAGGGCCGGCGAGCCGGCCGAGCCGGAGGGCGCGAAGCGGCTGCTCAGCCGCGCCCAGATCGTCACCTTGAAGCTGGCGAAGACGCGGGCGCTCCGCCGCGCCATCTCGGCGCATCCCAAGGTCGGGCTGGCGCTTGCCATCCTCGGCCTTCTCGGCGCGCGCGACGTGCTGATCGGCAAGGGCGATTGGATCGACGCCGCGAACCACGCGCCGCAGCTGCCGCAGGACGAGGACCGCGAGGCGACGCTCCTGCGCCCGCTCGCGGAGCTGCTGATGGAGCGCGGTCTCGAAATCGAGATCGAGGGCGTGCCGTGGCACCGCCTGGGCCTGCTCGGCGATGATGAGGAGGCTGAGCTCTTCCGCGTGCTCGTCGCCCTCGAACTGGACCAGCTGCTCGCCATTCAAGCGCATCTCGTCGCCGAGCGCTGCGGCACCTGGATCACCTATGACCACGCGATCGGCGACACGCCGCTAGCGGTCGCCATCGCCGAGGCGACCGCGCCGGCGCCGCACCTCATGGATCTGTGGTCGCCCGATGAAGCCTATTTCAAGGCGATGACGCGCGAGCGGCTGGTGCGGCTGATCGACGCCTACGGCTTCGAGGGCGCCAGGCACGCGAAGAAGGGCGAGCTCGTCGCCTGGTGCCTGGCGAAGCCGCAAGGCTTCTGGACGCCCGACAAGTTCCCCGAGACCGCCTTCGCCGACGACGCGACGCTGACCAAGGCGCTTCAGAAGAACCCGGCACCGTCGCCGGCGCGGGCGGAGGCCGCGGAATGAGTGCGCTGACGCTGACCGCGGACATGCCGATCCAGCTCGGCGGGGCCATAGCGTTGCGCCTGGCGCGGGGAGAACGAATCGTCATCGTGGCCTCACTGCCCCAGGCGATGTTCGATGAAGCCGCCGAGCGGCAGTGCCAGCGTAACCATGATCAGGCGCTCGAGGTGATTCGCCGGCGCTGCGGTTTCTCTGCCGACGAGGCACTCTCCGTCATCGCCGGCCTACCGGAGTTTGTCGGCGAAGATGCGGCCCATCGCATCCTCTACGTGATGCGCGCGCTGTTTAATCGCGGCGGCTTGCTCTCCCGGCAGGAGCAGCACTCGGGAGATGCGGCCTTCTCCGCCGCGGCTCAGCGCCTTCTCCTCGCACAGCGCGGCAGCGAGATTTACGACGAGGCGGGCGACGTCGCGCTCTCCAGCATCTATTCGAGCGACGAGCCCTTCGCCTGGGAGCAACTGATCGTCGCCGGCCAAGCCGCGTTTCCGACGCTGTTCAGCGGCGACCCGCTGCCGCTCCCGCCGGTCGACGGCGAGCGCTGCTGGATCTGCGGCTGCACCGACGACAACGCCTGCCCCGGCGGATGTTCGTGGGCCGGCCCCGATCTCTGCAGCAATCCCGAATGCGTCAAGCGCGCGAAGGATCTGCTCGCGACGGGGCGCAAGCGATTGGGCGATCGAGAGGAGATGGCCGATGGCTGAAGAGATCACGATCGCCGAAGCGCACCGGCGCATGCGGGCGCAGGGCGTCTCCGCCCGCGAGCACGTCGCCTTCATCTGCCCGATCTGCGCGACGGCGCAGAGCATCGCGAGCCTCCTGCGCGCCGGCGCGCCGCTTGACAGGGTCGAAAACTACATCGGATTTTCCTGCGAAGGCCGCTTCACCGGCGCCGGGCCCTGGCCGAACGATCCGGCGGCGCAACGCGCGCGCACCAAGCGCGGCTGCGACTGGACGCTGGGCGGCCTCCTGCGCCTCCATCGCCTCGAAGTCGTCACCGAGGACGGCGACCGGCAGCCGAGTTTCGAGATCGCGTCGGCCGACATCGCGCAGGCGCTGGAGCGGGAGATGGCCGATGGCTGACAAGACCGGCATGAAGCACCGCGATTTCAAGCCCTGCGCCGCGTGTGGCGACGGGATGATGAAGAACGGGTTGACCTTCTATCGCGTCAGGATCGAGCGGATGCTCGCCGATCCCGGCGCGATCCGCCGCGCGCACGGGCTCGAGCTCATGATCGGCGACGCGCTCGTCGCGAACGTCATGGGGCCGGACGAGGATCTAGCGATCCTCTTCGACGGCCCGCACGACATTCTCCTCTGCGAGCACTGCGCGATCGGACGCCCCGGCGGTATCGGCGGTCTTGTCGAGACGATCAACGAGCGCGCTGCCAAAGCGGAGAGCGCCGATGGGTGACAAAACCGGCATCGAGTGGACCGACGCCACCTGGAATCCGACAATCGGCTGTTCGATCGTCTCGCCGGGCTGCACCAACTGCTACGCCATGAAGATGGCGGCGCGGATTGAGCACATGGGCGGCAAGGGCGGCGCGAAATATGCCGGGCTGACGCAGCTTAGCAAGGCCGGGCCGGTGTGGACGGGAAGCGTCCGGCTCAACGAGGACGCGCTCGGCCAGCCGCTGCGCTGGCGCCGGCCGCGCCGCATCTTCGTCAATTCGATGAGCGACCTCTTTCACGAGGCGCTTGAGCCGTGGGAGATCGCGCAAGTCTTCGCAACGATGGCCTGCGCGCAACAGCACGAGTTTCAAGTGCTGACGAAGCGACATGATCGCATGCACGAGCTTCTCACCTCCGAGGCATTTTGGGACGAGGTCGACTGCTTCACCACGGAAATCGCCTTCGACAATTCCGACGCGCACGCCCGCCGCAGCGACGATTACCGGGCGGTCGCGGCTATCGGCACAGTCGATATCCCGCTCCCGAATGTCTGGCTCGGTGTCTCGGTCGAGGATCAGCAGCGCGCCGACGAGCGCATCCCGCATCTCCTCGCGACGCCGGCGGCGGTGCGCTTCCTCTCGTGCGAGCCGCTGCTCGGGCCCGTGAACCTGCGCCGTCTACGTGTCGCTCCCAATCATCACACGATCGTCGACGCGCTGGACGGGTACGCGCTGACCGCTGGCGGCAGGACGCAGATTGATTGGGTCATCGCCGGCGGAGAGAGCGGACCCGGCGCGCGGCCGATGTCGCCAGCGTGGGCGAAATCTCTCCGCGATCAGTGCATGGCTGCTGGCGTCGCCTTCTTCCATAAGCAAAACGGCGAATATCGCGAGCACGGGCAGTTTGAGGCTGGCGACAGCGACGTCGTGACCGACGGCGTGCATATGGTTCGCGTCGGCAAGGAGCGCGCCGGCCGTCTCCTCGACGGCCGCGAGCACAACGAGTTCCCGCGATGACCGGATCCGCTCATCTCGTCGACATCACGCGAATCTATCAGGGCTCCGACGGCGATGCTACCCGCGCCCTCTACGCGCGGCTCGAAGCGCTGGGACCGGCCGGCGCGTGCGCCGTCAATCTGTTCCGGGCGCAGAAATCGTCGGAGCGGGCCAAGGTCTATCGCGGCGGCGCGCGCGGCAAGGGCTCCTATCGCGGCATGGCCTATGACCGCAAGCAATGGGCGATCGACAATCTCGGCGCGGCGCTGACCGAGCATGCCGAGGCACTCGGCATCGGCTGGGGCTGGGGGCTCGACAAGGCGCAGCCGGTGCATTGCTGGGTGATCTATATCGATCTCCCGACCGGCCAGGTGAGCTTTCATGCCACGTCGCGCGGCATCGGTCCGAGTTACGCCGGTGAGTGGGATGGCGTGCCCGGGCATAGCCCCGACCGGATCCTCCGCTTCGTTGCGCGCCTTCTCGATGGGCGCGTCGAGGCCGCGCCATGACCGGCCGCAGCGATCTCGTCGACGTCGCCGGCGAACTCCGGCGCGAGACGCCGAAGGCGATGCTCGTCTTCGACGGCACCAAGGAGGTCTGGCTGCCGAAGGCGCTCGTCGAATACGACGCCGACGATCACACCTTCGCCATGCCGGAATGGCTCGCCAAAGAGAAGGGGCTGATCTGATGAAGGCGCTCTCCATCCGGCAGCCCTGGGCGTGGGCGATCCTTCACGCCGGGAAGGACATCGAAAACCGGGATTGGCAGGACACAAATCCGGGCCTCCGCTTCCGCGGCCCGGTCCTCATCCACGCTTCGGCCGGAATGACGCGCGCCGAATACGAGGACTTCCTCGAAACGGCGATCAGCGCGGCGCACTCTTTTCCGCCCGGCCTGATCCTGCCCGGATTCGCGGGTCTGCCGCGCGGCGGCATCATCGGCGCGGCGCGCATCGTCGACATCGTCCGCGACCATCCCTCGCCCTGGTTCTTCGGCCGGTACGGCTTGGTCCTGGCGGATGTCGAGCCGCTTCCGTTCCGGCCGCTCAAGGGCGCGCTCGGCTTTTTCGACGTGCCCGACGGGGCAGCTCAGCCAAAGGGGGAATGATGATTCGCTGCACGATCGAACTCTTGCCCGGCGGAGACGAGAGCCGGGCGCGCACGATCGGCCTAGTCGAGATCGCCAATGTCGGCGGGAATTCCGAGATCGGCAGTTACGCCGTCGTGCTGAAGAAGACGCCGCCCTTCGCCGGCGCGCTCAAGGCGGCGTGGAAGAAAGCCTTGTTCTCCGGTACGCACGAGGATTCCGAGATCATCGCCGGGAGGGTCGAGGGCCACCATCGCACGCGCCGCGGCTCATACGATTTGCTGTACCGAGCGCTGAAGGCCTGCGGCCTCGATAGCCGCATCCCGGCCGATCGGAGGGCATGATGGTGACGCACTATATCCTGGTCAACGAAGCCGGCGTTTACACGAAGGATGCCAGCTTCTTTGTGTCGCAGGGTGGTCTTGTCGAGGAGTGGGGAAAGAATTGGGAACCGGTCACCGCCCGTAGTCTTTACGCCGCTCGCAACATCGGGATTAAGCGCCGGCGCGAGCGCTTCCCGGACTGTCATAAAACGCTCGGCGAACGCGGCGAGCGGCCAGAGGACTATTGGCCAGAGGCGAAAGAGGAGTAGCGGGGATGATTGTGCGCGTTTCACTGATCAGGGATACCCGCGCGGAAGATCCTCAGGAATTTTGGTGCGCGGTCGCCGCAGAGGGCGAGCTCCCCGGCGCTGCCAGCGCCATGTTTTACGTCTACGCCAAGGATGAGACCGGGGCGCGCGAAAAGCTGCGCGCGATCGGCGCCGCCCTGATGACAGCAACGATTGAGCCGGGGCTCTTGACGTGCCGCTCGCCGGCGGACAACGAAGAGAAGCCGTTTTGACGGCCCGCGAAAGCATCGATCGGGCGAAAGGGGCGTGCCATGCCTGACGGCGCCGCGCCAGACCCTCGCCTCGAGCGGCGCATCGTCATGATCATCAGCCAGGGCCGCACCGTCACCGAGACGTCGTTAGCGAAACGCCTCGGCCTGCCGCTGGGCACGATCGCCGCCGCCCTCGCACGCATCGAGCGGCGCCGGGAGAGCGCCGAGGACCGCGCATACCGCGCCGCGCGCGCCGCCGCCGATCGCCGCTTCGCCGTCAGCATGGCCGGCCGCCGCTTCGACGATGTGGGAACGCGATGACCGGCCGCGCGCACAAGATCGAGTCCCGCGCGCTCTGCGACGATCTCGGCATCAGCGGCAAGACCTTGCGGCGCTACCTCAAGAAGTGGCCGCATATCCGGCCGGTTCGCGCCGGCCGTAATCTGTGGTTCTATCCCGTCGACGTCACGGCCCTCGAAGAGGCGCTCCGGTCATGCCGCTCCATCTCGTCCCCCCAGGCAAGCGACGAAAACGCATCGGCCGACGAGTCTACCGAAACCGCTTCTACCTCATCCGCGGCGAACTCGGCGGACGGCCCATTGAAGTCTCAACGAAGGAACGAGACGAAGCGGCTGCTCGGCGCCGCATGGCGCAGCTCGAGCTCACCTGGCTCGAAGGTCGTGTCCCTGGACCTGGCGAGGAAGTAACCTTCGCCAAGGCGACGGATCTCTATCTCGCCTTCAAGACGCCAGCGCCCGGCGACGAGCGCCGCATCCGCCGCCTCGCCGGCGTCCTCGGCGATCGCCGCGTCGCCGACGTGCAGCAGGCCGATATCGTCGACGCCGCCGAGCGGCTCTATCCCGGCCGCAAGCCAGAGACGAAGAACCGCTGGGTCGTCAAGCCCGCCGCGGCCATCCTGCACTATGCCGCGCGCAACAAGTGGCGCGACTGGCTGCGCGTCGAGAAGCTGACCGAAGGCCCGGTCGCGACCCGCGCCGCGAGCGGCGACGTTGCTCTCGCCCTCCTCGCCGCCCTCGATGCCGAGCTCGCCGCGGCCGGCACCCGCCACAAGCGCGACTTGGCGCGCAAGAAGCGCCTCCTCATCCTGTGGCTCTTCAAGCATTGGAACCGGATCAGCGACCCGCTGCGCCTCATCTGGGGCGAGCACATCTTCCTGCAGCGCAAGACCTATCTGCTGTTCGTCTCGAAGGGCCGGCGCTGGAAGGAAAAGCCGCTCGATGAGGAGGTCTTCGAGGCGCTCGCCAACGAGCCCGTGAAGGACGGCCGCGTCTTCCCCTGGCGCACGCGCTCCGGCGTCTACAAATGGCTTCGCCCGTTGTGCCGGCAGATCGGCGTCGCCTTCACGCCGCATATGGCGCGGCACTACGGCGGCAAGGAGCTGAACCGCGCCGGCGCCGGGCTCAAGACGATCATGGGCGCGCTCGATCACAGCGACCCGATGAGCAGCGTTCGCTACCAGGACGCCGATCTCGAGATCGTGCGCGGCGCCATGGCAAAGCTGGGGAAACTGATGGGGGAAAAGTCATGACGCCGCAGAAATCCGCCATCCTCGCTCGCCCTCCGAAGGCAGAGGTCGTGAGTTCGAATCTCGCCGGGTGCGCCAACAACTCTCTGAAATTGTTGGAATATATCTGCCATCACCGTGGGCGATTTGAGGTCGTCGCGACCGGGGTAACACCGGGGTAACACAATTGCGTGATTTCGCGCTTTGGCTACCCACACTTTTTTGGGTCAGGCCTGCCGCCACATGTCCATGATCATCCCGCGCTGCTTGTGGCTCGGCACCGTGCCGTAGCTGGTCAACGTTACTAAGACATCCTTGTGACCGAGGTTCTGGGACCAGCTCTTATATTGCCCGGGGGTCGTGCAGAAGTCATCGGCCAGTTGCGCCAGGGTGTGGCGGAAGCTGTGCGGCGTAAAGTGGGGCAGCCCTGCGGCACCGCACGTGTCCTTGAAGACCTTGCGAATGGGATCGGCGTTCGACCAACACTGTTTCCTGAGGCGCGGCGGCAGAATGTCGCCATCTTCACCGAAGGTGACCTCCGTCTGCGGAAATAGCGGATCGTCGGGGCCGAAGCCGTGTGTCGTTTCGAGTTCGGCTTTCCAGCCGGCGACGATCTCGACGAAATCCTTGCCGACCGGGAAGAACCATGTCGGGAAGGTCTTGCCGAACTTGGTTCGAACGTCGCGGGCATCCTGAAACAGCTGGCGATCGGCAAGGTCGAGGTGCTTGAGGCGAAGTGAGGAGGTCGCATTGTCGCGGGCGCCGGTCACGATGGTTAGGGCGACAAGTGCCCGATTCCGCCTGTCGACCGGCGATCCATCGGGCATGACGACGAGCATCGCCCTAATCTGGTCGAGCGTGGGTATCAACATCTGCCGGGGCGCACGCGCAACAGCCTCGTCCCGCCGCGACGGTTTGAAATAGTCGGCGTCCGATCGCACGAGACGGTTCCGAAAGCCCTTCTGATCGGCAAGCCAGATGATGAAGTCGCGCAGCGCGTAGAGGGTCGAGGTGACGGTTGCCTTGCTCAGACGTTCACGGCTTCGCGTACCCCTGAGGTTCGACAGGTGCCTTTTGAAGCCGCTGGCCTGCTCGGTGCGAAATTCACGAAATCTACGCCGGCGAGTGTATCCCTCGAACCGATCCAACGCTTTGAGCGCCTGGTCGATGGAATGCTCTCCGAGCTGCCGCGCATCGCGCAGATAGACGACATAACGGTGTTTCAGGCGTTCGTTTTCTGGGTTCAGTTCCATGGCGTGCGAGCCCCTTTCCCAAGTGACAGTTCGAACGGCACTAGCGACTCTCGTCTACTCAATTGTCGCGACTTCGCACTTCGACCCAAAGCGGAAGTGCGGCGGACCGCCGCTTGGTACCGATCAGCTTCTGAGAGAAGCTGGGTTGTACGGGACTTAGTTTAGCCGAACCGCCATCATGGCGCGGGGAGACACGTGCGGATCGTCCCGTCCGGTGATACCTTTCGCCCTCGTGCGGGGGTCACTCAATGAGCAGCATGCCCGAGACCCGCTACGCCAAGAGCGGTGATACCTATATCGCCTATCAGATCATGGGCGAGGGTCCGCTTGACCTGGTCTTCGTACCTGGCTTCATTTCGCACCTTGAGATGCACCTGGAGATGCCGCTTACCGCAAACTTCTTTGCGCGACTTGCATCTTTTTGCCGGTTGATCCGTTTCGATAAAAGGGGGACCGGCCTATCGGATCGGCTCAGCGGAATCCCGACTCTAGAGGAGCGAATGGACGACGTCCGAGCCGTCATGGACGCCGCCGGCTCAACGCGAGCAGCACTTCTCGGCATGTCCGAGGGTGGACCGATGTGCATTGTTTTCGCCGCCACCTACCCGCAACGCACCTCCGCGCTGATCTTGTATGGGGCGTTCGCTCGCGCAGCCTGGGCGCCAGACAATCCCTGGGGCACGACCGACGAAAAGCAGGAGGCATTTGACAAAGCGAGAGACGAGAATTGGGGACAAGGCAAATCGGTTGATGCCTTCATGCCAAGCCTGGCTGGCGACGAAGAGCTGCGCAAATTTGCGGGGCGAATGGAACGAGCAAGCGCCAGCCCGGGCGCCGTCCGAACCCTCGTGCGTATGAACCATGGCATCGATGTCCGACACGTGCTTCCGACAGTCGGAGTCCCGACGCTGGTTCTCCATCGCACAGGTGACGTGATCAACGTCGAGCATGGTCGATACCTAGCCCGGCACATTGCGGGAGCGAAGTATGTGGAGTTCCCCGGAAGAGATCATAATCCATGGGTCGGCGACGCAAACTCGATCATCGGCGAGGTCGAAGCCTTTCTGACCGGCGCGCGCCGAGACATTGAACCCGATCTCGACCGCGTGCTCGCGACCGTGCTTTTCACGGATATCGTTGGCGCGACCACGCGAGTCGTCGAACTTGGCGACCGCGCATGGAAGGATCTGCTGACACAACACCACTTGCTTGTTCGTGAGCAACTCAGGCGCCACCGTGGCCGAGAAATCAACACGGCGGGCGACGGCTTTTTGGCGGCGTTCGATGGTCCGGCGCGCGCCGTTCGCTGCGGCCGGGCAATAGCCGACGCGGTCAAGACGCTCGGCATTCACATTCGCGCCGGCGTTCACACCGGAGAGTGCGAGGTGATGGGTGAGGACCTCGGCGGCATTGCGGTGCATATCGGGGCAAGAATCGGGGCCTTGGCAGAAGCCGATCAAGTATTGGTCTCAAGCACCGTGAGAGACTTGGTATCAGGATCGGGGCTCAACTTTGAGGATCGCGGGACCCACACCTTGAAAGGCGTCCCAGGAGAGTGGCACTTGCTAGCCGCAGCGTGAGCAGCTTGTTCAGCTTCGGGTCAGCGTCGTCGATGCGGTGCAGTGCGCGGTCGAGGTGCAGCGAGTGCTCTATTGCCGGCGCGCCAAATGTGGCCGCTCAAAAGGCTTTTACGAGGAGCACCCAGTCCGTGCCCGGGCTGATCCAGTCTTCCTTGATCATGAGCCGCCGCGCCATTTCACGAAACCCGTAGCGCTCATAGAGGCGCCGCGCCCCGGTATTGGCGTCCTCGACGATGAGGCTCAGCCCGCGCCGAGCGGCGCGGCGCGCCCTCGCTTCAGCGAAATCGAGAAGCCGTCCGCCAAGGCCCTTGCCGCGATGGTCGGGAAAGGTTCCCAGCACGTTGACATACCAGCTGCCCGGCGTGAGGTTCTCCAGCTCCTGCAGCGGCACGAACAGCGCCGGCATGCCTGGGGCGATCGCCGCGGGCTCGTCCGGAATGTCATAGCTGATCAGGCATGCCATGACCGCCCCGGCGGCATTTTCTCCTTCGCGCAGCGTAACCACGTTGCGGTAGGAGAACGCGCCTTCCTCGCGTCGCGCACGGCTCCGACCGACATCCCACGCCGTCTCTCCCGGCCCGGCCATACGCCCCCACAAGTAAAGCGGCAGTCCCTCGCCAGCCATGTTGACGAGGTGCGCGAGGGCATCCGCATCGTCGGGCGTCGCGGTAAAGTAGGGCGGCTCCAGTGCGATCATCATGCTCATCAACCGTTTTCCATGCGGCTTTCTGCGCGATGGAGAACCTCATCCAGACCGGTGCGTCGGTGGGATGGCTCAAGTGGTCGAGCGAGATCAGGTGAGAGCCGCTGAAGCCGGCGAGGCGTCCGCTCTATGTCTCTGAGTGGATTGGAGCTATACTCCGTGGTCGGCTACGCCTCCACAGTGGAGGTCGAGTGTGTCCGAGATACCACGCCAGCTTGCTGTGATCTTTGCCGCCGATGCGACGAGGCATCGTCATGGGCGAAGACGGCATTGCGGGAATGCTCGGAATTCCATGCGCCGCTCCTCCTCCTCAGTGCAACCCACGCACTGGCCCTCGGCTCGAGACGGCGGCAGACAACTGTCGCGCCTGCTTCAGCTCTCTCCGCAGCGGCTCTGCGGAGTTACATCTCGCCTCGACCTGGCCTCATCGTTGGAGAGACGTTCGCACGTGAGCGGACAGGGCGAGGGAGGATGACTGAAGGCCCAGGTTGCGGTCGGGCCGCTTATTTAGGGAGGAGATAACGGCAATGAATCCAAAGCTCTCGAATGCTGTCGGCATATCTGCGGCGCTTGCACTCATGTTTGCGGTGCCTGTGCGAGGGGCCGGCCCAGAATGGCCCCGGATGTAACGGTCCTAGCTGCATCGTTAAGCTCGGCTTGTCGTTGCCCCTGACCGGCGCCGACAGCCAGAGCGCCATTGGCATCAAGTCCGGTGTCGTGATGGCTGTAGACGAGATCAACGCCTCTGGCGGTGCCGGCGGCTACAAAATCGATCTCG
>JBGPOZ010000008.1:0-44616 GCA_041488295.1 Allostellaceae bacterium
CCAATCCTGGTTCTTGCAGGATATGACGCAGTGGGTGCATGCGCTCGGCCGGCTTGTGAATGTCGAGTGGCTGCAGCAGATCGAGCTCATTCAATCGATCGAGCTCATCTTTGGCGTCATTCTCGTCTTGATGATGCTGTTCCGACGGCAAGGCCTCATACCCGCCACTGGGACGACCGCCGCTCTGACCCTCGCGCAGCAGACGGCGCTGCCGTCGCGCGGCGAGATCGCCATGGCCCTGAGCGGGCTCGGCAAGGGCGTCGATCTGCCGCCCGGCACGCCGATCCTCGAGACGCGCAAGCTGGTGAAGCGTTACGGCGGCATCACGGCGGTGAAGGAGCTCGACTTCACGATGAAGCCGGGCGAGATCGTCGCCATCATCGGTCCGAACGGCTCGGGCAAATCGACGTTCTTCAACGTCGTGACCGGGCTCGACAAGCCCGAGAGCGGCCAGATCTTCTTCATGGGCAAGGAGATCACCGGCCTGCCGTCGCATGAGGTGGTCGAGCGCGGCATCGCGCGCACCTTCCAGAATTTACGAATCTTCCCCAACATGACGGTCCTGGAGAACGTGCTCGTCGGCGAGCATTCGCGAACGCGGGCCAATGCCATCGGCGCGGTATTGCGCACGCCCGGCGTCCGCCGCGAGGAACGGACGGCACGCGAATGGGCGCTCGAGGTCGTGAGTGTCTTCGGCAACAGATTGATGCCGCGCATCAATCACATGGCGAACAGCCTCAGCTACGCCAATCGGCGACGGACGGAGATTGCCCGCGCCATCGCCTCGCGGCCGAAGCTGTTGCTGCTCGACGAACCGACCGCCGGCATGAACCCGGCCGAGACGCTGGAACTCGCAGCCCAGCTGCGCAGCTTGAAGGAGATGGGGCTCACGATCTTGCTCATCGAGCACAAGCTCAACGTCGTCAACGACCTTGCCGACAAGGTCATCGTTCTCGATCACGGCGAGAAGATCGCCGAAGGAAGTGCCGAGGAGGTCCATCAAAACGATGAAGTCATCCGCGCGTATCTCGGACGGAAAGCCACTGCTCGAGTTTAAGGACGTCGACACCTATTACGGCGAATTGCACGTCCTCAAGAAGGTCAATTACGTGGTTCAGCCGGGCGAGATCGTCTGTCTGTTGGGCGGCAACGCGTCAGGCAAGTCGACGACGATGAAGACGGTGCTCGGCATCGTCCGCCCGACGCGCGGCACCGTGACCTATGACGGCCAGGACATCAGCAATCTGCGGACCGCGGAGCGCGTTCGCCGCGGCATCGCGCCGGTGCCGGAAGCGCGCCGCCTCTTTCCGCGCATGACCGTCTTCGAAAATCTCGAGATGGGTGCCTTCACGCGCAACGATCCGAAGGGCATCGAAGAGGATCTCGAGCGTGTCTACACGCTCTTCCCGCGTGTCAAGGAACGGCGCACCCAGCTCGCCGGTACTCTGTCCGGCGGCGAGCAGCAGATGGTCGCGATGGCGCGCGCCTTGATGGCGCGGCCGGTGTTGCTCTGCATGGACGAGCCCTCGATGGGCCTCTCGCCGCTCTTCGTCGAGCAGATCTTCGAGATCATGCAAGCGATCAACAAGCAGGGCACCGCGATCTTCGTCGTCGAGCAGAACGCCAACATGGCTCTCTCGATCGCCTCGCGCGGCTACGTGCTGCAGACGGGTGAAGTGGTCCTTTCCGGCGACGCCAAGGGGCTGCTGCAGAACGAATGGCTACGCAGCGCCTATCTCGGCGAGATGAAGTCGGCATAAGCCCAGCGGCGGGTCCGGGCGGAGCGGTTCCCGGCAGCACCGAAAGCGGGCGGCGGCGGGGCTGTCGAGCAGGATGCCGCCGAGGCGTCGTCATGGATATGCGCAATACGATGGGCTCTACCCCCGCTGCAATCCGCTGCGATCTGCCTCGGCCGGAGGAGCTGGAAATCCTCCTCGACATGGCCCGCGCGTTCCACCGCGAGGACGGTCATGTCCTGGGCGCTGCCGGCGAGGCGGCGATCAGACGCATCGTCGAAGGCGAGCCCCTGGCGCGTTGCTGGATCGTGCGACGGGCGGGGAAAGCCGTCGGGTATTTCGTGCTGACGCTCGGTTACAGCGTCGAATACGGCGGACGCGACGGCTTCATCGATGATCTCTATCTCGACAAGGCGGTGCGCGGCGAAGGGCTCGGCGCGTTGATCCTCGATTTCGCGATCGCCGAAGCGCGCGCGCTCGGCATCGGCACGCTGCATCTTGAAGTCGATCCCGCGAACGAGCGCGCCAACCGCCTCTACCGCACGCGCGGCTTTACCGAGACCGGGCGCCGCCTCATGCGCCTGCCGCTCGCGACACGGTGATCCCCGATCGCGCTCTCAACTGCCGAGAAGCTGGCCGCCATCGACGGTGATCGTCTGGCCCGTCACCCAGCTCGCCAATGGCGAAGCCAGGAACAGCACGGCATTGGCGACCTCCTCGGGGTGGCCGAGGCGGCCGAACGGAATGCTCCCGAGGATCCGGTTGTAGAGGCCGGGATCCTCGGTTTTGCGCTTTTCCCAGGTTCCGCCGGGAAATTCGATCGAGCCCGGCGCGACGCAATTGACGCGGATGCCTTTGCGCGCGAGCCGCAAGGCCTGGCTCGATGTGTAGTTGATGAGGGCGGCCTTGACCGCGGCATAAGGCGCGGTGCGCAGCGAGGGTCGATAGCCGGAGATCGACGAAATATTGATGATCGAGCCGCCGGTCGCCTGTTCGATAAAGGGCTCCGCCGCATGCGAGGCGCGCACCGTCGCCATGAGATCGACGGCGATTCCGGCCGCCCAGCCGGCTTCGTCGTCGCTGGCGCCGAAGCCCGAGGCGTTGTTGACGAGGATGTCGATGCCGCCCAGCGCTGCCGCCGCTTTGGCGATGTAGCGGGCGACCGCCGCCGCGTCGGCGAGATCGCACGGCTCGGCATGCGCCGTCCTCGATGCGCGGCCGAGCTCGGCGCGGGTTGCTTTCAGGGCGGCGGCGCCACGCGCGCAGATCGAGACGCCGGCGCCGGCAGCCGCGAAGCCGAGCGCGATCGAGCGCCCGATGCCGCGGCTGCCGCCGGCGACGACGACGCGTTTGCCCGTGAAATCGAACGGCATCTCGCTCCTCCGCTTGATGGATGGTCTGTCGGGTCGTGTCTCAGCCGGCCTTCAGCCGTTCGGCTGCCTCGACCGCGAAATATGTCAGGACGCCGTCGGCGCCGGCGCGCTTGAAGCTCATGAGGCTTTCGAGGATGACGCGCTCGGCAAGCCAGCCGCGCTCGATCGCACCCTTCAGCATCGCGTATTCGCCGCTCACCTGATAGGCGAAGGTCGGCACCGCGAAGCGGTCTTTGACGCGGCGGATGATGTCGAGATAGGGCATGCCGGGCTTCACCATGACCATGTCGGCGCCCTCGGCGATGTCGAGCTCGACCTCGCGCAAGGCCTCGTCGCTGTTGGCGAAGTCCATCTGATAGCCGCGCTTGTCCGATGTGCCGAGCGATGACTTCGAGCCGAGCGCGTCGCGGAACGGGTCGAAGAACCCGGAGGCGTATTTTGCGGCGTAGGACATGATGCGGACGTGATCGAAGCCCGCGGCGTCGAGCGCGTCGCGGATGGCGCCGACGCGGCCGTCCATCATGTCGGACGGGGCGATGATGTCGCAGCCGGCGCGCGCCTGGACGACCGCCTGGCGGCAGAGGATCTCGACGGTCTCGTCATTGGCGACGTGGCCGTCGCGGAGGACGCCGTCATGCCCGTGCGAGGTGAACGGGTCGAGCGCCGCGTCGCACAGCACGCCGAGCTCGGGATGCGCGCGCTTTACCGCGGCGGTGGCGCGGCAGATGAGGTTCTCGGGATCGAGCGCGTCATCGCCGTTGGGGCTCTTGCGCTCGGGCGGCACCACCGGGAAGATGGCGACGACCGGGATGCCGAGCGCCGCGGCGCGGCCCGTCTCCTCGATCAGGGCGGGAATGGTGAGGCGGGAGGCGCCGGGCATCGAGGGTATCGCCTCGCGCCCGTCGATCCCCTCCGCGACGAAAACCGGCCAGATAAGATCCGCAGGGGTCAGGACATGCTCGGCGACGAGCCGGCGCGACCACGTGTCGCGTCGGTTGCGGCGGAGGCGGATTCGCGGGTAGGCGGCAAGCGAGGAGAGGGCTTTGGGGGTCACGGCATCACCGGCGCGATGAGGCGAACAAGAACGTCCGGTCGCGGTTCTGGTCGCGCCGGCCGGGAAACTCCGCGATCATATGCGTCGGCCGGGGGAGTGACAATGCGCTGCCGCCGTGGTGGGCTTTGCTGCCGCACCCTCAGTCGGGATATACGGCGACGAGCAGCATGTTCACGGCGATGCCGTCCGCCGACAACGGCAGGATCATCTTCGTCACCATTTTCTTGGCGTGATGGACGGCGCGCTCATGCTCGACGACGATCGGTCGGCGCTCGGAATAGGCGAGATGATATTCGGCATGCACGGTTTCGCGAAGCTCGGCAGCGACCGCATCGGTCGTCTTGCCGGTGAGATCGTAGCCGTAATAGGAGGCGAGGGTGCTGCCATAGAGGCGATAGCGGAATCCGCGGCCCTCTTCCAGTACCTCGATCAGCATGAGATTGCCGAGCCAATCCTTGAGCTCCAGCACGTCGAAATCGGCCCTGGCCGGCATCGGACGCGCGCCGCGTTTAGTTTCCCACAAGTCACGCAAACTCCGCAGCAGCGGATGACGCGCCTCCGGCTCAAGATCGGTCATTGTCCCCCCGGACCTCTGACGCGCTAAAACTATCAGTTGAGAACACCGATGTCTGCATCGGCGTTGCCAGCCGCCCGCGTTGCTGGCGCCGCCACCGGCGACTATGATTGCCGGACCGGCATCGCGAGACGGTCGATGGATTTCCAACTAAGCGAGGAGCAGCGCGCATTCGAGGAGCTGGCTCGCGGTTTTGCCGCGAGCCAGCTCGTGCCGCATGCCGCGCGTCGGGACGAGGAGCGGATCTTCCCGGTCGAAGCGCTGCAGCTTCGTGGCGGCTACGGCTACCTCAAGGACTATCCGATCGAGCGCCGTCCGCGCGACGTCCGGGTCCACCGGATCCTCGAAGGCACCAACGAGATCATCCGCATCATCATCACGCGCCGCCTGCTCGGTGCGTGAAGCCCCTCCGGAGAGACATGCCCGACACCAGCGCCGCCACCGACGAAATCCTCCTCGAGCGCCAGGGCGGATTGGCTCTCGTCACCCTCAACCGGCCGAAGGCGCTCAACACGCTGACCCTCGGGATGTATCGGACGCTCGACCCCGACCTCCTCGCCTGGGGCAAGGATCCGGCGGTGCGCGCCGTCCTCATCCGCGGCGCCGGCGGCCGCGCCTTCTGCGCCGGCGGCGACGTGCGGGCGATCTTTGAGGCGGGACGCGGGCGGACGAGCGGGCTCACCGCCGATTTTTTCCGCGAGGAGTATTGCCTCATCCAGCGCGTCTACCGCTTTCCCAAACCCTACATCGCGCTCGTCGACGGCATCACGATGGGCGGCGGTGTCGGCGTTTCGGTGCATGGCTCTCACCGCATCGCGACCGAACGTTTCCTCTTTGCCATGCCGGAGACCGCGATCGGGCTCTTTCCCGATATCGGCGCCACCCACTTCCTCAATCGCTGCCCCGGCAGGATCGGCCGCTACCTCGCGCTTTCCGGCGTGCGCCTCAAGGCGGCGGATGCGCTCTATTGCGGTCTCGTCACGCATTACGTGCCGAGCGAGCGGCTCGGCGCGCTGACCCAACGCTTGGCGATGCTCGAGTGGCGGGCTGGTGAAGAGCGATCGCAGGTCGATCGCGTGATCGCCGATTTCGCCGAGAAGCCGGCGCCGGCGCCGCTTGCCGATCGGCGCGGTGCGATCGACCGCTGCTTTGCCGCAGACACGGTCGAGGGCATCGTCGCCGCGCTCGAGGCGGAACCGGGCGAATGGGCGAGAACGGCGCTCGAGGCCATTGCCAAGGCGTCGCCGACCAGCCTCAAGATCACCTTGCGCCAGTTGACGCTTGGCGCCGGCTTCGATGTCGAAGACGCGCTCAAGCTCGAATACCGCATGACTCAACACGTCATGGCGCGGCACGATTTCTTCGAAGGCGTCCGCGCACTGCTCGTCGACAAGGACCAGGCACCGAAATGGCAGCCTCCTACCCTTGCCGAGGTGACGCGCGAGGACGTGGCCTTCTATTTCCAGCCGATCGGCGAGCGCGAGCTGCGCTTCGATAACGGCCAAACGGGAGCATGAGGCGATGAGTGCGATCGGATTTATCGGGCTCGGCAATATGGGCGGGCCGATGGCGGCGAATCTCGTCAAGGCGGGGCACGAGGTGATCGGCTTCGACATGAGCGCGGCGGCGCTCGAGCGCTTCGCAGCGGGCGGCGGCAAGCGCGCGAAGAGCGCCGCCGAGGCGGCGGCATCCGGCGATACCGTCATCACCATGCTGCCGGCGGGCGCCCATGTCCGCTCCGTCTACACCGGCGAGGGGCGCCTCCTTGCGAGCGCCAGGGCCGGCGCCCTCCTCATCGATTGCTCGACGATCGACGTCGAGACGGCACGCGCCGTCGGGAAATCCGCGGCGGATGCCGGCTTCGCCATGCTCGATGCGCCGGTTTCGGGCGGGGTCGGCGGGGCCGCGGCGGGAACGCTCACCTTCATGGTCGGGGGCGATGCCAAGGATTTCACGCGGGCCGAGCCGATTCTCGCCGCCATGGGCAAGACGATCGTCCATGCCGGACCCGCCGGCAGCGGCCAGGCCGCCAAGATCTGCAACAACATGATGCTCGGCATCGCGATGGTCGGCGTGTGCGAAGCTTTCGCGCTCGCCGAGAAGCTCGGCCTCGATGCGCAAAAGCTGTTCGACATCAGCTCGAAATCCTCGGGCCAATGCTGGTCGCTGACGACCTATTGTCCGGTGCCGGGTCCGGTTCCGACCTCGCCCGCCAATCGCGACTACGCGCCCGGCTTCACCGCCGAGATGATGCTGAAGGATCTGCGCCTCGCGCAGCAGGCGGCGCAAGCGGCGGGGACGACGACGCCGCTCGGCGCCAATGCCGCGGCGCTCTACGGCCTCATGGTGAATGGCGGTGCCGGCGCCAAGGATTTCTCGGCGATGTTCCGCTTTCTCACCGGGCGGCGGAGTTGACCGCGGTGTCGTCGCGACGCCCCAACTTCCTCATCTTGATGGCCGATCAGATGGCGCCCGGTGCATTGCCGGCCTATGGGCGCAAAATCGTCAAGGCGCCGCACATCGATGCGCTCGCCGCCGCCGGCGTCATCTTTGATTCCGCCTATTGCAACAGTCCCTTATGCGCGCCCTCGCGCTATGCCTTCCTCTCGGGGCTGCTCCCCTCGAAGACCGGAGGTTTCGACAACGCCGCCGAATTTCCGGCGGAAATCCCGACCTTCGCCCATCACCTGCGCCGCGCCGGATACCAGACGGTCCTCTCCGGCAAGATGCATTTCTGCGGCGCCGACCAGCTGCACGGCTTCGAGGAGCGCCTGACGACCGACATCTATCCCGCGGATTTCGGCTGGACGCCCGATTGGGAGCATTTCGAGGAGCGGCCGAGCTGGTACCACAACATGAGCTCGGTCATCGAAGCGGGGCCGTGCATTCGCAGCAATCAGCTCGATTTCGACGATGAGGTCGTGTTCGCCGCGCGCCGCCGCCTCTTCGACATCGCGCGAACCGACCGTGATCGGCCGTTCTGCCTCGTCGTCTCGATGACCCATCCGCACGACCCCTACGCGATCACAGCAGAGTATTGGAACCGCTACCGAGACGAGGAGATCGAGCTGCCGCGCGTCACCCTGGCGCCGGACCAGCTCGACCCGCATTCGCGGCGGCTCCGTCACGTCTGCGACATGGAACGGGCGCGGCTCACCCCGCAGCAGGTGCGCAATGCGCGCCGCGCCTATTACGGCGCCATCTCCTATGTCGATGACCAGATCGGACTGCTCCACCGGACCCTTGCGGAAACCGGGCTCGCCGATGACACCATCATCGTCATCCTCGCCGATCACGGCGACATGCTCGGCGAGCGGGGACTCTGGTACAAGATGAGCTTCTTCGAGGGCGCATGCCGCGTGCCCCTCGTCATTCACGCGCCGGGCCGTTTCAGGCCGCGCCGCGTCGCCGCCTCCGTCTCTCTCGTCGACATCCTCCCGACCCTGGTCGAGCTCGCCGGCGACGGCGGGGCGCCGCCCGAAATGCTTGATCTCGATGGCCGAAGCCTGGTGCCGCATCTCGACGGCAGCGGCGGTCATGACGAGGTGTTCGGCGAATATCTCGCGGAAGGGGCGATCGCGCCGATCGTCATGATTCGCCGGGGGCGGCACAAATTCGTCCATGCTCCGTGCGACCCCGATCAGCTCTACGATCTCTCAACGGACCCGGATGAGTTGGTGAACCTCGCGGCCGAGCCTTCGGCCGCCGCGGCGTTGCGGCAATGGCGCGAAGAGGCAGCGGGGCGGTGGGACCTGGCGCGGCTGACGCAAGAGGTGATCGCGAGCCAGCGCCGCCGTCACCTTGTCACTGCGGCGCTCAAGGTCGGTGCCCATCATCCGTGGGACTTTCAACCCTTTCGAGACGCCAGCCGGCAATATGTCCGAAATACCCTCGACCTCGACGATATCGAGGCCGCGGCCCGGTTTCCGCGAGCGGCCGGCGCTTAGTGCGCCGTTAACCATATTCTCCCGCGCGTTGCCAGGAAATGACACACAGATCGGGTCGGTTCGCGGCCCGGGGAACCGGGATCTAAGCGAAATTTTAACGGTCATCGCCCAGACTTAGCGACAAGTTTGCAAGGATGGGGCGAGACATGAAGGCCGAATATCTGGAGACGATCGGATTGATCGAGCGGCTGCACCGGCACTTTCTCGAGATCGTCAAGCTCGAGCTCGACGGAATCGGTGTGCATGACATCAACAACGTGCAGGGCCTCATCCTCTTCAACATCGGCGATGCCGAGATGACGGTCGGCGAGCTCACGCTGCGCGGCTGCTATCTTGGTTCGAACGTCTCCTACAACGTCAAGAAGATGGTCGAAAACGACTATCTCGTGCAGGAGCGCTCCGAGCACGATCGCCGCTCGATCCACGTCCGCCTCTCCGACAAGGGCAAGGCGCTGCGCGACAAGCTGAATGTCATGCATGACCGCCATATCGGGATGCTTGGTCAGACCCAAATCAAGCCAGAGGACCTTCAGGCCGCCTGCGTCGCGATGAAGCGGCTCGAGCGTTTCTGGACGAGGGCCAGCGATCTGTTGCAACGTCCCACGGCTTTCACGCCGGCGGCTTGAGCGCGCCGTAAGAATACAGATTTTCGGGGCCGGCCTGCAGAGGCCGGCCCTTTCCGCTTGTATCGATCGATAATTACGATTATTGGCCGAGGAGTTCCCGTCAACCGAACGCCGCGATCCCGGTCTGGGCGCGGCCGAGGATGAGGGCGTGGATGTCGTGCGTGCCCTCATAAGTGTTGACCGCTTCCAAATTCATGACGTGACGGATGACGTGGTACTCGTCCGAGATGCCGTTGCCGCCATGCATGTCGCGGGCGACCCGCGCGATATCGAGCGCCTTGCCGCAATTGTTGCGCTTCAACAGAGAGATCATCTCGGGCGCCGCGCGGCCTTCGTCCTTGAGGCGGCCGAGGCGGAGGCACGCGGTGAGCCCGAGCGTGATTTCGGTCTGCATGTCGACGAGTTTTTTCTGGATGAGCTGGTTCGATGCCAGCGGCCGGCCGAACTGCTTGCGCTCGAGCGTATAGTTCCGCGCTGCGTGCCAGCAGAATTCGGCGGCGCCGAGCGCGCCCCAGGAGATGCCGTAACGCGCGTTGTTGAGACAGGAAAAGGGGCCTTTGAGGCCGGTGACGCCGGGCAACAGGTTGTCTTCCGGCACCTCGACGTCGTCCATGACGATCTCGCCGGTGACCGAGGCGCGCAGCGAGAATTTTCCTTCGATTTTCGGCGCCGAGAGCCCCTTCATTCCCCGTTCGAGGATGAAGCCGCGAATGACGCCATCGTCGGTTTTCCCCCATACGACGAAGACGTCGGCGATGGGCGCGTTGGTGATCCACATCTTGGCGCCCTTCACCAGGTAGCCGCCTTGCACCTTGCGCGCCCGCGTCTCCATCCCGGCCGGATCCGAGCCATGGTCGGGCTCGGTGAGGCCGAAGCAGCCGACCCATTCGCCGCTCGCCAGCTTCGGGAGATATTTCCGGCGCTGCGCCTCCGTGCCGAAGGCATGGATCGGGTGCATGACGAGGCTCGACTGCACGCTCATCGCCGAGCGGTAGCCGCTGTCGACGCGCTCGACCTCGCGGGCGACGAGGCCGTAGCTCACGTAGTTGATGCCGGCGCAGCCATAGCCCTCGATGGTCGAGCCTAGGAGGCCGAGCGCACCCATCTCGTTCATGATCTCGCGGTCGAAGCGCTCGTGCCGATTGGCCGCAAGAATGCGGGTCATCAGCTTGTCCTGGCAAAAATCTCGCACGGTATCGCGCAGGAGGCGTTCCTCCCCGCTGAGCGCGTCGTCGAGAAGGAGCGGGTCCTGCCAATCGAAAGTCGCTTTCGCGGCGGCCTGGGGCGGAGTCATCGCGCGGTCTGATCCTCGGTGCGTCATTCAAGGTCGCCCGATGGTGTAGCATTGGCGGCGCGCGGAATCACGCTTCTCGGCACGCGTCACGGGGATTTGCAAACCTCGCATGACAAATTCGTTGCATCGAGGGGGCATGCACGGGTAGTAACCCTTTCTGCGCTCGTCAAGGTCGCGCGGGAGGGTCGCCGAGGGGCGGATCTTTCAGCGCGACCGGCCGGGACGCGCCTTGCGGCTCTGCTCGCGCATGCGCTAGGCTTGAAGGCAATAGCAAAGGGCCGCGACCGGAAACGGATCGAGTGGCCGACCGGGGAAGGGTAGCTCGTCGCGGAATGGAATATTTTCTCCAGCAGCTCATCAATGGCCTCACCTTGGGGGCCATGTTCGGACTGATCGCCATCGGCTACACGATGGTCTACGGCATTCTCGGCATGGTGAACTTTGCCCATGGCGAGATCTTCATGATCGGCGGTTTCGTGTCGATCATCACCTTCCTCATTCTGGGATATCTGGGGCTCACCTGGGTGCCGCTCGCTCTGGCGACGATGCTCCTGATGGCGATGCTGTTCACCGGGCTCCACGGCTGGGCGGTGGAGCGTTTGGGGTATCGGGCGCTGCGCAACTCCAATCGCTTGGCGCCGCTCATCTCGGCGATCGGCATGTCGATCTTCCTGCAGAACTACGTCCAGCTTCTCCAGGGAGCGCGCAACAAGGCGCTGAAGCCGATCATCTCCGGCGGTGTCGAGTTGTTGACCAGCGCCACTGGTTTCACGGTCAAGCTCGGTTACATGCAGGTGGTCATCATCATCGTGACAACGGTGCTGATGGCGGGCTTTTCGCTGCTCATCGCGCGGACTTCGCTGGGTCGGCAGCAGCGGGCCTGCGAGCAGGACATGAAGATGGCGCGACTGCTCGGCGTCAATGTCGACCGCACCATCTCGCTGACTTTCGTCATGGGCGCGGCGCTCGCCGCGGTCGCCGGCATGACCTGGCTGATGTATTACGGCATCATCGATTTCTTCGTCGGGTTCCTCGCCGGCATCAAGGCATTCTCGGCGGCCGTTCTCGGCGGGATCGGGTCGCTGCCGGGCGCCATGCTGGGCGGGCTTCTCATCGGCCTCATCGAGGTCTTCTATTCGGCCTATTTCAGCACCGAGTACAAGGACGTCGCCGCCTTTGCGGTGCTGGTCCTCGTCCTCATCTTCCGACCGTCCGGGTTGCTCGGCAAACCCGATATCGAGAAGGTTTGAGCAGGTGTCGTCGATGCAGGAGAAGAACCTCCGCTCAATGCCCGAGATGCTCAAGGATGCAGTGCTCGTCGGGCTGATTTCGGCAGCGCTCGCCCTGCCGCTGGTTGGTTTCAAAACAGTCGATCGCACGACCCAGATCGAATTGGAATTCCGCTTCGGCGAGCTGCTCTACGCGGTCGCCGTCATTGCCGTCGGCCGGTTGCTGCTCAACCTGACCACAACCGGGCTCGCCCGCCCGGTGCTTGCTATCACCGGGTCGCTGAGCGTGCTCTGGCTTGCAAACAACGTGCTCGAGCTCGTGCCGATCGATCGGCCGGCCCTCGGCTGGTTGACTTGGCTCGCCGCGACGATCATTGCCATCCGTGCGTGGGTGGTGCTTCGCCAGGATGCGGCGGCCAAGAACGAGGCGGCCCGGGCGAAAGCGGGACTTCCGATCAAGGCGGTGCTGACGCTGTTCGGTCGGTTCGGCCGCTATCTCGGCCCGGTCGCCGTCGCCTTCGCCATTCTCATGCCCTTCATGCCCTTCGCCGACCAGCGCCTCGTCGATGTCGGGATCCTGATCCTGACCTACACGATGCTCGGCTGGGGCCTCAACGTCGTCGTCGGCCTCGCTGGCCTTCTCGATCTCGGTTACGTAGCCTTCTACGCAGTTGGCGCCTATTCCTACGCGCTGCTGTCGCTGCAATTCGGTCTCAATTTTTGGGAAGCGCTGCCGGTCGCCGGCGCCTGCGCCGCGACGTTCGGCATCCTGCTCGGCTTCCCGGTCCTACGCTTGCGCGGCGACTATCTCGCGATCGTAACGCTCGGCTTCGGCGAGATGATCCGCCTCGTCCTGCTCAATGGGCCCGATATCGGTCTGCTCAAGGAGGGCGCCAAAGGCATCGGCAATATTCCGCGGCCGAGCTTCTTCGGGATGCCCTTCACCCCGTCGGCGCCCGAGGGCGTCACCTCGTTCAGCGCATTTTTCGGTCTCGACTTCTCGCCGATCCACCGGGTGATCTGGCTCTACTACATCATCCTGTTGCTCGCCCTGATCACAAACTGGTTCACGCTCCGCATCCGTAAACTGCCGATCGGCCGGGCTTGGGAGGCGCTGCGCGAGGACGAGATCGCCTGCCGTGCGCTCGGCGTCAATCCGCGCAATACGAAGCTGACGGCCTTCGCCATCGGCGCCATGTTCGCGGGTTTTGCCGGCTCGTTCTTCGCAACCCGCCAGGGTTTCATCAGCCCGGAGAGCTTCAACTTCCTCGAATCCGCCGTCATTCTCGCGATCGTCGTGCTTGGCGGCATGGGGAGCCAGATCGGCGTGGTCCTCGCGGCGATCGTGCTGATCGGCGGACCCGAATGGTTCCGCGACCTCGCCGCCTTCCGCATGCTCGCTTTCGGCGGGCTGATGGTCGCCGTCATGGTGTGGAGGCCGCAGGGACTTCTCGCGCATCGCGATCCAACAATCAGGCTCGCCAAGCCCATCCGAACCAGCGGCTTCGGCGCTCCCGTCAGGGAGAAAGCATGATGACCACGATGCCGCTGCTTAAAGTCGAGCATGTCACGATGCGCTTCGGTGGTCTCGTTGCCGTCGACGATGTGTCCTTCGAAGCAAACGACTGCGCCATCACCGCGGTCATCGGCCCGAACGGCGCCGGCAAGACCACGCTCTTCAACTGCCTCACCGGTTTCTACAAGCCGACTGTCGGGCGGCTGTTGCTGACGCGGTCCAACGGCACCGAGTATCTGCTGGAGCGCATGGACGGGTATCGGATCCCGCAATATGCACGGGTCGCCCGCACATTTCAGAACATCCGCCTCTTCCCGCGCATGTCGGTGTTGGAAAATTTGCTCATCGCGCAGCACAACAAGCTGATGCGCGCCTCTGGTTTCACCGTGCTCGGCCTCTTCGGGATGCCGGTCTACCACCATGCAGAGGCCAAGGCAGTCGACCTTGCACGCTATTGGCTCGATCGGATCGGGCTGGTGGATCGCGCCGATGACGATGCCGGGACGCTGCCCTACGGCGATCAACGGCGGCTCGAGATTGCGCGCGCCATGTGTACCGAGCCGTGCCTTCTCTGTCTCGACGAACCGGCCGCCGGGTTGAACCCGCGGGAGACCGAGGATTTGAACCAGCTTCTCGTCCGCATCCGCGACCACGAGAAGATCGGTCTCCTCTTGATCGAGCATGACATGGCCGTTGTCATGAAGATTTCCGACCACGTCATCGTCCTCGACCACGGCCGCAAGATCTCGGACGGGACGCCCGAGGCGGTCAAGAACGACCCCGTGGTGATTCGCGCTTATCTAGGCGCCGAGGAGGACGAGGAGCTTCCGCCCGAGGTGGCGAAGGACCTCGCGCAAATCGGCGCTGCCGGCGCGATCGGCGGAACGCACTGATGCTGACGATCTCCGGGGTTCATACCTTTTACGGCCATATCGAAGCCTTGAAGGGGGTCGATCTCGAGGTCAATACCGGCGAGATCGTGGCGCTGATCGGTTCGAATGGCGCCGGCAAATCGACCTTGCTGATGACGATCTGCGGCTCGCCGCAGGCGGCGGCCGGCCGCATCGTCTTCGATGGGCAAGATATCACGCGCATGCCGACCCACCTGATCATCCGCTCGGGGATCAGCCAAGCGCCCGAGGGACGTCGCATTTTTCCGCGGATGACGGTCCTCGAGAACCTGCAGATGGGCGCCATCCTAACCGATCCCAACTATCTTGCTGAAGATCTCGAGCGGGTACTGACGATCTTCCCGCTGCTGCGCGACCGCAAGGCGCAGCGCGGCGGCACGCTGTCGGGCGGCGAACAGCAGATGCTGGCGATCGCCCGAGCGCTGATGGGGAGGCCGCGCCTGCTGCTTCTCGACGAGCCGTCGCTCGGTCTTGCGCCGATGATCGTCAAGCAGATTTTCCGGACGATTCGAGACATCAACGAGAAGACCGGCACGACGATCCTGCTTGTCGAGCAGAACGCCAATCAGGCGCTCCGTCTCGCGCATCGCGGTTACGTCCTGGCGACCGGAAAGATCCTGATGTCGGGAACCGGCCGGGAGTTGCTGTCGAACCACGAAGTTCGCACGGCCTATCTTGAAGGCGTTTGAGGAGGCAACGGGAAAGCCATGAGCGCCGAGGAGCTGGTTGGAAGCGTGTCCTGGTCGGTTTTCATCTTCGTGACGCTCGCTCTCTTCGGCTGGGTCGCCATCATGGCCGCGACCGCGCTGGCGCGGATGTGGCGACCGTGGTGGCAGAACGTCTTCTACGCCCTCATCCTCGGCGTCGCAGACCGCCTTCTCGAGATGATGCTGTTCCGCGGCCCTCTGCTCTCGCTCCGGGGTTATCTGCTCGATACGACTTATATCGTCATCGTCATGCTGCTGGCCTATCGCGCCGCGCTGACGCGGCGGATGCTGATGCAATATCCCTGGCTCTACGTACGGGCCGGTCTGTTCGAATGGCGCGCGAAACCAACCGGCAACGGGCAATAGACAGCGTGTCGGCAGCGGGGGTATGGTAACTGGGGCGTTTGTAACCAAATCGGTGTTGCTTTGTTGGTCACCGATCAACTGATGATTTTGTCCTAGCAGGGAGAAGTCCATGAAGCGAAACTCGTTAGTATTGCTCGCCGCGGTTGCGGCGACAGCGCTGAGCATCGCCACCGCGAAAGCTCAGGACGTCGTCGTCGCGACGGCTGGTCCGATGACCGGCGGCGATGCCGTGTTCGGCGAACAGATGAAGCGCGGTGCCGAGCAGGCAGTCGCCGACATCAACGACGCCGGCGGCTTGCTCGGGAAGAAGCTCAAGCTCGAGATCGGCGACGATCAGTGCGAGCCGAAGCAGGCCTTGCCGGTCGCGAACTCATTCGTCCAGAAGAAGGTTCAGTTCGTCGCCGGTCACTATTGCTCGGGCGTCTCGATCCCGGCATCGGCGGTCTACGTCGAGAACAACATCCTGCAGATCACGCCGGCGTCAACCAACCCGCGTCTCACCGACGAGGCGAAGGCAAAGGGATGGAAGACGGTATTCCGGAGCTGCGGTCGCGACGACATCCAGGGCGTCGTTGCCGGCAAGTTCCTCGCGGCGACGTACAAGGGCAAGAAGATCGCCGTCCTGCACGACAAGACCCCATACGGCCAGGGCATTGCGGACGAAACCAAGAAGAACATGAATGCCGCGGGCATGCAGGAAGCGCTCTACGATTCCTTCCAGAAGGGCGACAAGGACTTCACCGCGCTCGTCAGCAAGATGAAGCAGATGGGCATCGACGTCGTCTATGTCGGCAGCTATCACACCGAGACGGGCCTGCTCATCAAGCAGGCACGCGAACAAGGTTTCGGCGCGCAATTCGTTTCGGAAGATGCGCTCGTCACCGATGAGTTCTGGAAGATCGCCGGCCCTGCCGGGGAAGGCCTCATCATGACCTTCGCGCCGGATCCGATCGCTAACCCGGCGGCGAAGGCAGTGGTCGAGAAATTCACCAAGGCCGGCTACAAACCGGAGGGCTACACCCTTTACACCTACGCCGCCTTCCAAGTCTGGGCGGCTGCAGTCAAGGCTGCCAACTCGTTCGATCCCCAGAAGGTCGCGGCGCAGATCCACGGCAAGGCGATCGACACCGTGATCGGCAAGTTGCAGTATGACGACAAGGGCGACGTCTCGAACAGCGAGTACGTCTGGTACAAATGGCATGACGGCCAGTACGCGCAGATCAAGTCGTAATCTGTTCGTATAGCGCATGATAACCGGCCCGGCGGGAAAACCCGTCGGGCCGGCTCTCTGTCCAGGATGGGAGACCGCGATGGATGCCAGCGCGAAGCTCTCACCGCTCCTTGGCGAGATCGTCGAGGACACGGTTGTCGCTCCAGGCGGACATTGGTCGGCGATCGTCGAGCGCGGCAATATTCTGCGCATCGTCGATCTCGAGGGCCGCCAAGCGGTCGATTTCCTTTGCTACAACGCTGCCGATCCAAGCGAGCGCTATAATGCTGCCGACACGATGAAGATCGGCGGCTCGATCTTTCTCGGCCAAGGCACCACGCTCTATTCCGGCTTGGGCAACGCGCTCTTCACGATCGTGCGCGACAGTTGCGGCCTGCACGACACGATCGGCGGCTGCTGCAGCAGCGAGAGCAATCTCGTCCGCTACGGCGTCCGCGACACGCCGAACTGCCGCGACAATTTCCTGCGCGGCCTCGAGAAGTTCGGGCTCGGCCGCAAGGACATCGTCGCCAACGTCAATTTCTTCATGTATGTGCCGGTAACGCCCGACGGTGGCATGGCGATCGCCGACGGTCGGTCGAAGGCGGGCGATCTCGTCGATCTGCGGGCGGAGATGGACGCGCTCGCCGTCATCTCCAATTGTCCCCAGGTGCACAATCCGGCAAATGGCTTCAATCCGACGCCGATCGAAGTAATCGTCGCACGTCCGGCATCGAGGGACGCGCATGAAGAACCACCGCGTCCCTAGGGATGCGGTGGTGCGGTTCGTCCCGGCGCTGTCTGGCTGTCGTTACTTCTTGCCGCCCCGCCGGCCGGTCTGTCGTCCGGTGCCGCGGCCCAATCCGATCTTCTTGGCGAAGGCAGAACGTTGCGCGGCGTAGTTCGGCGCCACCATCGGGTAGTCGGGTGGCAGGCTCCATTTGGCGCGATACTCGTCGGGGGTCAGATTGTAGGTGGAGCGCAGATGCCGCTTCAGCATCTTCAGCTTCTTGCCGTCTTCGAGGCAGATCAGGAAATCCGGCGTGATCGACTTGCGGATCGGTACCGCCGGTTTGAGCGGCTCGGCCTTCGCTTCCGGCGGCTGATTGTCGAGCGCGCGCAGCGACGTGAAGACTGTGTTGATGACCTCGGCCAGCTGCGCCGTCGGCAGTGCGTTATTGCTGACATAGGCGGCAACCACATCTGCCGTCATGCGCAACAGCTCTTCCTCCGAAATTTTTTCGTTTGTTGTCAAATCGACCATTATCTCGTCGCCTTGGTTAATTCGTTAATTGCGAGAACTACGGCGATGATTGCAGAGCAATTTAAGCCTGTCAATCGGAAACCTTTTGTCGAGAGTATTCGACAGTTGCCGACTTCGAACAGTGCGAGCGGTCGTCTTGTCGGATTGCGGCGGATGCCTGACGGGTCTTGATCTCTGTCGTGCCCGAACAATCGAAGCCGACCTTCAGCCACCAGAAATACAGAATCGGCAAGGTAACACTGCAATCAATCGAGCACTCATCTTGTGATCGGCGGTGCTACGCTTGACTTGAGTCGCGAACAGGTTCGGCCTCCGACCCGTTGTGTGGGCCTGACAGCGGGCGCCGATATCTGGTATTGTCATTTCCTGGATGATGGCTGGAGCCGATGCCCGAAACGATGGTCTCCAACACGATCGCACTTGCCGCGGACCACGCCGGCTTCGAGCTGAAGGCGGCCCTCGTGCCGATCTTGCGCGAGCGCGGGCTCGCAGTCCTCGATCTTGGCGCGATGTCCGGCGAATCGGTCGACTATCCAGACTGCGCCGGTGCTCTCGTCGCCGCCCTCCGAGAAGAGCGCGCGCCGCGCGGCATTCTCGTCTGCGGCACCGGGATCGGCATGTCGATCGCCGCCAATCGCCATCCCGGCGTGCGCGCCGCGCTCTGCCACGACGGCTTGACGGCCCGCCTCGCGCGTCAGCATAACGACGCGAACGTCCTCGTTCTCGGCGGCCGGCTCATCGGCCTCGAAACCGCCAAGGACTGCCTTGTCAACTTTCTCACCACTCCGTTCGAGGGCGGCCGCCATGCAAGGCGCGTCGCCAAACTCGGCTGACCGCCTTCGATCCTGCCGATAGGACGCGACCTCCATCATGTCATCCGGTCAAAGAGCGATACCCTTCTTCACCGATACGCTGGCTCAGCGCGATCCCGAAATCGACGCGGCGATGCGCGATGAGCTCGGTCGCCAACGGAGCGAGATCGAGCTGATCGCATCGGAGAACATCGTCTCGATCGCCGTGCTCGAGGCGCAAGGCTCGGTGTTGACCAACAAATATGCCGAAGGCTATCCCGGCCGCCGGTACTACGGTGGGTGTCAATTCGTCGACGTCGCCGAACGGTTGGCGATCGAACGTGCAACGAAGCTCTTCGACTGCGCCTTCGCGAACGTCCAGCCGCATTCCGGAGCGCAGGCGAACCAGTCCGTCTTCCTCGCGCTCTTGAAGCCGGGCGACACGATCTTGGGCATGTCGCTTGCCGCCGGCGGTCACCTGACGCACGGCGCCGGCCCCAACCTCTCGGGAAAATGGTTTCAAGCGGTGACCTACGGCGTTCGCCGCGACGACGCCCTCATCGATTTCGACGAAATCGAGCGCGTCGCCAAGGAGAGGCGCCCGAAGCTCATCATCGCCGGCGGTTCCGCTTATCCGCGAATCATTGATTTCGCGCGCTTCCGCCGCATCGCCGACGAGGTCGGCGCTTACTTCATGGTCGACATGGCGCACGTCGCGGGGCTCGTCGCCGGCGGCGTCTACCCCAGCCCTCTGCCGCACGCTCATGTCGTGACGACGACAACGCACAAGACATTGCGCGGGCCGCGCGGCGGCATGGTCCTCAGCCAAGATCGCGAGATCGGCAACAAGATCAACAGCGCGGTTTTCCCCGGCTTGCAGGGCGGCCCTCTCATGCACGTCATCGCCGCCAAGGCGGTAGCCTTCGGCGAGGCATTGCAGCCCGCGTTCAAGACCTATGCCAAGGCGGTGCTCGACAATGCCCGCGTCCTGGCGGCGACGCTCGTCGAGCACGGCCTCGCGATCGTCTCGGGCGGCACCGATTCGCATCTGATGCTGGTCGATTTGCGGCCGAAGGGGTTGACTGGCAACCTCGCCGAGGCCGCGCTCGGGCGCGCCGGCATCACCTGCAACAAGAACGGCATTCCCTTCGATCCGGAAAAGCCGACCGTGACCTCGGGCGTCCGTCTTGGATCGCCGGCTGCGACGACGCGCGGTTTCGGCACGGCCGAGTTCCGCGAAGTCGGCCGGATGATCGCAGCGGTGCTCGATGCAGCGGCGCACGGCCGGAACGATGGCGGGGCGACCGAGCGGCGGATCCGCGACGAGGTGCATTCCTTGTGCGAGCGCTTTCCGATTTATTCGACCTTGTCATGAGGCTAGGAACATTCGCCGCTGCACCTTGCCGGCCGGTGTCTCGCGCGGGC
The DNA here is from genome assembly GCA_041488295.1 of Allostellaceae bacterium. Lineage (GTDB taxonomy): Bacteria > Pseudomonadota > Alphaproteobacteria > ATCC43930 > CGMCC-115725 > URHD0088. Next base: position 20,024 of record JBGPOZ010000008.1, read on the forward strand.
ATCTCGCGCGTGACCGGCTGAGCTAGGAGAGCGTCGCAGGGAGGGAACGATGCGCTGCCCGTTTTGTGGTTTCGACGATACTCAGGTGAAGGATTCGCGGCCGACCGACGATCGCGCGGCGATCCGTCGGCGCCGCTTCTGTCCCAATTGCGCCGCCCGCTTCACCACCTTCGAGCGGGTGCAGCTCCGCGAGCTCACGGTCGTCAAGAAAGGGGGGCAGCGCGAACCCTTCGATCGCGACAAGCTTGCCCGCTCGATCTATGTCGCCCTGCGCAAGCGGCCGGTCGAGCCCGAACGCGTCGAGCGCGTCATCAATTCGATGGTCCGCCAGCTCGAGAGCTCCGGCGAGAGCGAGATTCCGAGCGAGGTCGTCGGCGGCCTCGTCATGGAGGCGCTCGCCAGCCTCGATCAGGTGGCCTATGTCCGTTTCGCCTCGGTCTACCGCAATTTCCGCGAGGCCAAGGATTTTGGCGAGTTCGTCGGCCGGATCAACGCCGACAGCGACTAGTGCGAAAATGGATGACACGGCGCATATGCGGGCGGCGATCGCCCTGGCGCGGCGCGGCCTCGGCGAGGTGTGGCCGAATCCGGCGGTCGGCTGCGTTGTCGTCAAGGAAGGACGCGTCGTCGGCCGCGGCTGGACGCAACCCGGCGGGCGGCCGCATGGCGAGACCGAGGCGCTGGCTCGCTCCGGTGCGGCGGCGCGCGGCGCCACCGCTTATGTCAGCCTCGAGCCGTGCTGCCATTGGGGCAAGACGCCGCCCTGCACCGATGCGCTGATCGCCGCCGGGGTCGCTCGCGTCGTCGTGCCGATCGAGGATCCCGATCCGCGTGTCTCCGGCCAAGGGATCGCCCGCCTGCGCGATGCGGGCATCGTCGTCGAGACCGGCCTTTGCGCCACCGAGGCGGCCGAGCTCAACGCCGGCTTCCTCATGCGCATGCGCGAGGGTCGGCCGCTCGTCACCTTGAAGCTGGCGACAACGCTCGACGGCCAAATCGCGACGCATTCGGGCGAGAGCCGGTGGATCACCGGCCCCTTGGCGCGCGAGCGTGCGCATCTGCTGCGCGCTTTCCATGATGGCGTGATGGTGGGCGGCAATACCGCGTTGCGCGACGATCCGCTCCTCACCTGTCGTCTCCCCGGATTGGAGCATCGCTCGCCGGTGCGCCTCGTCGTCGACAGCCGCCTGCGCGTCCCTCTGACGGCGCGGATCGTCGCCGAGGCACGCCAGGTGCCGACCTGGTTCTTCACGCTGCGGCACGGCGACAAAATCCGCCAGGAGGCCTTCCGCGCCTGCGGCGTCGAGCTCATCGAGGTCGCTGCGGATGAAGGCGCCGGCATCGACATGGGCGCGGCGTTTCGCGCGCTGGGCGCGCGCGGGCTGACGCGCATCCTCGTCGAGGGCGGTTCCTTGCTGGCGGCATCGCTGCTGCGCCATGGGCTCGTCGACCGCCTCGCCTGGTTTCGCGCTTCCCGCCTCATCGGCGGCGATGGCGTGCCGGCGATCGCGCCCTTCGGTCTCGAGGCCCTTGCCGCGGCTCCAGGCTTCGCGCGGACCGCGATCGACGAACTCGGCGACGACGTGCTGGAAACATATCGCCGCGCCACATAATCTAAAGGTCATGTTCAGCGGCATCATCACCGACCTCGGCGAGGTTCGCAGCGTTCGGGGCGGCGGCGACGCGACGCTTGTCGTCACGACGCGCTACGCCATGTCGGAGGTCGCAATCGGCGCGTCGATCGCCTGCTCCGGTGTCTGCCTCACCGTCGTCGACAAGGGCGAGGGCTGGTTCGCCGCCACCGTCTCGGTCGAAACCCTGGCGAAGACGACGATCGGCGCGTGGCGGCCCGGCACGCCGATCAACCTCGAACGCGCCCTGCGGCTCGGCGACGAGTTCGGCGGCCATATCGTTCTCGGCCATGTCGACGGCGTCGCCGAGATCCTCGAGCGGCGAAACGAGGGCGATTCCGTCCGTTTCGTCTTCGAGGTTCCGGCAAACCTTGCTCGCTCGATCGCGTCCAAAGGCTCGGTTGCGCTCGACGGCGTCTCCCTTACCGTCAATGAGGTCGAAGGTCAGCGTTTCGGCGTCAACATCATTCCCCACACCCAGACCTGCACGACCTTCGGGGCGGCGCAGATCGGCGACAAGGTCAATCTCGAGATCGACGTTCTGGCGCGCTATGTCGCCCGCCTGCTGGCGCCGGAGGCCCGATGAGGTGCGGCGCGGCTTGCATCGATCGGCGCGAACGCGCTAGTCAAGGCGGCGGCAGGGCGAAGCGCAGACCCGCTTCACCGACGATCGCAGCAAGGGTCGAGCCATGAGCTTCATCGAAGTCACCTCACCGATCGAGGAAGTCATTGAGGAGGCGCGCAACGGCCGGATGTTCATCCTCGTCGACGACGAAGATCGCGAGAACGAGGGCGATCTCGTCATCCCAGCGCAGATGGCGACACCCGAGGCGATCAACTTCATGGCCAAGTACGGGCGCGGGCTCATTTGCCTCGCCCTCCCGCGCGAGCGCGTCGAGCATCTGAAGCTGCCCTTGATGCCGCAGCAGAACGCCTCGCGCCTCAGAACCGCCTTCACCGTCTCGATCGAGGCGCGCGAAGGCGTGACGACCGGCATCTCGGCGCCCGATCGCGCGCGCACGGTGGCGACGGCGATCGATCCGACCAAAGGGCCCGAGGACCTCGTGACGCCCGGCCATATCTTTCCGCTGATGGCGCGCGACGGCGGCGTTCTCGTCCGCACCGGTCATACCGAGGCGGCGGTCGACATCGCACGGCTCGCCGGCCTCAACTCGTCGGGCGTCATCTGCGAGATCATGAATGACGACGGCACGATGGCGCGCCGCCCCGATCTTGTGCGCTTTGCCCAGTTCCACGGTCTCAAGATCGCGACAATCGCCGATCTCATCGCATATCGCCGCCGCCATGACCGGATCGTCGAGAAAAAGCTCGAGACGGTGTTCGACAGCAAGTATGGCGGCCGCTTCCAGATGCATATCTACGTCAACAAGGTGGCGTATGTGGAGCACGTTGCGCTGGTGAAGGGCGACATTGCGACGCCGGGGCCCGTTCTCGTCCGCATGCACGCCCTCAACGTGCTCGACGACGTGCTCGGCTCGAGCGCGGGCGGCCGCGGCGGCGTTCTCCACGACGCGATGGAGATGATCGCGGCGGCCGGGCGCGGCGTCGTCGTGCTCTTGCGCGAGGCCTCGCCGACGAGCCTTCTCGACCGGTTGCGCGGGTTGGGCGAAGACGGCCATGCCGGGCCAGAGCTGCGCGACTACGGGGTCGGCGCGCAGATCCTGCTCGATCTCGGCGTGCGCGAAATGATCCTGCTGTCCAATACGCATCGTACGATCGTCGGCCTCGTGGGCTACGGCCTCACCGTCGTCGAGGAGCGGCGCATCGCGCCGCTCGTCCGCGCCCGCACGGGTGGGTAGGAGAGGCGATGCGCGCCGCGCCGCATGTCATGATCGTCGAAGCGCCCTATTACGCGCATATCGCCGAAGAGCTCGTCCGGGGCGCCGTCCAGGCGCTCGACGCGGCCGGGGCGAGCTACGAGCGCTTCACAGTGCCCGGCGCGTTCGAGATCCCCGCCGCCATCCGCATCGCGATCGAAGCGCGCGGCCATGATGCCCGCCGTCGTTTCGACGGTTATGTCGCGCTCGGCTGCGTCATCCGCGGCGAGACGACGCATTACGACTATGTCTGCGGGGAATGCGCGGGCGGCCTCCAGCAACTCGCGCTGCAATACGGCGTCGCCATCGGTTTCGGCGTTCTCACGGTCGAGAGCGAGGCGCAGGCTCTGACGCGCGCCAAGGTCGACCGTAAGAACAAGGGCGGCGAAGCCGCTCGCGCCTGCCTCGCAATGATCGAGCTCAGGCACCAGTTCGGGCTCTCGCGCTCATGATCGACGAGCCGCAGCCCGGGCGAATCCGCGCCGCAGCGGCGCAGCGGCGGAGCGTCGCACGCCTCCTCGCCGTTCAGGCGCTCTATCAGATCGAGCTCAATCGCCTGGCGCCCGCGAGCGCCGAGATCGACGCAGTGGTCGGCGAATTCGTTCGGCACCGCCTCGGGCAAGAGATCGAAGGCGAGCATTACGGCGAAGCCGACCGCACGCTCTTCATCGACATCGTGCGCGGAACGTCCTCGCGCCAGGGCGAGCTCGATGAGATGCTGACATCGGCACTGAGCGATGAGTGGCCGATCCATCGCCTGGAGACGGTCTTGCGAGCGATCCTCAGAGCCGGCACCTATGAGCTGGTGGCGCGTCCCGACATCCCGCCGCGCGTCATCATCAGCGAATATCTCGACGTGGCCCACGCCTTCTTCGCCGGCAAGGAGCCGGCGATGGTGAATGGCGTGCTCGATCGCTTGGCGCGGACGCTGCGTGCCGAGGATCTCGGATCGGACCGTGGCGGCAGCTCCGCACCTCGGTGAGTTCGAGCGGATCGCGCGCTTCTTCGCCCCGCTCGCGGGCGAGGGGGCGCTCGGCCTCCTCGACGATGTGGCGCTGATCGACGGGCCGCCCGGCCGGCAATTGGTGCTGAAGACCGACACGATCGTCGCCGGCATCGACTATTTTCCGGACGATCCGCCCGACCTCGTCGCTCGCAAGCTGATGCGTGTCAATCTGTCGGATCTGGCGGCGAAGGGCGCGACGCCTTTGGGCTATCTCCTGACGACCGTCCTGCCGCCGCAATGCGACGAGAAATGGCTCGCCGGCTTCGCGGCAGGGCTCGCCGCCGATCAGCAGGAATTCGGATTGACCCTGCTCGGCGGCGATTCCTCGGGAACGCCCGGGCCGGCGACGCTCGGGATCGCGGCGATCGGCACCATCGCCGCCGGAACCGCGATCCTGCGCCGCGGCGCCAAACCCGGCGACGATGTCTGGGTATCGGGCACGATCGGCGACGCCGCGCTTGGATTGCGCGTCAAGCGCGGCGAGTTGACCGATCTTTCCGCAGAAGAGCGCGCGTTCCTTGCCGACCGCTATCATCTGCCGCGCCCGCGCCTTTCGCTCGGTGCCGGTCTTGTCGGCATCGCCCACGCCATGCTTGACGTGTCGGACGGCCTGGCGGCCGATCTTGGCCATCTTTGCAATGTGTCAGCGGTCGCCGCCATCATCGAGGCCGAGCACGTGCCGCTCTCGCCGGCGGGGCGGCATGCGGTGACCGACCATCCCGAATTGCTGGCGCTTGTCCTGTCCGGCGGCGACGACTATGAACTGGTCTTCGCCGCACCGCGCGCGAAAGCCAGGGTTCTGGCGAAACTGTCGCGGACCCTGGATCTGCCACTAACTCGGATCGGTCTGATCGAAGCCGGAGAGGGCGTTCACATCCGCGACGGCGCGGGACGGGAGATCCACCTTGGGGCTCAGGGTTTTCGGCATTTTTGAGCTGCGCCGCATCGGCGGAGCGGCGCGCGCCTCTGCCGTGGCGGCGGCACTCCTTCTCGTCGCTCATGGTGCCGTGGCGCAGCATGCCAAGCCTAACACTAGCAAGGAAGAGAAGGGCCCAGCCATCGAGGCGCCGACCTACGTTCAGATGCGGCCCATCATCCTGCCGATCGTCGAGGGAAATCGCGTAACGCGCACCGCCGGCGTCGTCGTCGTGCTGGAGTTGGAGAAGGGCAAAACAGAAGCCGAGCTCGAGCCCAGCCGTATCAGGCTTCGCGACGCCTTCATCACCGAGCTTTACACCTTCATCGATCAACACAAGGAAAGCGCGCGCCCGCTCGATGCGGTCGCGGTCAAAGAGCGCCTCCAGGCGACCAGCGATCGGATCCTCGGCCCCGGCTTCGTCCACGAGGTTCTGGTGCAGCAAGCGTTCGAACGGCCGCGCAAGCCGTGATTGCCGCGAGCGGAGACATTCAGGGCAGATGCTGAGATCACCGAGCGCCGCGTCCGGCGCGAGAAACATCGCCCTCCTGGCGCTCTGCCAAGCGCTCGCGATGACCGGCAACAACATCCTCTCGACGACGGCCGCACTGGTCGGCTACTCGCTGCTTGTCGATAAATCATGGTCGACCTTGCCGACCGCATTGCAGATGACGGGGACGATGCTCGCCGTCATCCCCGCATCGCTGCTCATGGGCCGTTTCGGCCGCCGGAACGGCTTCACGATCGGTGCGGCGATCGGCGCCACGGGGGCCGCGGTCGCGACCTCCGCCATCTTCTCCGCCTCATTCGCGCTGTTCTGTCTTGGCACGATGCTGCTCGGCTCGTACAACGGCTTCGTCGCCTATTACCGATTCGCCGCTGCCGATACGACGAGCCCAAGGCTACGCAGCAGAGCGATCTCGCTTGTCCTTGCCGGCGGCGTCGTCGCAGCCGTGTTCGGGCCCGAAGCGGCGAAATGGTCGCGCAGCCTCTTCGATCCCGTTCTCTTCGCCGGATGCTATCTCGTCATCTTCGCCCTTTGCGCGACGAGTATGCTGATGATCCGATTCATCGATATCCCGCGCGCCTTGCCTGCGGTGGCGGGGTCCGCTCGGTCACTGGCGTCGATCATGCGTCAGCCGGCTTTCTACCTCGCGGCGCCCGCCGGCATGATCGCTTACGGCGTCATGTCGTTGGTGATGACCGCGACGCCGCTCGCCATGCTGCAATGCCAGCTTTCTTTCGAGAGCGCGGCCTTCGTCATTCAATGGCATGCGCTCGGCATGTATGCGCCGAGCTTCGTCACCGGTCATCTCATCGGCCGGTTCGGCGTGCTGCGCGTCATGTTCTGCGGCGTCGTGCTGCTTTGCCTCTGCGCGGCGATCGCGCTCTCGGGGATTGATGTGATGCAGTTCTGGGCGGCCCTCATGCTGCTCGGCATCGGCTGGAATTTTCTCTATGTCGGCGCCACCACCTTACTGACCGAAGCCTACACGCCGGCGGAGCGCGCGAAGACGCAGGCGGCCAATGACTTTCTCATCTTCGCGACGGTGGCACCGGCATCGCTGTCCTCCGGTCTGCTGCTCCACAATTTCGGTTGGAGCGGCGTCGTCATCGTCGTCTTGCCGTTCGCCGCGATGATCCTCGTCCTGCTGCGCGCGCGGCAGCACCAGATGCGTGCCGGCGCGGTGGTCGCATCGCCGTAAACCGGCTCGGTCAGCTCTAGGACCGATTGCGTCAAGCGATGTGTTACGGCAGGTGCAGATCGAAGGCCTGAGCGAACGCGCGTTGGCCGGCTGGCGTCACGGCAATCGCCCTTGTCCCCTCGATCCGCCGCAACCAACCCTGAGAGACGCAGCTCAGATAGATGGCCGCTCCGACCGCTCCCGCGATGTGCGGACGGCGTTCACTCCAGTCGAGACACGGGCGGCAGAACATGCGGCCGCCACTTCGGCGAGCCGCTCGAGCGACTGCCTCGTCAAGGTCGACGCCGATTTTACGCAGGAAATTCGTGCCGTCCTCCGTCAGAGCGCCGCCATCCGGCGCGAGGTCAATATGACCCCGTCCCACCATTGCATCGGCGATCCCGACGGCAAGTTGCCCGGCGAGATGGTCGTAGCAAGTGCGAGCGCGGCGCAATGCCTTGTCGCGCGGCCCGACGATGACCGCCTTCCGCGCGCGTCCACCGGATGACCCAAGATCGGCCGCCACCGACATGATGCTTTCCAGCATATGCGCGACGGCCGCAGAGGCGAGGCGGTGATACCGATGCCGGCCTTGTCGCTCTACGGCAAGAATGCCGCCCTCGGTCAATCGCGCGAGATGGCCGCTTGCCGTCTGTGGCGTGATCCCGGCCGTATGTGCCAGTTCTTTCGCCGTCAATGCACGGCCATCCATCAATGCGGCCAGCATATTGGCGCGCCCCGGATCGCCGACGAGCGCGGCAATTTCGGCGAAAGTCGACGTGGTGAGCATGGTCCCGATCTTATTCCGTGGTGGCTCCCACCATACCATGTCGCCGGGCACAAATACTTCGGTCGCGGGCGTAACGTCGATTGGCGGTTTTGCAGCAGTTTCGCGCGGAAAGCGCGAGTCTAAAGCGCTTACACTGATGGAGGGGCCGACGTGATTGGCACCAACGTGCTCGAGAGCGCGGCTGCGTACGCGGTAAAGTACCTCGAGACCCTCGACTCCCGCCCGATCGGCGCCACCGCGACGCTCGACGAGCTGCGCGCGCGCCTGACCAAAGCGCTGCCGGAGGCGGGGCTGGATGCGGAGCAAGTCATTCGCGACCTGATCGGCGACGCGGAGGGTGGGATTCTGGGTTCGACGAACGGCCGCTTCTTCGGGTGGGTCATCGGCGGAACGCTTCCCGTCGCTCTCGCCGCCGATTGGCTCACCTCGACCTGGGACCAGAATGCGGCCTCCAATCTTGCAGCTCCTGCCGAAGCGGTCGTTGAGGATGTCTGTGGCGGGTGGGCCAAGGAGCTGCTCGGAATCCCAAGTTCGGCATCCTTCGCCTTTGTCACGGGTTCCCAGATGGGCCACGCCACGGCCCTCGCGGCGGCGCGACACAAGCTGCTGCGAGATCGCGGTTGGGATGTCGAGGAGCTTGGCCTTGCGGGTGCGCCGCCCATGAGGATTCTGACGACCGAGAGCCGTCATGAATCCATCTTGCGCGCCGTCCGCCTGCTCGGCGTCGGGACGCGTGCCGTCGAATATGTGCCAAGCGACAACGCCGGATTGATGCTTGCGGGGGAGCTCGAGCAGGCGCTTCGGCGGTCGGCGGAAATCCCCACAATCGTGTGCCTCCAGGCTGGAGACCTCAACACGGGAGTATTCGACGCCTTTGACAGGATCTGCCCGATCGCCCGCGCCGCCGAAGCCTGGGTTCACATCGATGGCGCCTTCGGGCTCTGGGCGGCGACCAGCCAACGCTACCGCCATCTCCTCGGCGGAGCCGAGCAGGCGGACTCATGGGTGACCGACGGCCACAAGTGGCTCAATCTGCCGTTCGACTCTGGGTTGGTCTTCGTCGCCGATGCGGCGGCGCACCGTGCGGCTTTCTCACAAAGCACGAGCTACTCCGTCCCGGTCGGCGAGCTGCGCAATCAAAAAGACTGGAATCCCGAGTGGTCTCGGCGCGGTCGCGGATTTGCGGCTTATGCGGCGATCCGAGCGCTTGGTCGTTCAGGAATCGGCGACCTCGTCGATCGTTGCTGCGCGCACGCCAGTCGCCTGGTGAAGAGCATCGGCGAGTTGCCCGGGGTCGAGATCTTGGCGGCGCCGATCATCAACCAGGGTTTGGTGCGGTTTCTTGGAAGCGACGGCGATCATGATCGCCGCACCGATGCCGTCATCACGCGCATTCAGAAAAAGGGCGTCGCGTGGTTCGGCGGCGCGACCTGGCGAGGGATGCGGGTCATGCGGGTCTCGGTTTGCAACTGGGCGACGACGGAACGCGATGTCGATCGGACCATCGAAACCGTGCGCGAGGCGGTGTCCGAGTTGCGCACATGACGCGGATGGATCAGACGAAAACAAGGTCTGTCGAGCTCAAGCTGGACCGCGTCGGCTCTCCGATCGGCGCGATCTTGATCGTCTGCGAGGGCGATGCGCTATGTTCTCTCGAATTTGCCGAGCATGAGCGTCGGATGGCCGCGCTCCTGCTGGCTCGATACGGCGAATATCGGTGTGTCGAGACGGCCGATCCCGGAGGCGTGTCCTCGTACGTGCGAGCCTATCTTGGCGGAGCGCTCGATGCGGTCGCAAACCTGCAGGTCAGCTGGGGCGGCACGGCATTTCAGGGACGGGTATGGTCGGCGTTGCGCGAGATCTCACCGGGAGAAGTCCTGACATATCGTGCCCTGGCAGAGCGCCTGGGCGTGCCAAACGCGGTGCGCGCCGTGGGGCATGCGGTTGCGCTCAATCCGGTCAACATCGCGGTGCCCTGCCATCGCGTGGTCGGAGCCTGCGGCACGTTGAGAGGCTACTCCGGCGGTCTGGAGCGAAAACGCTGGCTGTTGGAGCATGAAGGCGTCGATTGCCAGCCAGTGGCGCTACGGCAAAGACTTCGCCAAAGCGCAGCCAGATGCAAAATGCCCGTCGCCGAGCATAAGGGGGTCTGAGGATGCGTTGCTGAATACGGCAGCCCAATAGGGGCGCCGGGGCTGTCCCAGGCTCAGTTGAGCATTGCGCGGCTGGAATAACGTCGGGACAGCCGGGTTGCCTCGGCGAGGCTCTTCTGGCATGTTCCGCCGCGCTTTTACCTACCTCCGGGGAAATCCGTCGGCTGCTTGGGCCGCGCATCGACCGAGCAATCGGTCCAATCTGCAAAAAACAAGGGAACCGACCATGCCTTATGTCATCGTCATCGCCTGCGGCGTGCTGGCGCTGCTCTACGGGTGGCTGACCAGCCGGCAGGTGCTGGCGGCCGACGCCGGAACGGCGCGAATGCAGGAGATTTCGGGCGCCGTCCAGGAAGGGGCGCGCGCTTATCTCAACCGGCAATATTCGACGATCGCGATCGTCGGAGTCGTCATCCTCATCATCCTCGGCGCGACTTTGGGCCTGCGCGTCGCCATCGGGTTCCTGATCGGCGCCGTGCTGTCGGGCGTCGCCGGCTATGTCGGCATGAACGTCTCGGTCCGCGCCAATGTGCGGACTGCGCAGGCGGCGCGCGGCGGGCTCGCCGCCGGCCTCGACATCGCCTTCAAATCCGGAGCCGTCACCGGCATGCTGGTGGTCGGCCTCGGCCTCCTCGGCGTCGGCATCTATTACATGTATCTGCGCTCGGCGCTGCCGGGCGAGGATCTGCGGCCCGTGCTCGAGGCGATGGTGGCGCTCAGCTTCGGCGCCTCGCTGATCTCGATCTTCGCCCGTCTCGGCGGCGGCATCTTCACCAAGGGCGCGGATGTCGGCGCCGACCTCGTCGGCAAGGTCGAAGCCGGCATCCCCGAAGACGATCCCCGCAATCCGGCGGTCATCGCCGACAACGTCGGCGACAATGTCGGCGATTGCGCCGGCATGGCCGCCGATCTGTTCGAGACCTACGCCGTGACGATCGTCGCGACCATGCTGCTCGGCAACATCTTCTTCGAGGGTGCGGTGCGCGATACCATGATGGTGCTGCCGCTCGTCATCGGCGCCGTCTGCATCATCGCCTCGGTCATCGGCACCTATTTCGTCAAGCTCGGCGCCAGCGGCAACATCATGGCCGCGCTCTACAAGGGCCTCGTCGTCACCGGCATCATCTCGGCGGCGCTCATCGCCGGGGTCATCGCTTGGCTCATCGGCTTCGGCTCGGCCCTCAAGATGACGAACGGCGTCACCATCACCGGCACCGGGCTCTTCGGCTGCTCGATCGTCGGCCTTGCCGTCACCGGGCTCATCGTCTGGATCACCGAGTACTACACCTCGACCTCGTACCGCCCGGTGCGCAGCGTCGCGCAGAGCTCGACGACCGGCCACGGAACAAACGTCATCCAGGGGCTCGCGATTTCGATGGAGGCGACCGCCCTGCCGGTGCTCGTCATCAGCGCCGGCATCATCATCGCCTTCAACATCGCCGGGCTCTTCGGCATCGCCGTCGCCGTGACGACGATGCTGGCGCTTGCCGGGATGATCGTTGCACTCGATGCCTATGGTCCCGTCACCGACAATGCCGGCGGCATTGCCGAGATGGCCGATCTGCCGAAGGACGTGCGCAAGACGACCGACGCGCTCGATGCCGTCGGCAACACCACGAAGGCGGTGACGAAGGGCTATGCGATCGGCTCGGCGGGGCTCGCCGCGCTCGTGCTTTTCGCAGCCTATACCGAGGATCTGAAGCACTACTTCCCGAACCTCGACGTGCAGTTCCGCCTGCAGGATCCCTATGTCGTCATCGGGCTCTTCATCGGTGGCCTCTTGCCCTACCTCTTCGGTGCGATGGGCATGACCGCGGTCGGCCGCGCCGCCGGCGCGGTCGTCGTCGAGGTGCGGCGGCAGTTCAAGGAGATCAAGGGCATCATGGAGGGCACGGCCAAGCCAGATTACGGCAAGGCCGTCGACATGCTGACGCGGGCCGCGATCAAGGAGATGATCGTGCCCTCGCTGCTGCCGGTGCTCGCGCCCATCGTGTTGTACTTCGTCATCCGCGCCGTCGCCGGCCAAGCTTCGGCCTTCAGCGCGCTCGGCGCGATGCTGCTCGGCACCATCGTCACCGGGATCTTCGTCGCCATCTCGATGACCTCGGGCGGCGGTGCCTGGGACAACGCCAAGAAGTACATCGAGGAGGGCCATCACGGCGGCAAGGGGTCGGACGCGCACAAAGCGGCGGTAACCGGCGACACGGTCGGCGATCCCTACAAGGACACCGCCGGCCCCGCCGTCAACCCGATGATCAAGATCATCAACATCGTCGCGATCCTGCTGCTGGCGATGCTCGCCGGCAGCCACTGATCGCGTTGGTGCGCCGGGCGCTGAACGCTTAGCACAGGTGCGGAGGCCGCCGGCATGATCGCCGCGGCCTCCGCGCTTCCTTGGCGCTCCTGCACTGGAGCGTTTCGGTTTCCGTCTCTTGTTAGTAACCGCCGCCGCTGTTGCCGCTGCCACCGCCGCCGCCGGGGCGCTTGAAGGCGGCGGGGGCCGAGCCGTCCGTGTTGAAGCGGCCGAGATTGCCGACCAGCTGCTCCAGAATGCCGAGCTCGTGGCCGGCCGACGGCGTGACGCGCGGCGACGGGTCGACCGGCCGTCCGTCGGCAAGATTCCGCCGCTCGACGTCGCGCACGACACCGCCATCGTCGAAGGCGACGACGACGACCTGTTGGTCGAGGACCTTTGGCTCGAAGAACGCGGTTTGCTCGGTCCGCCGGCTGATGTAGTACCAAGTCCGATCGTTGAAGGTGGCAACGCTCGACGGTGTCCCGAGGAGCTGCGACACGGCCTCTTTCGTCGTCACCCCCGGCTGGATTTGCGCCAGCTTCGCGTCGTCCGGGAGGTTGCCGCGCTGATCGACGACCGGCGCACAGGCGACGAGGCCGAGCGCGAGAAGACCGAGGGAGGAGGCAAGAGTGCGGCGATACGACATGATGTGAGCCCCCGAACTACCGCGGCGGGGCAGGCGGGAAGCTGCCGCGGCGATCGATTGACATCGGTGCGTCCCGCGCCCATCTAGGCAACCAAATTGCACTCCGATGGAGCGGAGTGTCAACCCTGCCGCACCGGCGCTTCTCTCGCCTCGCCTCGGAAACTCGATGTCGATCGCCTCGCTCTTCCGCCGCAATCCACACCGCGAGGCGGCGCGCCGCCTTTACGCGGCGATCGTCGAGCGGGCGCGGGAACCAATCCTGTTCACCCGCGGCGGCATTCCGGATACACTCGACGGCCGTTTCGAGATGCTCGCGCTCCACGCCTTCCTGGTGTTCAACCGACTTCGAATAGAACGCCGGCAAAGCACTGAATTCGCGCAGGAATTATTCGACGCTATGTTCACGGATATGGATCGCTCACTGCGCGAGATGGGGGTGGGGGACCTCGGCGTTGGCCGCCAGGTAAAGCACATGGCCAAGGCCTTTTACGGGCGCATCGCCTCTTACGAGAAGGGCCTGACTGTTGGCGGCAAACGCCTCGATGAGGCGATGCGACGCAATCTCTACGGAACGGTGTCGCCGGGGGAGAGCGAGGTCGCGACGATGGCCGACTATGCGCGGGATTGCGCTCGCTCGCTCGCGGCGCAGCCGGCGGCGGCGCTCTTGTCCGGCACGGTCGAATTCGCGCCGCTGCCCGACTTCGCCGCCGCGCCGGGGCTGCCGGAGATGCTCCGATGAGCGGCAGCGCGGCGGCGCCGCGCGAGTTTTCGCGCGTCGTTCCGATCTCGCACCTCGGCGAGGGTGAGACGATTTACCGCCTGACCGCGAAGGCGGCCGAACGCGCCGCATTGTCCCAGCGCCTCGGCCTCGTCGCGCTCGACCGTTTCGAGGTCGATGCGAGCCTTTCCCGGGAAGTGGCCGGCGGGATACGCCTGGCGGCGCGGATCGAGGCCGAGCTTGTCCAGGAATGCGTCGTGACCCTCGATCCTGTACCGAGCCGGCTCGACGAGAGCTTCGTTCTGATCTATCGCCGTCGTCCTCTGGCTCAGTCCGAGATCATCGATCTGGGCGAGGAGGACATCGAGCCCTTGGAGGGCGACTCGATCGATATCGGCGAGGCGGCGGCCCAGCAACTCTCGCTGGCGCTCGATCCGTTTCCGCGCGCCCCGACGGCGCAGCTGCCCGAGGCAGGGGTGCCCGATCCGGCGACGGAGCGGGAGATGCCGCCGCCGACCCATCCTTTCGCCGCTCTGGCGCGGTTGGCGAAAAAGTAGTATCGCGCGAACGAGGTTGCCCGCCGCGCGGTTTTTGTTTAAGTACCTGCGGCCTTCTACCCGGTCCCTTACGTGAGTTTCCCAAGATGGCGGTCCCGAAAAAGAAAGTATCGAAGTCGCGTCGCAACATGCGGCGAGCCCACCATGCGCTGCCCTCGGCGAGCTATGTCGAATGCCCGAATTGCGGCGAGAGCAAGCGGCCGCACCATTTGTGCGCAGCTTGTGGCTACTATGACGGCCGTGAGGTCGTGTCGCAGCAGCCGGAAACGGCTTGAGACGGTTTTGGCCGATAGAGGCGCCCTGGCTTGAGCGCAAGCATCACCATTGCCCTTGACGTCATGGGCGGCGACCAGGCGCCGCACATGGTGTTGAAAGGGGCGGACAAATCGCTCAAGCGCTACCCCAAAGCCGCGTTTCTGCTGTTCGGCGCCGAGGATAAGATCAAGCCGCTCCTCAGCAAGATGCCGCGGCTGACGCGGTGCTCGTCGATCTGCCACACTGACGAGGTCGTGACCAACGAGACGAAGCCCGTCGTCGCCCTGCGGACCGGACGCCGCTCGAGCATGCGCCTTGCGATCGACGCGGTTGCGGACGGTACGGCGGATTGCGTCGTCTCGGCCGGAAACACCGGCGCGCTGATGGCAATGGCGAAATTCGCGCTGAAGATGCTGCCGGGCATCGATCGGCCGGCGATCGCCTCATTTTTCCCGACCAAGCGCGGTGAGAGCGTGATGTTGGACCTTGGCGCCAATATCGAGTGCGATGAAGACAACCTCGTACAATTCGCCCTGATGGGCGACGCTTTCGCCCGCACCGTGCTCGGCCTCGTCCAGCCGACCGTCGGCTTGCTCAATGTCGGCTCGGAAGACATGAAGGGGAACGATGCGGTGCGCGGCGCCGCCGCCAAGCTGCGCGACGAGTCTTCGCCGGTGAAGTTCTATGGCTTCATCGAAGGCAACGACATCGCCGCCGGCACGGTAGACGTCGTCGTCACCGACGGCTTCACCGGCAACATCGCACTGAAGACCGCTGAAGGCACGGCGCGGCTCTTTAGCGAGTTCATGCGTGCCGCCTTCAGGCATTCGATCCTGGCGCGCATCGGCTATCTCTTTGCCGCCGATGCCTTGAAGAAGATGCGCGAGCGCATGGACCCGCGCCGCTACAACGGTGCCATGCTGCTCGGCCTCAACGGGATCGCGGTGAAGAGCCATGGCGGCGCTGACGCGCTCGGCTTCGCCAATGCGATCGGCGTCGCCGTCGACATGAAGGTGAACGGCTTCCTCGATCAGATCCGCGAGGAACTGGCCCGCCTCAACGCCATCCAGACCCCGCCGCAGGCGCCGCAGACGGCGGCCCTTTGAAATGCCGTTGCGCTCGGAGATCATCGGCTGCGGGGCTTATCTTCCCGAGCGGATCGTCACCAACGCCGAATTGGCGGCGCGGCTCGACACCTCCGACGAGTGGATCGTGCAGCGGACCGGCATCCGTCAGCGGCACATCGCCGCCGAGGGCGAGCTGTGCTCGGATCTGGCCCGGCGCGCCGCGCAGCACGCGCTCGCCGCGGCGGAGATGAATGCCGGCGAGCTCGACCTCCTCATCCTCGCGACGACGACGCCCGACAATACCTTCCCCGCGACCGCGGCGAAGGTGCAGGGCCAGCTCGGCATGACCGGCGGCTGCGCCTTCGACGTGCAGGCGGTCTGCTCCGGTTTCGTCTATGCGCTCGCAATTGCCGACAATTTCATCAAGGCCGGCCAGGCGCGCAATGCCCTGGTGATCGGCGCCGAGACGTTCTCGCGCATTCTCGATTGGAATGATCGCGGCACTTGCGTCCTGTTCGGCGACGGCGCCGGCGCCGTCGTCTTGCGCGCGGCGCCGGCATTGGGGCCGGGCGATCGCGGCATTCTCTCGACCCATCTCCACTCCGACGGCCGCGATTTCGACATGCTCTACGTCGATGGCGGCCCTTCCTTGACGCAGACCACCGGCAAGGTGCGCATGGATGGGCGCGAGGTTTTCCGCAGCGCCGTCCTGCGCCTTGCCGAGGCGGTCGACGAGGCGCTTGCCGCCAATCATCTGACCGCCGCCGATATCGATTGGCTGGTGCCCCATCAGGCGAACCGGCGCATCATCGACAGCATGGGCCGCAAGCTCGGGCTCACGGGCGAGAAGATCGTCGTGACGATCGAACGGCACGCCAACACCTCGGCGGCCTCGGTTCCGCTGGCGCTCGCGGAGGCGGTGGGAGACGGCCGTATTCGCCCGGGACACCTCGTCCTGATGGAGGCGATGGGCGGCGGATTGACCTGGGGTGCGAGCCTCGTGCGCTGGTAGGCGAAGAACTATTGCCGGTTTTCGCGCACTGCCCGCCAAGCTTCTCAATCTGCTCAGGAATTGACGGAGATCACGGCCAGGACTAACGTTTCCCCATAAACAAACGGGGGGGGAAGCCGATGACTGGACGAACGGTCACTCGTGCGCAGTTGAGCGAAGCCGTCTATCAAGAGGTTGGGCTGTCGCGCAATGAATCCGCCTCGCTTGTCGAGACGGTTCTCAACGAGATATCGGACGCCCTGACGCGGGGCGAGATGGTCAAGATCTCCTCCTTCGGCAGCTTCGCCGTGCGCAAGAAGGGCAAGCGCGTCGGCCGCAACCCGAAGACCGGCGAAGAGGTACCGATCAGCCCGCGGCGGGTTCTTGTCTTCCGCGCCTCGCACGTCCTCAAGGATCAGATCAACGCCACCCTGACGAAGACGCGGCCGGCGAAGACCCACGTCGTCTAGGAGCCAGGCATGGCGGAGGCTTTCGACTCCAGTTCAAGGCGGTCCAGCAAATCGGCCGCGGCCTTCCGTACGATCAGCGAGGTCGCGCATGAGCTCGACGTGCCGCAGCACGTGCTGCGCTTCTGGGAATCGAAATTCGGTCAGGTGAAGCCGCTGAAGCGCGGCGGCGGGCGGCGCTACTATCGGCCGGAGGACGTGCTGCTGCTGCGCCGTATCCGGCAATGCCTCTACCAGGACGGCTATACGATCAAGGGCGTGCAGCGGCTGCTGCGCGAGGGCGCGCTCAAAGAGCCGGCAGCGGAAGCACCGGCTCCGGACGAGCTCGATCTCGGCGTGCCGGCGCTCGGCGCACAGACGCGAGAGCGCCTGCCGATCGAACCGCGCGGCCGCACGGCCGATCTCCGCGGCGTCGTTTCGGAGCTGAAGCGCGAGCTCGCCGAGCTGCGCGATCTGCTGCGCCGGCGGCGCTGAGGCAGCGGCTTCGGAGCTGGCCGTTGAATCGGCGCACAAGGCTGTTATATTGCGCCGCGGAACGTTCGGGCATTAGCGCAGCCTGGTAGCGCACCAGCATGGGGTGCTGGGGGTCGTCAGTTCGAATCTGACATGCCCGACCAACTATTTCAGATACTTACGGGATGCGACGGCTAAGGCATAAATGCCCTAGCCGTCGCCTAACAATCAGCCGAAGCCCAAAGAAAAGCCCGCCGGGGGCGGGGCTCACACAGAACACGTCGGGGCATCGAGCGTCATGGGACACACGCCCGAGCCCGATCGCGCTCAGCGCCGTCGACAGACGCGTTTCCCGCGATCTCCGCGGCTGCACGCGAGACGAGAGCGCTATGGTGTGGTTTCTCTCATGCGCGTCAACCTTTGAGAAAGCATCCCGCCACGACGCTGCTGGACATCATCCTGCCGCTTTGCTTCATGACCCTTTCGATTCCTAAAATCGAGTTCGAAGATCCCGCGATTGTCTACGACCGCGCGCGCCAGGAGATGGACGCGATGGACCAGTCCGAGCTGTTCACGGCCGCAGGCTCCCGATATCAAAAGATGAGAGAAAGGTGGTGCACGGGGGTCTTCGGGATTGGTTACGGGCGTCACATCCGTCCATGCCGAGTGGCGGTCAACGACACGCGCTCGCGCGAAGACGCAGATTTCTTCCTCGAGGTAGGCGACCAGCGGTTCCCCTTTCAGTCCGCCGAGTGCCAGGATCCCGGTCGTCGGCGCGGCGATGAATACAGGAGATTTGCAACTGGCGCGCCCACATCGATGCGATATGAACCCGAGAAGGGCCGAACTGAGGGCCCAAGCTGGATTGCGACGACGATCGCCAACAAGATCGCGAGGAACTATAGCCGCGTCTCGGATCTGCGTCTTCTCGTCTACGCCAATTTCAACGCGCATCAGCTCGAGCTGAATGATATCCGCATCAGAACGAGGCCGCACGAAGGACGCTTCGCGTCGGTATGGATCATCACCAACATGCATCTCTGCGCCGTCGAATCAGACGCGGCGCTTGGCGGCCTTCCCGAACGGAAGGCGGTATTCGATCTGCGCGCGTGAGGGGGGCCCGCGACGCTCGGCAATTGGCTCGTGCACGAGATCGACGTGTAGCTGCACTGCCGACGCTGTCAGGCGGCGTCGCTGCTATCGATCCGGAGGTCGTCGAGCGCAACGGTGAGCGCTAGCGTGACAATGACGAATAGGAAGTAAAGCCATGCCGGGTTCATCCCGATGCAGACGACCACAAGGACCGCGAGCACGGCCTTCTCGGCGAATGCCTTCAGCATCCGCTTGGCGCCAGCGGCCGTGACGCGGCGAGTGGGAATGACCCTAATATCGATCGAAGGACTGCTGCTAACGCTCACGTCCGGGGGAAGGCAGGACGCTGAGCGAAGGGCGGAGAGGATATGAGTCTGCATCTGGGCAGGATGCTCAATCTGCCGGGACTCTGAGGTTACTGCTTGGTGAATGTTTCGCTACACGGTGGCCGGGCCTCGCTCGCGCCCGCCAGCGTTAGAAAAATCGCCAAAGTTCGACGAGGTCGGCGAGAACTATCCGGTTCCGGAGATCGGCGAGGTCGCCCGGTCCATGCGGTGCGGCAATCTCGGCGCCGATGTCAGTGCGGCCACGCGGGCAATGCGATAACGGATCGAGGTTACGGCTCGACTTTTACGGAATTTTATGCCGCAGTGGGACAATCTCGGCGCTAGAGAGAAATCTATGACCAAGTTCCTCGCCTCAGCGATTGCCCTCGTTTAGTCCCCGAGTCAATTGAACAATCCCCTTATCCGGGTGATGATCGGGTCGTTGACTACGTGATTATTCACCCACTCTTCGCCCATATTTCGATCGGTAATCAAATCGAGCCCTTTCGTCCTCGCCATGAGGTGGGCACATGATTCGGTTCCAGCCGGGAAACGAGCGTCGATCAGCTTCGGATCTGCTCCCTCGACCGCCGATTGCAGCCACTGGCGATGCTCTTCTTTTGACAGGTCGAATGCGTTTGCGCCATCGATGACCTCTCCCTCAAGCGACCTCCTGTAACGCTCGGGATCGATTGAAATAGGGGCTTCACTGACGACCATCATGGCGTTGAACTGAAGGCTGTTTGGGTACAGCGCACAAGCCGTGCGCTGCGCCCGTGCCGATTCGGTCGTATTATAAAGAAAGATGCCATCCTTTTTGAGATGGGCCATGACAAGTTTGATGTATTCGGCAGATAGAAGATTGGTGCTGTTGCCGCGCCAATGGAGCATCGTGTTCTGGACAACAACGTCGAATTTTGCATTGGGATTCAGGTTCAACCACTTTCGGCCGTCATTTATGACGATGGAAATTTTTGGATTCCTGAGGACATCGGCCACAGCGGGGTACCGCGCTATCAGATCCAGATAGCCTTTGTTGATCTCGACGACGGTGAGTTCGTCAACATCTGGGTTGCCTGCGATGACTTCGGCCCATGCGCCGGTGGCAAGCCCGATCATGAGTGTTCGGCGCGGGGCGGGGTGATAGAGGCTGATCGACAGCGGGCGCGTCAAGCCGTTGACGTTGTTGATGACGTCTGTATTGACCCGCCCCTCATAGGCCCCGCCGCCGTAAACGATCAAGCGATCCTCAACGGCGACGACACCGCTTCTATTCTCGACGATGTCAAAGTCGTCGCCACCCGCGTACTGCTTCATCAGGATCAGCTTTTCATAGATCTGGTGATAGAGCCGTGGTGCCAGGAAAGGGACGCTGATGACGAACACCGACGCCGTGGCAAGAGTGATCCAGGGGCGCTGCTCACGCACACCTGGGGTGAGGCAGAGGGCCGCGACGATTGCTCCACCGCCCATCGCGAGCAAGGCCGACAGTTGTGTGAGAGTGATGGCATCGATGATGAAGAAGCCGGTGCCGAGGCTTCCGACGGCCGATCCGATGATGTTCGCGAGGTAGAGGAAGCTCAAGCGCGCGCCGACGTCCTCACCCGCTGTGATTCCGTAGTGGCTGATCAGCGGAAATATCGCGCCCGAAAGGAGCCCATGTATTCCGATGAGCGCCAGCGCGACGACCGCAAATGGACCAAATCCCGCTTCTGCAGCGGTTGCTGCAATCGGGATGAGCCCGAATCCTAGGCATGACCCCGCGAGCATGAAACCGATTAAAATTTGAATATTGCTGAATTTCGTTGCGTCCCAATCATGGCAGCAACGTCGGCCGACCATGCTGCCGATACCGATGCCGCCCAGATACGCTCCGAGCATCAGCGAGAAAGCCGCGCTGGTGCCTCGACCGCCGATCGATATGACGCGGAACCATAGAATTTCATAGGAGAGTGCTAGCAGGCCGGTCATTGCAGCGAGCAGCAGCGCGAACGCAAATCGGCCTCGGTCTGCCGGAGGGCTCGATGCGGAGTGAGCAATGAACGGCTTTGCGGCCGAAGCGGACGACGCCGTCCTTTGTCCATTCGCCTGGCGTCGCGTCAATGCGTAGGCGAGCAGCGCTCCGCCGCCGACGAGGAAATTGATCCCTGCCGCAACTCGGAGAGAGCCATCCATGCCAAGCGCGCCCATCATCCATAGCGCGCTGACGAAGCACGCGACGCTTGAGCCGCATGTGTTCACGAAATAGAGAAGTCCGACCGAACGTCCAACGTTCCCGGATTGCATCACGAGGTAGTCGACGAGGATCGGTAAGGTCGCCCCCATCAGCATTGTTGGCAGCAGCAGAAGCGCTAGTGAAATAAATGCCGTCGTTGATGAAGATAGATGAACGGTCGCGGCTCCGACGAGATCGATTGCGGTGAGCGAGGTCAGTCCGATTGCTCCGATGCACAGTTCAATGACGCCGAACAGCAAAAGCTGGTGGCGGGAAAAGCGCGTCGACAGCGCACCCCCCGCCAAGCTGCCGAATCCCAGCCCAAGCATGAAGCCGGTGACCACCACGGCAACCGCTTCGACATTGATTCCGTAAAGTGTGAACAGCGACCGCTGCCAAAGCAGCTGATAGGTAAGGGCCGGGAAGCCAGACAAAAAGAAAATACCGGCCAATGCGGCAATGCTCATTGCTATGGAATTCCTATGGGCGGAAACCAATTCGGCACGACATACCAATATACCGTCTGTTACTTGGCCAGGATATGCCATGATGCCGGTGACGGCCTTGCCCTCTCCCAGGCGCGCCCGCCGCCGTCGATCTGCGGGACCTTTGCGGGAGTGACTTTACCTCGCGCTGAGGCGCCGGCTGCGCAGACGTCTTATGGAAAACGCAATCGCGAAGAGGCCTGATCCTAACAAGGCGAGGAAGCTTGGCTCGGGCACACGTTCAAGCTCCGAAAAGCCGGTCATCGTGCATACCCCGCAAGCTTGAAAATTATCTGCGCTGAAGTGGCCAGACCAAGTCCGCGATCATCGAGTGGCTGAAGCGGAGCGGCGGTTTTCCGATGTCGCCGCTCAGGCGCAAAATAACTTGGCGGCGATGGATTAGGGAGCGGGCGCTCGTCATCCTACCAATCGGCATGGTCGTGGGCTTATGATTGGGCTGGCTCTTGCGGGCGCTCTGGCTAGGCAAGTCGGCTTCTCGCTCGCCATGCCGGGGCGAAGGGCGCCCGGTCTTTACAGCCGGCCTCATAGGCTGCAACGATGTCAGCGGGCATTGCAGGCGCGGTCGCCGATGCGTGCCGGGGGAGAGGGCGCTGCCATGAAAGCCGCGGTCTGCCGTGAATTCTCCAAGCCCTTCGTCATCGAGGAGATCGCCATCGCGCCGCCGCAGGCGCACGAGGTCAAGGTCAGATTGGCCGCCTGCGCCATCTGCCATAGCGACATCCATTATTGGGAAGGGGCCTGGGGCGGCACTCTGCCGGCGGTCTATGGCCATGAGGCGGCCGGCATCGTCGATGCGGTCGGACCGGGCGTCACCGGCGTCAAGCCAGGGGATCACGTCGTCGTCGCTCTCATTCGCTCCTGCGGTTGCTGCCACTATTGCGCGCAGGGCGAGCAGGTGTTGTGCGAGACCGTTTTCCCGCTCGACCGCAAGGGTCCGCTGACGACCAAGGACGGCAAGCCGATCGTGCAAGGCCTGCGTACCGGCGCCTTTGCCGAGTACGTCGTCGTCGATGCCTCGCAGATCGTGGTGATCCCTAGGGATGTGCCGCTCGACAGCGCGTCTCTTTTGGCGTGCGGCGTCATCACCGGCTTCGGCGCGGTGACCAATACGGCGAAGATGCCGGCCGGCGCCCATGTCGTGGTGGTCGGCACCGGCGGCGTCGGCCTCAACGCGGTGCAGGGCGCGGCGCTCAGCGGCGCTCGAACCGTCATCGCCCTCGACCTCTCCGACACGAAGCTCGCCGCCGCGCGAGCGTTTGGCGCAACGCACACCGTTAACCCAAAGATGGCGAACGCCGTCGATGCCATTCGCGCGCTCACCGGTGGGCGGGGTGCTGACTATGTGTTCGTGACCGTGGGCGTGAAGGCTGCGTTCGAGGAGGCCTTTGCGTACATCGCAAAGGCGGGCAGCGTCATCGTGGTCGGCATGCCGGCGAACGGCGTCATGACCGCGTTCGATCCCGGCACGCTTGCCGCCTGGGGCCAGAAGGTGCTCGGCAGCAAGATGGGCTCGGCGCGCCTTGCCATCGATGTGCCGCGGCTCGTCGATCTCTACAAGCGCGGTAAGCTGAAACTCGACGAGCTCATCTCAGGGCGCTACCGGCTCGACGAGATCAACGAGGCGATCGCCTCGGTCACGCGCGGCGACGCGTTGCGCAACGTCATCGTCTTCCCGTGACCGGGACAGGAGCGGCCCCCGTCTCCGCTCGGATCGATCGATCGTGAAGATCAAGGATCTCAAAACCTTCGTCGTCGGCAATCCGCCGCCCTATTTCGGCGGGCGCTATTTCATTTTCCTGAAGCTCGTTACCGACAACGGCATCGAAGGCGTGGGCGAGGTCTATACCGCGACCTTCGGGCCGCAGACCGTCGTGCGCATGATCGAGGACGTCTTTGCGCATCACGTCCTCGGCAGCGATCCTTTCCGCATCGAGAAATTGTGGCGGAACGTCTATGGCCGCGGCTACTCGCAACGGCCCGACATCTCGCTCATGGGCGTGCTGAGCGGCATCGAGATCGCGTGCTGGGACATCGTCGGCAAGGCGGTGGAAAAGCCGGTCTACGAGCTGCTCGGCGGCAAGGTGCACGAAAGGCTGCGCTCATACACCTATCTCTATCCCGATGCCGATGAAGGCCATGCCTATACCGATGCGGCCGTCTACCGCGATCCCGAAATTGCCGCCGAGCGCGCCGCCGCCTATGTCGCGATGGGCTTCACGGCGGTCAAATTCGATCCGGCCGGGCCTTATTCGACCTTCGATCCGCGTCAGCCGAGCCTCGAGCGCCTCGAACTGTCGGAGATGTTTTGCCGGCGCATCCGCGAGGCCGTCGGGACAGGCTGCGATCTGCTCTTCGGCACGCATGGCCAGTTCACGGCGTCGGGAGCGATCCGTCTTGCCCGTCGGCTCGAGCCCTATGACCCGCTGTGGTTCGAGGAGCCGACGCCGCCCGAAATGCCGGAGGAGATGGCGCGGGTCGCGCGCCACACCTCGATCCCGATCGCGACCGGCGAGCGGCTGACGACGAAGTATGAATTCTCGCGGGTGCTCGATCTGCAGGCCGCCTCGATCCTGCAGATGGCGCTGGGCCGCGTCGGCGGCTTGCTCGAAGCCAAGAAGATCGCCGGCATGGCGGAGGCGCATTACGCGCAGATCGCGCCGCATCTTTACTGCGGCCCGATCGAGGGCGCCGCCAACATTCAGCTCGGCGCCTGCAGCCCGAACTTCCTCATTCTCGAGAGTATCCAGAATTGGCGCGGCTTCCATGCCGACATCTTGATGAAACCGATCGCGTGGGAGGAGGGGTACGTCATCCCGCCGAATGCTCCCGGCCTCGGCGTCGAGTTGAACGAAGCCGTCGCGCTCAGCCACCCCTATACCGGCACCGATCTCCACCTCGTTCCCGTCTTCGGACCGGTCGAGCGCTAGAAGCGACGGTCGACAAAGGAGGGGAAGCGCCATGCGCTACGGCTTCATCGGCCTCGGC
>JBGPOZ010000009.1:0-43456 GCA_041488295.1 Allostellaceae bacterium
ATCGAAGCAGAGGCGCGTAAAGGTCGCAGCGACGTGCTGGTATCCCAGCACCCAGAGATCGGCGAGGAGAACGAAGGTATAGAATTGGGGCTGCAAGACCATCAGCCAGCCGGCGAGCAAAGCCACCGCGGTGAGACCGCAACAAAACCAGAGATCGAATCGCTGATCCTGCAGCCATCCGGGCGGAATCGGGTGGACGCAATGCTCGAGCGCAGGCATAGAACTACCCCTCCAGAAACTCCCCCCTGGCGTGCAACCTATCGATCTGGCTTTAATGAAACGCTAAAACTGACTAACTGCCGGATGCGGCCATTCTTCGGCGACTCCGTTGGTCGACCAGCAAGGGAAGGATCTCTTCTCTTGCTCGTCGGACATCCTCGGCGAAATCGATCTCGGTCCACGGTAGGTCGCTGACCTCCTCGTACCCGAAACGATTGTCCGGACTTTGCGTCACCATGTCGCGGATGGCTTCCTCATACTCAAGAGAACCTTGCCCGGCATCGACATAGGCGGCGCTCCTGCGTGCCAGCTCCAGCGAGGCCTCGGGCGAGAAGCGGAAGAAGCCGACCGATTCGCCGTGCCAGTCATGGGCGATCTGCGGTCGCTTGTGAAAATCGACGATTTGGCCGTCGCGAATGCAGAGCTTGACCGGTTCATCTCCCGGTTCGATGGCGCGATCGAGCAGGAAGCAGTCGGAAAGACGTGTCTCGACCAAGCGCCGCATCAGGCGGCGATCGTAGAGGACATCGGCATCCATCAGCACAACGGGGACGCCGCTGGCGAGGACATCCTGACCAGTCGAGAGCGAGACGATGCTGCCCTCGGCGAAGCGCGGATTGAACTCACGCTTCACATCGCTCCGCCCCAGGCGGTGAAGCTCCTTCTCGATCGCCTCCACGCCATGTCCGACGATCACCGTGACATCGGCGATTCCGCACCTCGCCAAGATCTCTAGATGACGCTCAATGAGGGATTTTCCGGCAAATTGAAGCAATGCCTTCGGCGGTATGGGGCCGGCATCGCCTGACAGACGTCGACCGATTCCGGCTGCGAGGATAAGCGCCTTCATGCGGCTTCACCTTTTCTGGAAACAGCCGCGAGACGGCCGTGGCGGCGACACGCTAGTGGGGCGATACGATCGCCCAATACCAATCCGCGATGATCCGCACGCGGGATCACTACGGCAAGTGCCTAATGTCTGTACGAGTCAAATACCAGTCATATGTTGCGTTGATGCACTATGCGGTCGGCGTCGCCCACCGGATCACTTAAAGTGTGCACGGGCTGGCATGGCGGCTCTGTGCTGCCGCCATGCCCGATCCGCTTCGCCTCAGACGCCGACCTGGCTGATGAACTTCGTATTCAAATAGCCTTCGATCGCTTCCGAGCCGCCTTCGGACCCGTAGCCCGAATCCTTGACGCCGCCGAACGGCACCTCCGGAAGGGCTAGGCCATGGTGATTGATCGACACCATGCCGCTCTCGATCGCCGAACCGATAGCCGCCGCCGTTTTGGCCGATCGCGTATAGGCATACGCGGCAAGACCGTAGGGCAAGCGATTCGCTTCCTTGACGACTCCGTCGAAATCCTTGAAAGGCGCGACTACCGCGACCGGACCGAACGGTTCCTCATTCATGATCCGCGCGTCAAGCGGCACATCGGTCAACACCGTCGGCTCGAAGAAGAAGCCCTTATTGCCGATACGCTTGCCGCCGGTTTCGACCTTGGCGCCCTTGTTGACGGCGTCGGCGACGAACATCTCCATCGCCTCGACGCGGCGCGCGTTGGCGAGCGGCCCCATCTGCGTCTTCTCATCCATGCCGTCGCCGACCCGTACGGTCTTGGTGGCGGCAATGAATTTGTCGAGGAAGCTGCGATAGACCGGCTCGTGCACCAGGAGGCGCGTCGGCGAGACGCAGACCTGACCGGAATTGCGGTATTTGTTGACTGAAAGAAGCTTTGCCGCGGCGTCGATGTCGGCATCCTCGAAGACGATCGCCGGTGCGTGCCCGCCCAACTCCATGGTGACGCGCTTCATGTGCTTGCCGGCCAACATTGCCAGATGCTTGCCGACCGCCGTCGAGCCGGTGAAGGAGATCTTGCGTATCACCGGGTGCGGGATGAGGTATTCGGAAATCTCCGAAGGAACGCCGAAGACGAGGTTGATGACGCCCTTCGGAACTCCGGCATCGGCATAGGCGCGGACGAGCTCGGCGCAGGAGCCTGGCGTTTCCTCGGGTCCCTTGATGATGATCGAGCAGCCGGCGGCGAGCGCGATCGAGATCTTGCGCACCGCCTGATTGACCGGGAAATTCCACGGCGTGAAGGCGGCGACCGGACCGACCGGCTCCTTGATGACCAGCTGGTAGACGCCCTCGACGCGGCCCGGGACGACGCGGCCATAGGCACGGCGGCCCTCCTCGGAGAACCAGTCGATGATGTCGGCACCGGCAAGCACTTCCATCTTTGCCTGGATGAGGGGCTTGCCTTGCTCTTGCGTCATGATCTTGCCGATCTCGTCGGCCCGGCCACGCAGATTGTCGCCGGCCTTGCGCATGATCTTGTAGCGATCGAAGGCGGAAACCTTGCTCCACGCCTTGAAGCCGCGTTCGGCGGCGGCGAGCGCGCGGTCGAGATCATCGCGCTCGGCATGCGCCACCTTGCCGACCGGCTCGGCGGTTGCGGGGTTCAGCACCGGAATGGTCCGGCCGGACGCACCGTTGCTCCACGCGCCGTCGATATACAATGAGACATCGGGATACATGGTTTTTTCCTCCGCCGATCGGAATTGCTGGGACCCGATCCGACAATCGGCTCGGACCGCGACAGACCTAGACCTTTGCTACGACTGGTGGGCGATGACGGGATCGAACCGCCGACCCTCTCGGTGTAAACGAGACGCTCTACCGCTGAGCTAATCGCCCCGTACCGCGCCAGAAGCGGACGACATTAAATGCGATCGCTGAAAAAGAAAACCGGCCCGCTGCAACAGCTGGGCCGGTTCGCATATTCTCATCGAAGAGGGTTAGTTCACCGCATCCTTGAGGCCCTTGCCGGCCTTGAATTTCGGCTGCTTTGATGCCTTGATGTGGATCTTTTCCCCGGTCCGCGGATTGCGGCCCTCCGAGGCCGCGCGATTGGACACCGTGAAGGTGCCGAACCCGACAAGACGCACTTCATCGCCTTTCTTCAGCGAGTGCGAGATCGAGTCGAAGACAGCGTCGACAGCCTTGGTCGCATCCGCCTTCTTCAAATTCGCTGCGGTCGCGACAGCATCGACGAGCTCATTTTTGTTCACGAGTTGGCCCCCCTACTCGAAGCAGTGAAAATTGGGTTGCGGCGAGATCGAAGCCGCGCGGCAGTGTAGATCGGCCGAATCACGCGCGTCAATCACGGAGCATGCGAGATTCCCAGCTTTTGCTACGTATTCTGCCGATCTCGCATAAAGAAATGCCGCCGGCACGGAGCCGGCGGCACGATCGAAAGAAACGTTTTATCCTAATGAGTTATGACGCCTGGCCGGTCATCTTCAACCTTTGCTGGAAGCACTGACCCGCCGCCCGTTCCTTCCTCGGTCCACTCGATTGGAACTGGCGGAGTGACGAGCGCGTGCCTGAGCAGCTCATCGACGTTGCCGATCGGCACGATCGTGAGGCCCTTCTTCACATTGTCGGGAATCTCGGCGAGGTCCTTCTCGTTCTCGCGTGGAATCAGCACCGTCTTGAGCCCACCGCGCAGCGCGGCGAGCAGCTTCTCCTTGAGGCCGCCGATCGGCAGGACGCGACCGCGCAAAGTGATCTCGCCCGTCATCGCGACATCGCGGCGGATCGGGATGCCGGTCAGGACCGAGACAATCGATGTGACCATGGCGACGCCCGCCGAGGGTCCGTCCTTGGGTGTCGCACCTTCGGGCACGTGGACGTGGATGTCCTTCTTCTCGAACATCGAGGGCTTGATGCCGAATGCGATCGCGCGCGACTTCACGTAGCTCTCGGCCGCCTGCACCGATTCCTTCATGACGTCGCCGAGCTTGCCGGTCGAGGTGACGCGGCCCTTGCCGGGAAGCGTCACCGCCTCGATCGACAACAACTCGCCGCCGACCTCGGTCCAGGCGAGTCCGGTCGTGACGCCGACAAGATCCTCGAGCTCGACCTCGCCGAAGCGGAAGCGTTTGACGCCGGAGTATTTCTCGAGGTTGCGCCGCGTCACCGTCACGCGCTTCAGCTTCTTCATCAAGATGTCCTTGATGGCCTTGCGCGTCAGATTGGCAAGCTCGCGTTCGAGGTTACGCACACCCGCCTCGCGCGTGTAGTAGCGGATGAGGTCGCGCAGCGCGTCATCGGTGATCGACCATTCCTTCTTCTTGATGCCGTTCGCCTCCATCTGTTTCGTGATGAGATGGCGCCGCGCGATCTCGACCTTCTCGTCCTCGGTGTAGCCGGGGATGCGGATCAGCTCCATCCGATCGAGCAGCGGTTGCGGCATGCGCAGCGTGTTCGCCGTTGTCACGAACATGATGTCCGAGAGGTCGTAGTCGACCTCGAGGTAATGATCGTTGAAGGTCGCGTTCTGCTCGGGATCGAGCACTTCAAGAAGCGCCGAGGACGGATCGCCACGCCAATCGGCGCCGAGCTTGTCGACCTCGTCGAGGAGGAAGAGCGGGTTCGACGATTTCGCCTTCTTCATCCCCTGGATGATCTTGCCCGGCATCGAGCCGATATAGGTCCGGCGATGGCCGCGGATCTCGGCCTCGTCACGCACTCCGCCCAGCGACATGCGGACGAAGTTCCGGCCGGTCGCCCGAGCAACCGACTTGCCGAGCGAGGTCTTGCCGACGCCGGGCGGGCCGATGAGGCAGAGGATCGGTCCCTTCACCTTCTTCATGCGCTGCTGCACGGCGAGGTATTCGAGGATGCGCTCCTTCACCTTCTCCAGGCCGAAATGGTCGGCGTTCAGCACCTTCTCGGCGGCCTTGATGTCGCGCTTGGTCTTGGTCCGGTTCTGCCACGGGATGGAGAGCAGCCAATCGAGGTAGTTGCGCACCACCGTCGCCTCGGCCGACATCGGGCTCATCGAGCGCAGCTTCTTCACCTCGCCCATCGCCTTGTCGTGCGCTTCTTTCGAGAGCTTCGTCTTGTTGATCTTGTCCTCGAGCTCTGCCAGCTCGTCGCGGCCGTCCTCGCCCTCGCCCAGCTCCTTCTGGATCGCCTTGAGTTGCTCGTTTAGGTAGTACTCGCGCTGCGTCTTCTCCATCTGACGCTTGACGCGGCCGCGAATGCGCTTCTCGACCTGGAGGACGCCGATCTCGCCCTCCATGTAGCCGAAAACTTTCTCCAGACGCTCGGAAACGAGCTCGGTCTCGAGCAGTTCCTGCTTTTCCGGGATCTTGAGCGCAAGATGCGCGGCGACGCTGTCGGCGAGCTTGCCCGAATCCTCGATCTGGTTGATCGAGACCAGGACTTCCGGCGGAATCTTCTTGTTCAGCTTGATGTATTGCTCGAATTGCGAGACGACGGTGCGCGCGAGCGCTTCGATCTCCTGACTGTCGCCGGGCTTCTCGGTGATCGCCTCGGCATAGGCCTGGAAAAACGATTCGTGCTCGGTGAAGCGGAGGATGCGGGCACGTTGGCCGCCCTCGACCAGCACCTTGACCGTGCCATCGGGCAACTTCAGAAGCTGCAGCACCGTGCCGATGGTCCCGACCGCATAGATGTCGGCGGTCGCCGGATCGTCTTGCGCAGCGTTCTTTTGCGTGACGAGCAGGATCTGCTTGTCGTCCTTCATAACGTCTTCGAGAGCACGGACCGATTTCTCGCGACCGACGAAGAGCGGAACGATCATGTGCGGGAACACGACAATGTCGCGCAGAGGCAGCACCGGGTAGAGCGAGCCGCGGGCGATTTCGAACATAAATCCTCTTTCTCTGGAGGGCCACCTCAGCAGCGTGACAAGGTCGGCCAGAGATGTAAATGGCGGGCGTGGTTAAAATTGGCGTGCGCGCCCCTTTGTTCAAGGCAGCGCAGCGGCGATACCCATGCCGCCAGCACAGGGCGCGTCCGATTCAGGCGCCGGTGCCCTCGCCTCGCCTGTCGGAATGGACATAGAGTGGCACCGCGCGCCCTTCGACGACTTCGCGGTTGATGACGATCTCGCTGACGCCAGTGAGGCCTGGCAGCTCGAACATCGGATCGAGCAGGATCGCCTCCATGATGGACCGCAGGCCACGCGCCCCGGTCTTGCGCAGGATCGCCTTGTGCGCGATCGATTTCAGCGCCTCTTCGTTGAATTCGAGATGGACATCTTCCATCTCGAAGAGCCGCTGATACTGTTTGACGAGGGCGTTCTTTGGCTTGGTCAAGATCTCGACCAAAGTCGCCTCGTCGAGATCGTCGAGCGTCGCCACGACCGGGAGACGGCCAACGAATTCCGGGATGAGCCCGAATTTGAGCAGATCCTCGGGTTCGAGATCGCGCAGGATTTCGCCCGTCTTGCGCTCTTCGGGGCCACGCACCTCGGCGCCGAAGCCGATCGACGTCCCCTGCCGGCGCTGCGCGATGATCTTTTCCAGGCCGGCGAAGGCACCGCCGCAGATGAAAAGGATGTTGGTCGTGTCAACCTGCAGGAATTCCTGCTGCGGGTGCTTGCGGCCCCCTTGCGGCGGGACCGAGGCAATCGTCCCTTCCATGATCTTGAGAAGCGCCTGCTGCACGCCTTCGCCCGAGACATCGCGCGTGATCGACGGATTGTCCGATTTCCGCGAGATCTTATCGACCTCGTCGATGTAGACGATGCCACGTTGTGCCCGCTCGACATTGTAGTCGGCCGATTGCAGCAATTTCAGGATGATGTTCTCGACATCCTCGCCGACGTAACCCGCCTCGGTGAGAGTCGTCGCATCGGCCATCGTGAATGGCACGTCGATGATCCGCGCCAGAGTCTGCGCGAGGAGCGTCTTGCCCGAGCCGGTCGGCCCGACCAGCAGGATATTCGACTTTGCCAGCTCGACGTCGTTGTTCTTGGCGCTATGCGCCAAACGCTTGTAGTGGTTGTGGACGGCGACGGAGAGGACACGCTTTGCATGCACCTGGCCGATGACGTAATCGTCGAGGACCTTGCAGATGTCCTTAGGGCCGGGAACACCGTCACGCGACTTGACGAGCGTCGTCTTGTGCTCCTCACGGATGATGTCCATGCAGAGCTCGACACATTCATCGCAGATGAACACGGTGGGACCGGCGATCAGCTTGCGCACCTCGTGCTGGCTCTTGCCGCAGAAGGAGCAGTAGAGCGTATTCTTCGCGTCGCCACCGCTGGACTTGGTCATAGTCACTCCGTCAGTAACCGGGGCGAGATCCCCGGTCAACGAACCTACTGCGCCGGCACATCATCCCACGATCGAAGTCCGAAAACGACCGCAGAAGTGCGCGCCCCAATGGTCGTTCGATTATCGATATGTAGCGTTCAGCGATCAATAACTAGTTAAGCACGAGCATAATTTCACCGATTGCGCCAACCGCGTGCGGCAACCCGACTGCTACTGCCACGCCGGGTCGGCAGCGGCAAGCCCCATCGCATCAAGCGCGCGCCTTCACGTCATCCTCGCGCGGCGGCCGGTTGGCAACCACCTCGTCGATAAGACCGAACTCCTTCGCTTCGACCGGCGAGAGGAACTTGTCGCGCTCGACCGCAGAGGAAATCACCTCGAGCGCCTGTCCGGTGTGTTTGACATAGATATCGTTGAGACGCGCCCGCAAGGCCAGGATCTCGCGCGCTTGGATCTCGATATCGGTCGCCTGCCCCTGCGTCCCGCCCGAGGGTTGATGGATCATGATCCGTGAGTTGGGCAGCGAGAAGCGTTTGCCTTTCGCGCCGGCGCACAGCAACAGAGAACCCATCGAGGCCGCCTGTCCGACGCAGACCGTCGAGACCGGTGAGCGGATGTATTGCATCGTGTCGTAGATCGCCATGCCCGAGGTCACGACCCCGCCCGGCGAGTTGATATAGAAGGCGATGTCCTTGTTCGGATTGACCGATTCAAGGAACAACAGCTGCGCGCAGACGAGGCTCGAGACGGCGTCGTTGACCGGCCCGACGAGAAAGATGATGCGCTCCTTGAGGAGCATCGAATAGATGTCGTAGGCGCGCTCGCCGCGGTTTGTCTGTTCGACCACCATCGGCACCAGCGTGTTCATATAGACCTCGAAGGGATCTCTCATGCTCAGGGCTCCATGACACAAATCATTCGACAAATTCACCCTTCCGATTCCTCGGATTTCTCAGCCTTCTTGCGCGGCTTGCGCTTGGGCTTCTCCGGCGCGGCCTCTGCCTCGACCTCCTCGCCCGAATCGTCCTTGTCGCCGCGCAGCAACTCCTCGACCGGCACCGATCGCTCGGTCACATCGGCCATCTCGATGATGAAATCGACGATCTTGTCCTCGAAGAGAGGTGCCCGCAGATTGGCCAAGGCATCCGGATTTTTGCGATAGAACTCGATCACCTGTTTCTCGTATCCGGGGTGGCGTCGCGCTTCCTCGCCGAGCGCGCGGTTGACTTCGTCCTGGGTCACGGTGATCGCATTCTTCGTGCCGATGTCGGAGAGGAGGAGGCCAAGTCGGACGCGCCGCTCGGCAATTTCGCGATATTCGGTCTTCAGTGTCTCATCGCTCTTTCCGGCATCCTCGGCAACCGCCTCCTTGTTCTTCTCGCGCGCCTCCTCGAATTGCTTCCAGATCGACTCGAATTCAAGATCCACCATGCCGGTCGGCACCGGAAAATCATGTTTGGCGGCAAGTTGGTCGAGCAATGCCCGCTTCAAGCGCTGACGAGCGATCGAACCGTATTCGCGCTCGATCTGCTCGCGCACCGTCCGTTTCAGCACTTCAATCGACTCGACGCCCAGCTCCTTGGCGAGATCGTCATCGATCGCCGGCGCCGTCAGCGCGCGCACTTCCTTGACGGTTGTTGCGAATTCGGCATCTCGCCCTGCGAGATCCTCGCCGCCATAATCTGCGGGGAACGTCACTTTGACGGTCCGCTTTTCGCCGGCCATGGCCCCTTCGAGCTGATCTTCGAAGCCGGGAACGAAACGGCCGGTGCCGAGCTCGAGATGGAACTCCGTGGCGGTGCCGCCAGGAAACTCCTTGGCGTCGATCGTTCCGACGAAGTCGATGACGACCTCATCGCCTTTCGCCGCGGCACGCGCGATGGGCTCGCCCTTGCGATGCGGCCGGGCAATTCGCTCCAGCGCCGCCGCGACCTCCGCTTCGGAGACCTCGGGCCGCAGGCGCTCGAGTTTCAGCCCCGCGAAATCCGGCGGAGCGATCTCCGGCAGCAGTTCGAGCGCCATCTTGTACTCGAGATCCGCGCCCTCCTTGAAGGAGAGAATCTCGATCTTCGGCTGCATCGCCGGGCGCAGCCCGTGCTCGCGCATCGCCTGAGCGGAGCTGTCGCTCACCGCGCGCTCGAGGACCTCGCCCATGACAGACGGCCCGTAGCGCTTGCGCAGGATCGCGATCGGCACCTTGCCGGGCCGGAAACCCGGAAGGCGGATCGAGCGGCCAAGCTCGGTCAATCGCGTCTGCACCTGCTCCTCGATGTCGCTCGAGGCGACGACCACCTTGAATTCGCGGCTCAGCCCTTCGGAATGGGTCTCTGTGATCTGCATGGAGTGTCCGTCGTAAAGAAGCCGCCCTGCGTCGGCGGCCCGGTGTCAAAAAAACGGGGCGTGGTGCGGGCGGAGGGATTTGAACCCCCACGACCGAGGTCGCTGGAACCTAAATCCAGTGCGTCTACCAATTCCGCCACGCCCGCACGGCATCCAGGCGCGGTCGCGCGGTACCGCCGCCCTGACCGCGCCCGGCGAAGCGCGTTCATAGCACAGCACGATCGTGCGATGAAACACAATCGGCCACCGCGCGAGCGCAGTGGCCGATTAAAAAACCGAGGAGGATGGCTTCTAGGCCGGCTGGGCGCAGTAGACGTTGCGGAAGGCGCCCAGGGCGAGAATGCGGGTCGCGGTCTCGATGTGCTCGGACGCCTCGCGCTCGAAGCGTACGTGAAAGCGGACATGAGGGATGCCGAGATGATCGGTGCGCAAATCGACGACCGTGGCGGTCTCCATCATGCCCTTCCCGTGCGAGCGGCGATACCTGTCACCGGGTTTGATCTCCGGCTGATGACGATGGCGGCTGAATGCGTCGATGAGTGACATGGCGTTAGCGCCTGACTCTAGAGCCCGATATGCGTGCAGTATTGCTCCCTCTTTGTGAAAAAATTCTTAATAACAATACATTAGAAAGCGAGACGAATCGCATATCACCACAAATTCTAGACAAATTAGAGACGATTTTTCCTTACGTCTCTTCGGTCGCCTGTCACGCTCGCACGTGCGCACGCAGTGGTGCGGCGGCGGTCACTTGCCCCTGATCGGTGTATGCCTCGTGATTGGCTTCGATATCGGCGAGACGGTAGAGATAGTTGATCATGATGCCGGCAGACTCGCGCAGCCCCTTCTCGGAGCGATCGCCGAGCCAATTGAGACGCTCCACCCGCGCACCGTTGCTGAGATGGAAATGCGCGACCGGATCGCGCGCGCGCCCTGTCGCCGTCTTCTCGTGCATGAGGTAACCCGCGCAAAGCCGAAGCAGCGGCTCCCGCAGGGCGCGCGCCACGGTTTCGTCCCCATGCCACCCCGGCCGGGCCAAGATGTCGCGCAAGCCGGCGCCGCGCTGCTCGTCCGGCAAGGCGGCGAGAGCGCGCCGTTCGCCTGCGGTGAGGAGCGCCTCCTCACCAGCCTCAAGCTGCTCGTTGAGCCAAGCGCAAAACCCCGGCACCGGCGAGAGCGTCGCAAAGGTCCTCAAACCCGGCAGCTCGCCCGCCAAATTGTCGACGACACGCTTGATGAGGAAGTTGCCGAAGCTGATGCCGGCCAGTCCCTTCTGGCAATTCGAGATCGAGTAGAAGATCGCGGTGTCGGCACTTGCCGGGTTGCCGAGCGGCGCGTTCTCGTCGAGCAGGGCATGGATTTCGTCAGCCATGCCGCTAACGAGCGCGACCTCGACGAAAATGAGCGGCTCATCCGGCATGCGCGGATGGAAGAAGGCGAAGCAGCGGCGATCGGGTTCCAGGCGGTTCTTCAGATCGGTCCAGCCGCGGATCTCATGCACCGCTTCGTAGATCATCAGCTTCTCGAGAAGAGCGGCCGGTGCGTCCCAATCGATGCGATGAAGCTCGAGGAAGCCGATGTCGAACCAGCTTGCAAGCAGGGTCTTGAGGTCTTGCTCGAGCGCCCCGAGCAGTGCATCGCTGCGCGAGAACCGCATCAGCTCGGCGCGCATGTCGACGAGGAACTTGACGCCCTCTGGGAGTGCGTTGAATTGCGTCAGGAGCCTGATGCGCGGCGGCTCCAGCGCGAGGCGTAACGCGCGCTCGGCCGCCGGCCGCTCCGCCCGGCTCGCTTGCAGCAGGTGGGCGCAGGCCGCATCGACCGTGGCGCGGTCGAGATCGAAGCTCTCGGCGAGCACGCGCAGGAACCATTTGCGCCCGGCCGGGCTCAGCGCCAGATAGCTGCGGCCGAGCTCGGCAGCCCTGGCGCGCGCCGAAACCTCGCCGCCGCGCCCGTCGAGACAATTGCGCATCTGCTCGCGCAGCCGTTCGCGATCCTCACGCGGGAGGTCTGGACGAAGCGGCGATCCCATTGCGCTGCGCGCCGATTCGGCGATGTCGCGCCAGGCACGGCGAAGATTGAGGAGCGTTCTGTCGAACATGCTTTCGAATAAACCCGCGTTCCGCCTGCCCATCCATGATCCGACACGATTTGAGCCCACCGCCACGGAAGCCGAGGTGGCGGGCTCCGTCAATCCATCACATCGCGCGGCGACATCGTTTTCAGCTCCCGCAGGATCGCTGGCAAGGTGTCGATGAGGTCCTCGGCGACGAGGCCCGGCCCGAAACGGGCACCTGCCGCGCCGTGGAGCCAGGCGGCAGCAGCCCCCGCGAGGTGCGGTTTCATGCCCTGCGCCATGAGACCCAGCGCGATGCCGGCAAGGACATCGCCGCTCCCCGCCGTCGCGAGCTCGGGCGGTCCGTTGGCGTTGATTGCCGCCCAGCCGTCCGGCGCGGCAATCACCGTGTCGGGACCTTTGAGAAGGATCGATGCGCCGCTCTCGCGCGCCGCCGCGCGGGCGTTCGACAACTTGTCCCCATCGCTCGCGAAAAGCCGTCCGAACTCGCCTTCGTGCGGCGTCAGCAAGGTCGGTCCGTCGATCAGTGTCGTGAGCGCCGCGGCGCGCCCGGCAAAGCCTGCGAAGACATCGGCGTCGAGCACGACCGAACGCCGCGTCGCGAGCGCTGCGCGCGTAAACTCGCTTGCCTCGCCGGCGCCGATCCCGGGGCCGACGAGAATGGCGTTGCGGCGCGCGTCGCCGAGCAGCGTTGCGAAATCGGCGGGACCCGCGATCGGCTGGACGATGACGCCTTCGAGGGCGGTCGCGTAAATCGGGAAGACCGGGTGCGGCGCCGCCACGGTGACAAGCCCCGCCCCCGCCCGTGCCGCTGCGCGCGCCGCAAGACGCGCCGCTCCTGTCATCACCGCGCCGCCCGCGACGACGGCATGGCCGCGCCGATATTTGTGACCGTCCGTGTGTGGCCAGGGAAACTCGCCAAGCCACAGCGTCGGAGCGTTCTCGAAGCTGCGCGGTGCCACCGCGGCAAGCACGGAGGCGGGAATCCCGATCTCGGCGACCGCGGTTTCGCCGCACAGCATACGCCCCGGAAAAAGAAGGTGCCCCGGCTTCTTGCGGAAGAAGGTGACGGTAAGGACGGCCTGCGGCGCATATCCGCGGACCCGGCCGGTCGCACCGTCGAGACCGCTCGGCACGTCGACGGCGACGATCGGAACCAGGCGCGCGACCGCCGTTTCGAGCACTGCCCGAGCGACACCGTCGAGGTCGCGCGACAAGCCGGCGCCGAAGAGCGCGTCGATAACGAGCGCCGCATCGACCGGCAGCATCCCGGCGAGCGGTTCGACCGGACCGATCCAAAGCGCCGCGTGTTGCGCCGCATCGCCTTTGAGTGCGGATCGCGCACCGAGGAGAAGGAGGCGGACCGGCCAGCCCGCCGCCGCCAGGTGCCGTGCCGCAACGAAGCCGTCGCCGCCATTGTTGCCAGGCCCGCACAGCACCATGACGGGGCGCGGTGTCCAGCGACCGAGAACGGCATCGGCGACCGCTCTCCCAGCATTCTCCATGAGTACAGCGCCCGGCACGCCGGCGGCGACCGCCAAACGATCGGCACGCCCCATTTCATCGGGCGTGAGCAGGGCGCATTCGTCGGCGGAGATCATCACGACCGTGTTCCTATCATCCGGTCCAGCTTATCGCGATCGGGAACGTACGGCGACGACGTTTGCACTCTGGTTCTTGATGACGACGGCGTCTTTAGAGAGCGCCCGGCGACCACAAAACAAAAGGCAGCTGCTTCACGCTGAAAGCGCGAATTCATCAGGAAGGCCGCGCGGCTTGACGTTCCCCCACCAAAGCGCTACGACCGCGCTGATGGCGGGTGTAGCTCAGTTGGTTAGAGCGCCAGATTGTGATTCTGGATGTCGCCGGTTCGAGCCCGGTCACTCGCCCCATTTCTCTCGATAACTTGGATCACAAGCGCCGCAGGCGGCGTCGCATTTCGAGTTCAAGCAGACCTTCTCCTCATCGGGAAGTCGAGTGAATGCGCATCCACCGGAAGAGCTTGCATTGCCTCGCGCTGATGGCCTTCTTCGCGGCGCATCCCAGTCTGGCGGCGCCGCTGATATCGGAGATCGGCCAGGAAATCGCCCTCGGCAGCAACCTCAACGGCGAGGCTTGCCGCCTGCGCATGGTCAAGTCGCCGCCCAATGATACGGATCGGCGGACGTTCAGCCTCTATTGCGAGGGATGGACGCAATCGAGCGGCTATATCGTCAGCTTCAAGGCCAGCTCGCGCTTCGACCCGCGAGACTTTCTCACCACGGGAACATTCGCCGAGCAACTGACGGCCCGCCTCGCCGAATGCTCGGCGGTGGCGGCGGCGAAGATCGCCGATCACCTCTCCGGCGCCGTTCGCTTCTGTCGGCGTCGTGACGGTGGCTGGCCGATGGTCGCGGGCAGCACGATCGCGGAGGGGCGCGGTTATCTTTTCGAGATGCTGCCGACCAACGTGCCGCTGGCCGAGCGCGCCATCGAGGCGCTGTCGACCGACAAGGGCGTCGTCATCAAGCAGGCGCCGCGCACGGCCCTCATTCAACAATTCGAGACGACCTTGAGCCTTTCGGCCTCGCAGTTCGGCGTCAGCGACATCGGCGCCGTGCAGACGCTGTCGCGGCTCGGCGAGGAGGAGATCTGGGCCGGCCGCCACGCCGATGCCGAGCGAGCCTGGGGGAAGGCGCTCGAGATCATGGAGCGCACCTTCGGTCCTCAGCATCCGGACAACGGCCACCCGATGACCTGGCTGGCTCTCGCGCTCTTCTATGGGGGACGGATCAGCGAGGCGGATGCCCTTTATAAGCGGGCCGAGCCGCTCGTCCAGCACTCGCGGAGCCAGGACGATTATCCACTATGGCTGGTCTATCGCTCGTATCTCGAACGCCGTCTTGGGCATGGCGAGGCGGGGCTCGCCATGGCGAAACAGTCGCTGGACCGACGCCGCGAAATCGCGCGGGAGGCGGCAAGCCGAGTCTCCCGCGGCGGCGGCGCAGGCGCGATTCCGCCTGGCAACGCCCGGGCGATCGGCCACTCCGCGATTGGCCTGGCACGCGTCTATATCGGGCTCGGCCGCTTCAAGGAGGCGATCGCCGCAAGCGAAGAAAGCGTGCAGAACTTCACCCTGGGTTTCGGTGAGTCGCACCCGCTGGTCGGCTGGGCCTATGTCGAGCAGGCCAACGGCTATGTCGGTCTCGGCGACCTCGCGCATGCCGGCGAGGCGGCGGCGAAGGCGCTGAAGATCCACGAAGCTCTCTACGGCGAGGGCGACGCTGTCTTCCAGGACGCGGTCCTGTCGGGCCGCATCGCCATGAAGGCGCAGCACCAAACCGAGGCACTCGAACACTTCCGCCGCGCGATCCGCAGCGCCGCCGCATCGTCGGCGGTGCAACTGCGCCCGACGCTATGGCTGTCCGATTACATCGATCTGCTTGGCGCCGGCAGCGGCGGCCCGGCCGCCGCCTTCGATGCGGCGCAGCTGGTGCGCGGCGGCGTCACCGACGAAGCGATCCGCGCGATGGCGACGCGCGCCGCTGCCGATGAACCGGAAATCGCGGCCGTGGTGCGCGCTTTGCAGGACGCGCATGCCCGCGCCGTCGATCTGCGCGCTCGCCTCGGCGACGAGCAGCGCAAGGCCCCGGAGGAGCGCGACGCGCAGGACGAACCCCGCCTCAAGGCCGAATTGAGCCAGGCCGATGCCGCGGCGGCGAGCGCCGAGGAGCGCCTGCAAGCGCAATTTCCGCGCTACGCACGCCTGGTGCAGCCGAGCCGGGTCCCGGCCGATGCGGTGAACCACCTGCTGCACCCGGACGAGGCGCTGCTCCTCGCCATGTCGGCGCCGGCCTCGACCTATCTCTTCCTGCTGCACGGCGGCCGGACGCACATGGTCAAGGCGGCGATCGCGCTGCCCGACCTCACGACGCAGATCTCGGCCTTGCGCAAGACGCTCGACGCGAGCGAGACGGGCGTCGTTCCGTTCGACATTGCCGGTGCGCAAAAGCTCTACGAGACGCTCCTCGCGCCGATGGCAAAGGATCTCGCTGGGGTCAAACATCTCGTCTTCGTCAGCAACGGTCCGCTGCTGAGCCTGCCGCTCGGCGTGCTTGTCCGCCCACCCGCTTCCCCCGGCGCTGCGCCAGCATATCTGGCGCGCGATTTCGCAATCAGCGTCGTTCCGACCGTCGGCGCTTTCCGCGACCTCCGGCAGCCCGCAGCCGCGACGGCCGCGCCAAAGCCGTTCCTCGGTTTCGGTGATCCAACCTTCACCGGTCGGAGCGGCGACCAGCGCGGCGTCGCGGCCTTGGCCAAGAACTGCCGCGCCGAAAAGGCGGTCGACGCCGGCGAGATTCGCGAGTTGCCGCGCTTGCCTGAGACGGCAGACGAATTGCGCGGCATTGCTGCGGCGCTGAAGGCGACACCCGACAGCGTCGTGCTCGGTGCGGATGCAACCAAGGCAACTCTGCACAGCCGAAATCTCACGCAATACCGCGTCATCGCTTTTGCCACTCACGGTCTCTTGGCCAACGAGCTCGATTGCCAGAACGAGCCCGCCCTGGTGCTCAGCCTGCCCGCGAAAGCTACCAAGGGCGACGATGGGCTGCTTGGGGTCGGCGAGATCGTCGGGCTGCACCTCAATGCCGATTGGATCCTTTTATCGGCCTGCAATACGGCCGGACCGGAAGGATTGGCCGGAGAGGCCCTCTCGGGCTTGACCCGAGCCTTCTTCTATGCCGGCGCCCGCAGCGTCATGGCGACGCATTGGCCCGTTGCGTCGATAGCGACGGTCCGCCTGACGACGCTCACCTTCGAGAACTACGCCAAGCAGCCGAAGCGCGGAAAGGCGAATGCCCTCCACGAGGCGCAGCTCGCTCTCATGGACGATCCCAAGACCGCGCATCCGATTTTCTGGGCGCCGTTTGTCCTCGTGGGAGATGGTGGATAACGGCTCGTCCGCGCGCGGTCGTCGCTGCCGCGCACGCTCCTCAGGCGAACTCGCTCAAAACGCGTCCATTCCTCCGCCAAAGACGCGGCCACTTTCTCGAAAGGAGGCGCTTCTCGGTCTGGCGCGACCAGATCGCTACGCGTGGAGCACTCCTTTTGCCTTGGCGGCGTGCGTCGCGATCGCGTCCATCAGGCCGGGCGACAGGCAATCGTACGGCTCAAGGCGCAACTCCCTTAACCGAGCCCTGACGCCAGCCATTTGATCTGGCTTCGCTCCGGCTTCGATGATCGAGGAGACGAAGGCGGCGAACTCCGGGGGTGCCCACCCGCTTTCCTTGGCAAGCTCGGTATGGATGAAATCGAATCCGTGGAACGGATGCCCCTTGTTCTCGATGCGGCCATACATGTGGACGCCGCAATCCTTGCAGGCATGGCGTTGAATGGCGGCCGACGGGTCGACGATCTTCAGCTTGTTCTCATTCGCCGTGACTTTGACATTGTCGCGTGAAACGACCGCGATTTGCGAGAACAACGCGCCCTCCGGCTTCCAGCACTTGGTGCAGCCGCATACGTGATTGTAAGCGCATTGTCCCGTAATTCGGACTTCGACCGGATTTTGTCTGCACTTGCAGACGAGCGTGGCGCCCGAAAAATCCTTCGCCGCCGGCTTCACGCCATGATCTACGGAAGGGTGGATAGAAATCATGCCCGCCATGATCGTTTCCCTTTCCCTGTTGATGTTATCCGTCATCTTCAACTTCGGGTTTACACCCGTTATCTGACGCGGATCAGGGTAACACCGGCGGGCGGACACGTGTCAATAAAGCGGAACGATCGCGCGAGGCCGACCGTTCCGAGAAACTCGGACGCGACGCCGGCATCGGACGACGCGCTTTAATAGGATTTGTCGTCGGAGAACGCCTTATAGGCAATGATCGTGAAGGTGTCGCGGACGCCCGGCAGGGTCTGCAGCCGCTCGGTCACGAAATGACCGATATCGGCGCCCTCGGCAAGATAGCACTTCATCAGGAGATCGTATTGGCCCGAGGTCGAATAGACCTCCTACACCTGCTCGATCCCCTGCACTGCCGCATCGGCCACGACATAAGCCTTGCCGAGCTCGCATTTGACCATGACGAAGATCGTCTTCATCGCGACGGACCTCCACCCCTACCCGCTCTCGCCGAGGATTACCCTCCGGCCAATCGTACAGGACGTGCCAGGAAGGCGGGAAGGTGGTCGCCGAAGCCGACGATCCGTTGGTCCTCGCCGGCCTCTCGATGGCGGCCGTCGCGGCGCCCAACCGCATCGGCGAGTTGCGTCACCGTAGCGGACCGCTCCCCTGCCATGCCCTCCGGACTCATCCGGATCGGACTCGCATGCGCCGGGCGATCGGAAGCGACGCGCTCTGGACCTGTTCGACGTGGCGCCCTGTCGCGGCCACGCGGCGGACGCGCCCGCCGTTGCTCCTCGGGCCGGATCTCTTCCGGCCGCTGCTCTTCGGGCGCGTGCGCGGGCTCGTGCTGCCTTGTCTCGGCCGGCTTTCTTGCCGGTCGGCGCGAAGCGGTCGGCCGCGCCGGGCCTCTGCCGCGGCGCCGGCGCGTGTCGTCATAGACGAGCGCCTGGGTGGCAATGCCGTCAACGGCAACGATCGGGATCTCCTTGCCGATCAGGGTCGCGATCGCGGCGACTGCCCGCCCGTCCTCGGGCACGGCAATCGTAAAGGACTTACCGCTGAGACCGGCGCGTCCCGTTCGACCGATGCGATGCACATAATCTTCAGCATGAATCGGCACGTCGAAATTGAAGACGTGGCTGAGCCCTTGGATGTCGAGACCGCGCGCCGCAACATCGCTCGCGACGAGGAGTCGTACATCGCCGCTCTTGAAGCGCTGGAGAGTCTCGGTGCGCTTGGCCTGCGCCATGTCGCCATGCAGCGCCAGGACATCGAAGCCGTGCTTCGCCAGCGATTTGTGAAGGATGTCGACATCGCGCTTGCGGTTGCAGAAGATAAGCGCGTTCTTCACCTGCTCGGAGCGGATCAGACGACGCAGCGTCTCACGCTTTTCCATCTCGTCGACGATGACGAGCGCCTGCTCGACGAGCGCCGCGGGCGAAGCCGGAGGCGCAACCGAAATCTCCTTGGGATTGGAGAGGAAGGCGTCGGCAAGGCGGCGAATTTCGGGCGGCATCGTCGCCGAGAAGAACAGCGTCTGGCGAATCTTCGGCAGGAAGCCGACAATCCGCTCGACATCGGGGATGAAACCCATGTCGAGCATGCGGTCAGCCTCGTCGATGACGAGGATCTTCACGTCGGAAAGCAGAATCTTGCCGCGCTCGATGAGGTCGATGAGGCGGCCCGGTGTCGCGATCAAGACATCGACGCCACGATCCAGCAAGCGGACCTGATCGGCGAAGCCTTCGCCGCCGACGAGCAGCGCCATGTTCAACTTGTGATGCTTGCCGTAGGTCTCGAACGATTTCGAGACCTGCGCCGCAAGCTCGCGCGTCGGCTCGAGAATCAGCGAGCGCGGCATGCGCGCCTTCGCCCGTCCCGCGGCGAGAATCTCGATCATCGGCAAGGTGAAGCCGGCGGTCTTGCCGGTGCCCGTCTGGGCGCATCCCAAAACATCACGTCCCGTCAGAACGACGGGAATGGCCTGTTCTTGGATCGGGGTGGGGGTGGTGTAGCCGGCGTCTGAAACCGCCTGCAAGATTTCGGGGGATAACCCCAGTTCGGCAAAATTCATCGAGTTGTGACTTGTTCCATTAGATAAAAGCGAGAAATTCGCTGGCTTCTAATTGGGGTGGATGAAGCGAAAGTCAAATGATTTCGTTGAAACCGCTTATACTTTTTCGGCATGCGTGATCTGCGTGCATGATGACGCGTGCCCAATCGTCGGATAGGCGCAGCACAGCAACCAGAAGGACATGACTTGAACGCACCGCCAAGGCCCCTGCTCCTTCTGCTTCCCGGACTTCTCTGCGATGAGGCGTTGTGGGCGCCACAGGCGGCGGCGCTCGCCGATCTCGCTGCGCCGATCGTCGGCGATCTGACGCGGCACGATTCGCTGCCTGCCATGGCCGCGTCGATGCTCGCCGAAACGCCCGGCCGCTTCGCCCTCGCCGGACTTTCGATGGGCGGCTACGTCGCGCAAGAAATCATGCGACAGGCGCCCGAACGCGTCACCCGCCTTGCGCTGTTGGACACGTCTGCGCGTGCCGACTCCGAGGAGCAGCGC
This sequence comes from Allostellaceae bacterium, assembly GCA_041488295.1. Taxonomy (GTDB): domain Bacteria; phylum Pseudomonadota; class Alphaproteobacteria; order ATCC43930; family CGMCC-115725; genus URHD0088. The sequence goes on from JBGPOZ010000009.1 coordinate 19,916, forward strand.
TCACGCCGGCGCGGCCTGATCGAGCTTGCCGCCAAAGGCCACTTCAAGGGTGTAACGCCGCGCCTCCTGCCGTTCCTCGTCCACACGGACCGGCTCACCGACCAGCCGCTCGTCGAAATGGTTACGAGCATGGCCGAGCGGGTCGGCTCCGCGGCGTTCCTGCGTCAACAGAGGGCGATCATCGGCCGGCCGGACGGCCGCGCCGACCTCGCCCGCATCGCTTGCCCGACGCTCATCCTCTGCGGTCGCGAGGACGCGCTGACGCCGCTCGCGCTGCATGAGGAGATGGCGGCGGCAATTCCCGGGGCAAAGCTAAAAATTGTCGAGCATTGTGGTCATCTCTCGACGCTCGAACGGCCGGATGCGGTAAACTCTACGCTGCGCGACTGGCTCGCCCGCTGAATGTTGCGCCTTGCGTCAGGGGGGAGCACGACGGTCGCAATAGGCGATGTGTGGCGACCGCGCCGAGGATGGCCACATTCGCTCAACCTATGATAGACACGACGAGCCAATCTGGAGGATACATGCGCAGACTGGGACTTTGGATCGCTGCGGCAGCGCTTGTCGTGGGCGGGCTTTATTACGGCGTGGTTGTCTATCCACAGCAATGGTTTCGGACGCAACTCGACTTCGCGATCCGCCAGTTACCGCCGGGCTCGAGCGCCGGCTACAAGGACGCACATTACGCGTTCCTTTCCGGCGACGCGACGCTGCGCGGGGTGACATTCCACCGCGCCGACCCGCAGGCGATCGACGTCGCCATCGATGAGATCGAGTTGTCGAAGCCGTCGCTCGATCTCGCGGCCGAATGGTCGAAGGCGGCGGCCAATCCGTCGACCCTCGCCCCGGAGACGGCGTTGCCGGTCGCGGCCGCCGTTTCCGTGAAGGGCATTTCGATCCGCACGGCAGAGGCGCGCGGCACGATCCAATCAACGCAGGTCGAGCGTCTGCGCCTTTATCCCTGGGCGCTGCTTCATCCGGGCGTCCCGTCCATGCTCGAAGCACAAGCAACGCTGCTCCATCGAGCTCAGCCGCAGCAGCTGACCGATCTCCTGCCGCTCCTCAAGGCCGAATCGGCATTGTTGCTCGGCATGGGTTACAACCATTACGCGATGACGGACTTGAAGGTGACGGGTCAAGCACCGGCCACGCCGACCGTTCCCGCATACGAGCTTGTCTACGAGATAGGCGGGATGGCCGGGGCCGGCTACGACCGCGGCATCCTTTCCGACGGCTCCATGGATCGAATGACGATGCAGGGCGGCCCGATCGGGACCATCACCTTCGACAAGGTCGTCATCGCCCGTTGCAATTTCCAGAAGCCGCTGACTCAACTGCTCAATGGCGAGGAACCCAAATGGTCGATGCTCGACGGTTTGTCGATCGGGCAGGTCACGTATGAGGGGATCGCAATGCAGTCGCCGGTCGCAGGCCCCATCGCGCTCGGCGGCTTCGCCCTGTCGAATATCGGTTTCTCACAAGGCATACCGGTCTCGGGCCAGCTTTCAATGACCGGTTTGCGCATGAGCCGAGCGCAAATGATGGATCCGGCAGCGGCGGCGGCCTTCGGCCAATTCGGCCTCGACACCGTCACCTTGAGCTTTGCTGTCGGCTACCAATGGGATCTCGACCACAAGCACCTTGCCATCCGCGACACCTTGCTGAAAGTGGACGAGCTCGGTGCGCTCACTCTGGAGGCCGAAATCTCCGACGCCGCGCCGAGCGCCAACTGGCAGAGTGAGGCGCGACTCGCCCACGCTACCTTGCGGTACACCGACGCCTCGCTGACCGAGCGCGCATTCCGCGTGAGCGCCACCTCGAGCGGTGCCGATCCGGCGGCCCTCCGTCAGCAGATGATCGCGGCGGCACAACAGCAGGGCGCGGCGGCTGGCACAACCCCAGCCATGAATGCGGTTGCGACGGCGATTGCTGCCTTTCTCGGCGATCCGCATGTTTTGACGGTCGAGCTGGCGCCGCCCACTCCGCTCGCCCTCGCGACGCTTCAAACGGCGAAGACGACGCCTCCGGCGGACCTCGTGTCGATCCTCGGGCTCAACGTCACCGCCAGTCGGTGAGAAAGACGGCCCAGCCGTTCACACATCGAGGTCGTGCACGAAGCGGGCGTTCTTCTGGATGAAGTCGAAGCGCAGCTCCGGGCGGCGGCCCATCAGGCTTTCGACCAAGGCCACGGTGCGCTGGTAGTCCTCATCCACCGAGTCTCCGCGCGGCGGCAATGTGACGCGCAGCAAGGTGCGGTTCTTCGGGTCCATCGTCGTCGTTCGCAGCGAGGCGGTCGGCATCTCGCCGAGGCCTTTGAAGCGGCTGATCTCGACCTTGACGTTGGGCTTGAAGGCGGATTTGAGGAGCTGCTCCTTGTCCGCGTCGTCGCGCGCGTAGAGCGTCGTCGCGCCCTGGCTCAAGCGGTACAGCGGCGGGATCGCAAGAAAGAGATGGCCGTTGGCGACGAGCCCGGGCATCTCGCGAAAGAAGAAGGTCATGAGGAGCGAGGCGATGTGCGCGCCATCGACATCGGCGTCGGTCATGACGATGACGCGCTCGTAGCGAAGCTTGTCCTCCTGATAGCGCTCGCCCGAGCCGCAGCCCAAGGCCTGGATGAGGTCGGAAATCTCCTGATTGGCGCGCATCTTCTCGTTGGAGGCGCTGGCGACGTTGAGGATCTTGCCCTTCAGGGGCAGGATCGCCTGTGTCTCGCGCTGCCGCGCCTGCTTCGCCGAGCCGCCCGCGCTGTCGCCCTCGACGAGGAATATCTCGGTGCCTTCCGCGGTGCCGCGCGTGCAATCGGCGAGCTTTCCCGGAAGACGCAGCTTGCGCGTCGCCGATTTCCGCGCGAGGTCCTTCTCGAGCTTGCGCCGTGCCCGTTCCTCGGCGCGCTCGATGACGCGCTCGATGAGCGCCTTTGCGGCGACGGGGTCGGCGGAGAGCCAATGATCGAAATGGTCCTTGATCGCCGCCTCGACGAGCTTCGTCGCCTCGGGTGACGAAAGACGCTCCTTGGTCTGGCCTTGGAATTGCGGATCGCGGATGAAGAGCGAGAGCAGCACCGCCGCTCCCGCCATGGCATCATCGCCCGTCACCTGCGCCGCGCGGCGATTTCCGACCAGCTCGCCATAGGCTTTGAGACTGCGCGTCAAAGCGCCGCGCAGCCCCGCCTCGTGGCTGCCGCCTTCGGGCGTCGGCACGGTGTTGCAATAAGAATGGCAGAAGCCGTCCTCGTCCTCGGGCCAGGCGAGTGCCCATTCGACGCGCCCGGCATCGGCGAATTCGACCTCGCCGAGAAACGGCTTCGGCGTCAGGACCGCACGGCCCTCGAGGCTGGATGCGAGGAAATCGGCGAGGCCGCCCGGGAAATGGAGATGCTCTTCCTGCGGCACGCCGTCCGGTCGCGGTACGGCCGGGTCGCAGAGCCAGCGAATCTCGACGCCGCGGAAGAGGTAGGCTTTCGACCGTGCCATCCGGTAGAGGATCGTCGGCCGGAAGCGCACCTCGCGGCCGAAGATCTGCGGGTCGGGGTGGAAGACGACGGTCGTACCGCGTCGGTTCTGCACGGCGCCGCCCTTCTTGGGCGCGCTGAGCGGCTTGCCGCGGCTGTATTCCTGCGTCCAGATCTGCCGGTCGCGCGCCACCTCGACGAAGAGGCGATCGGAAAGCGCATTGACGACCGAGACGCCGACGCCATGCAAGCCGCCCGAGGTCTTGTAGGAATCGCCGCCGAATTTGCCGCCGGAATGCAGCATCGTCAAAATGACCTCGAGCGCCGACTTGTCGGGGAATTTCGGATGCGGATCGACCGGGATGCCGCGGCCATTGTCGCGCACGGTGACGCTGCCATCGGCGGCAAGCTCGAGCTCGATGCGGGTCGCATGGCCCGCCACCGCCTCGTCCATCGCATTGTCCATGACCTCGGCGACGAGATGATGGAGCGCCCTCTCGTCGGTGCCGCCGATATACATGCCGGGGCGGCGCCGGACGGGTTCCAACCCCTCCAGCACCTCGATGTCCTTGGCGGAATAGCTGGGCGTTTGTTTTCGTGCGAGGCTGTCGAAAAGATCGGCCATGATCGGTATTATAAGAAGCGGTGATTAATCAAAGCAAGCTGGATACAGTATGAAGATCGCCGATTGCCCCACAATATGTAGTTGGTCCAACGACATGGCACAGAAACCCTCCGATCTGCCTCCCCGCTCCGAACCGGCCTTGCGTGCGATCGCCATGCCGGCCGACGCCAATCCCAACGGCGACATCTTCGGCGGCTGGCTTCTGGCGCAGATGGATTTGGCCGGCGGCAGCGTCGCCTCGCAACGCGCGCGCGGCCGCGTCGCGACGGTCGCCATCACCGGGATGACCTTCCACATGCCGGTCTTCATCGGCGACGAGGTGAGCTGTTATGCCACCATTCAGCGAATCGGCCGCACCTCCCTGACGATCCACATCGAAAGCTGGGTGCGCCGGCATCTCAGCAACGACAGGATCAAAGTGACCGAGGGCATCTATACATACGTCGCGATCGACGCCGCACGACGGCCGCGCCCGGTGCCGCCCGAGGCCGAGACGGTCGCAGTGTGAGGACACGGCGCACTCCGCCGCGCTGCGGCAGTGTCCAGGTTCAAGGAATTCCAGCTCGACTCTCGGAACGGAAATCAGCTTTAGCCTCCATTCGACCTACCCGAGGGGACGATTGTCATCCCCGCCCCGGTGCTATTAGGGTACGCGCGAGCGTACATTCGAGGGCGCAACTGGCCAAGCCGTCGCGCCGCTCGATTTGCCTGTCGGTCAACCAGCGCGAGGCCAGTCCATGAACCGTCGTGCCGGCACATCTCCGCGGTGGGCAGCACCGCGACCCACTCGCGGTGCTCTTCTCCTCCTCGCAGCGGTTGCAACCGCGGCATCGACCTTCGTCGATAGCGCCCTCGGCCAAAGCACGCCTCCTGCGCCACCCGCCGTCACGGTCAGCCAACCACTACAGAAGAACGTCGTCGAATGGGACGAGTACACCGGGCAGTTCGAGGCCGTGGATTCAGTCGAGATTCGCGCTCGCGTCAGCGGCTATCTCACCGAGATCCGCTTCCAGGACGGCCAGATCGTCAATAAGGGGGATCTTCTTTTCGTCATCGACCCGCGTCCCTTCGAGATCGCGCTCGACTCGGCGAAGGCGCAGCTGGTTCAGGCTCAAGCGCAGCTCGAGCTCGCAAACCGCGAGCTGGCGCGGGCTGGCGAATTACGGCAGAAGGATTTCGTCGCCGCGAGCACCTACGATCAGCGGCTCGAGACGATGCGCTCGGCGCAGGCCGCGGTCGACACGGCACGCGCCGCTATTCGCTCGGCCGAGCTCAATGTCGAATTCACGCACATGACGGCGCCGGTCGCCGGACGCGTCGGTCAGCATCAGGTGAGCATCGGCAATCTCGTCACCGGCGGCGAAGGCGGCGCGACCACCTTGCTCGCGACGATCGTCTCGCTCGACCCCATCCACTTCATCTTCGACATGAGCGAGGCCGATTTCCTGTCCTACGAGCGATCGGTCGCCGCCGGCAAGCTACCCTCGACACGCGAAGGCTCACTGCTCGTCGGGGTGCGTCTTTCCGACGAGAAGGATTGGAAGCGCGAGGGAATTCTCGATTTCGTCGACAACCGGGTCGATCGCACGGCCGGGACGATCCGCGCCCGCGCCGTCTTCGCCAACAAGGATCTTTTCATCACCCCAGGTCAGTTCGGTCGCATCCGAATCCCGGGATCGGAGCGCTACGAGGCGATCCTCATTCCGGACGAAGCGATCGTCACCGACCAGTCGCGCAAGATTGTGATGACCGTCAAGGAAGACGGTACGGTCGAACCGCGCATCATCCGCCCGGGACCGATTATCGACGGGCTCCGCGTCGTGCGCGACGGACTCGGACCCGCGGACCGGATTATTATCAACGGGCTCCTGCGCGCCCGTCCCGGCGCAAAGGTGACGCCGCAGCTCGGGAAGATCACCGCCGAGCCGGGCGCGAGCTGATTGCGGCGGGCGCGACCATGAATTTCTCGCACCTCTTCATCGACCGACCGATCTTCGCGACGGTTCTCTCGATCTTCATCACATTGATCGGGGGGGTTGCCTACTTCACCTTACCCGTTGCGCAATTCCCCGAAATCGCGCCGCCGACCATCGTCGTCACCGCCTCCTATCCCGGCGCCTCCGCCGAGGTCGTCAGCGACACAGTCTCGACGCCGCTCGAGCAGCAGATCAATGGCGTCGAGAACATGCTCTACATGGTCTCGCAGGCGACCGGCGACGGCAATCTCTCGCTGACCATCACCTTCGCGCTCGGCACCAATCTCGATACGGCGCAAGTGCTCGTGCAGAACCGCGTCGCGATCGCGACGCCGAAACTGCCGCAAGACGTGCAGCGCATCGGCATCACGGTCCAGAAGAACTCGCCCGACTTGCTGATGGTCATTCACCTCAGCTCACCTGACGACTCGCGCGATCAGCTCTACATCTCCAACTACGCGACCTTGCAGGTGAAGGACGTGCTTGCCCGGCTCGATGGCGTCGGCGACGTCCGCGTCTTCGGCGCACGCGACTATTCGATGCGGATCTGGCTCGATCCGGACAAAATCGCCACGCGCGGCCTCACCGCCGGCGAGGTGGTGGACGCGCTGCGGGCGCAGAATGTTCAGGTCGCGTCCGGCGCCCTGAACCAGCCTCCCGTCCCGGATCCTGGCGCCTTCCAGCTCAATGTCGAAACGCTGGGCCGCCTCGTCGATGCGCGGCAATTCTCGAACATCATCATCCGCACCGACCCGCAAGGACGCGTGACGCGGATTCGTGACGTGGCGCGGGTCGAGCTCGGCTCGCAGGATTACGGCGCCAACGGCTATCTCGACGAGCGCCCGGCGGTTCCGCTCCTGATCTTTCAGCGACCGGGTTCGAACGCGCTCGCGACAGCCGACCGGCTCCTCGCGACGATGACGGCGCTCTCCCGCGATTTCCCACCGGGCCTGCGCTACGACATCGTCTACAACCCGACCCAATTCATCGCCGAAAGCGTCCACGAAGTCATCAAGACGATCTATGAGGCGATCGCTCTCGTCGTCGTCGTCGTCATCCTCTTCCTGCAGACCTGGCGCGCCTCGATCATTCCGATCGTCGCCATTCCGGTGTCGCTCATCGGCACCTTTGCCGTGCTGGCGGCGTTCGGCTTCTCGCTCAACAATCTCTCGCTCTTCGGCCTTGTGCTCGCCATCGGCATTGTCGTCGACGACGCGATCGTCGTCGTCGAGAACGTCGAGCGCAATTTGCGTCTCGGCGTCAGCCCGAAGGAGGCGGCGCACCGCACCATGGACGAGGTCGGCGGCGCGCTCATCGCCATCGCGCTGGTGCTGTCGGCGGTCTTCATTCCGTCGGCCTTCATTCCCGGCATCTCGGGTCAGTTCTTCCGGCAGTTCGCCGTGACGATCGCGACGGCGACGATCATCTCGTGCTTTGTCTCGCTGACCTTGAGCCCGGCGCTTTGCGCAGTGCTCTTCAAGCCGCATGAGGCACATCCCGCCAAGGGCTCGCTTCTCACGCGGCCGATCAAGGCGTTCTTCCGCGGCTTCAACTTCACGTTCGACAAGCTGTCGACCGGCTACGCCGCGATGACGCGGCACCTCATCCGCATCGCGGTCGTGGTGCTCCTCGTCTATGCCGGCCTCATCGGGCTGGCCGGTTGGCAATTCGAGCGCGCGCCCACCGGCTTCATTCCGCAGCAGGATCAGGGTTATCTCATCACCGTCATCCAGATGCCGCCGGGCTCGTCGCTGCCGCGCACCGATGCCGTGGTACGCCGCGCGGCGAAGATCATCCTTGAGACGCCAGGCGTCGCCCATGCCGTGCCGTTCGCCGGCTTCGACGGCGCGACTTTCACCAACGCGCCCAATGCCGGCGCCATCTTCTCGCCTTTCGTCCCCTTCCCCGAGCGCGTCGCCAAGGGTCTCTCAGCAGAGCATATCCTCCAATCGCTGCGGCAGCGGCTCGGCGTCATCCAGGACGCCTTCATCATCACGATCCCGCCGCCGCCGGTGCGCGGCATCGGCACTGCCGGCGGATTCAAGATGATGGTCCAGGACAAGCGCGGGCGCGGCCTTACGGCGGTCGAGGCGGCGACCCAAGATCTCGTCGGCGCCGCAAACCAGGTGCCGGGGCTGGTCGGCGTCTTCTCGCTCTTCAACACGCGAACACCGAAGCTTTATGCCGATATCGACCGGGTGCGCGCCGAGATGCTCGACGTGCCGGCGGACAAGGTCTTCGAGACGTTGCAGGTCTATCTCGGCTCGGCCTATGTCAACGACTTCAACTATCTCGGCCGCACCTACCGCGTCACGGCCCAGGCCGACGGCCAGTTCCGTGAGAACATCCGCGACATCGCCAATCTGAAGACGCGGAACACCACGGGTTCGATGGTGCCGATCGGGGCCGTCACGCAATTCCGCGACATCACCGGGCCGTACCGCGTGCCGCGATACAACCTTTATCCAGCAGCCGAGCTGCAGGGTAATACCCTGCCCGGCTATTCGACCGGCTACGCGATTGCGGCGCTCGAAAAACTCGCCACCGAGCGGCTGCCCGACGGTTTCGGTTACGAATGGACCGAGCTCGCATATCAGGAGAAGCTCGCCGGCAACAACGGCCTTCTCGTCTTCGCCGGCTCGGTCGTCTTCGTCTTCCTGGTGCTCGCCGCGCAATATGAGAGCTGGAGCCTGCCGCTCGCGGTCGTGCTCATCGTGCCGATGTGCCTTCTCGCCGCAGTGAGCGGCCTCCTCTTCCGCGGCATGGATGTCAACATCCTGGCGCAGGTCGGCTTCGTCGTGCTGGTCGGCCTTGCCGCGAAAAATGCCATCCTCATCGTCGAGTTTGCCCGCCAGGCGGAAGAGACGGGCGAGGCGCGCGCTGCCGCTGCGATCCAGGCGGCACGCACACGGCTGCGCCCGATCCTCATGACCTCCTTTGCCTTCATCTTCGGCGTCGTACCGTTGGCGATCGCAACGGGCGCCGGCTCCGAGATGCGCCAGTCGCTCGGCACCGCTGTCTTCTTCGGAATGCTCGGCGTGACCTTTTTCGGGCTGGTGTTTACACCGGTCTTCTACGTCGTCGTGCGGCGTTTGTCTGGCCGGGGCGACGTCGCGACTGCCGGCCCGACTTCCTCGCTGCCCGCACCGACGGCGGACATCGCCGCTGAGGGTGACCTCCCGGCAGAGCAGTCCGGCTCGCCCTGATCGCGGGATTTGCTCACGCGCGGTATCGACGGTCTTGCGTAGAAGACGCCATAGAGCGCGAGCCCCGCGGTAAGACTTGCCGCGATAACGGCGAAGGCGGCGCGATAGGCCGTCTCGCCGGCGGGAAAGAAGCCAATGACGGCGCCCGTTACGATCGGTAGGGCTGAAGTGCCGACCACCTGAAAGAGATTGACGGCGGTGGCGCCGCGCCCGGCGAGATGCGGCGGGAAGCGGCTGTTGGCATCGGCGACGTTGACGATGCTGAAGGAATTGGCACCGCTGAACAGCACCAGCACAATGATTGCCGGGAACATCGGAAGATGCGGCACCGCAACCAGAACTATGAGGAGGCCGATGCTGGCGATCGCGCCCGATACCACGATGCGCTTGCGCGTCAGCCAGCGATCGAGCGGGCCATAGAGGAGCGTCGCCGCCATCTGCGCCAATCCCATCGCCAAAAGAACGTTGCCGCGTGCGATCGAGTCGAGACCGTACACATCGTTGAGATAAGGTCCGGCCCAAACGCCGAAGACGGTCAGCACGGCAGCGTAGGCGATGAAATGCAGGGCGAGGATTGGCAGCAACCCCGGGATGCGCCAGACGTCGCGCAGCCCGAACACGACCTCGCGCAGGCTCTCCCGGCGCGCGACGCGTGCGCCCGGACCATCTTGCACGAGCGCGAAAAAACAGTAGCCGGCGATCGCGACTGCCGCCGCCGAAGCCGCAAAGGCGCCACGCCAGCCGAGCAACTCCGCCAGCGCCGCCCACGGCGTCCCAGCCAGAAGGTAACCGAGATTGCTGAGTGCGAAGACTCGGCTCAGCATCGTCGCGAAGCGAGCGCCGGCGTACCAGCGGCTGCACAGGACGACGGCCGCCATGAAGCTTCCGGCGCAACCGAGTCCGACGAGCAGCCGGGCCAGTATGAACGCGGTCTGAGATGCCGCAACCGCGTGGAGCAGCGCCCCCAGGACGGCCAGCGCCGTCAGCGCCGAGACGATGATCCGCGGACCGAAGCGATCGAACAGCATGCCGATCGGAATCTGCATGATCATGAGCGAGAGAAAGAACGCCGCATTGGCGAGGCCGAGGTCCTGCGGCGACAACGACAGGTCGTGGATCAACTCGGGAGCGATCGCGCTCGTCGAGGAGCGGAAGAATTGGCTGGCGATCGTGATCGCGACGATGGCGATGACGACGCGCCCGCCGGCCGTCGGCGCAAGCATCAGACACCTTCAATGATCAAAATCATCAGGAATGCTCCCACGAGGCTCAGCTTTGCGGGAGCGCGGCATCAGCCTACCAGCATGATATGCAATGGACGACCCGGATGCTTCGGCCGTCGCCGTAACACGACCGACGAAGATCCTCAGATATCGAGAAACACGGTCTCGCCCTCACCCTGGAGGCGGATATCGATCCGCCAGGTCGCCGCGTCGACGCGCGTGGCGATGAGCGTCTCGCGGCGCGCCCGATTCTCGATGGAGGAGAGCAGCGGATCGGTCTCGTTGAGCCTCTCGCCATCGAAATAGGCGCGGGTGACGAGGCCCTTGAGGAGGCCGCGCGCGAAGACGGTGATCGCAAGATGCGGCGCCTGCAGCGTGTTGCCGCGCCCGGGCACCGGGCCCGGCGCCACCGTGACAAACCGGAAATTGCCATCGGCGTCGGTAGCGCTGCGGCCAAAGCCGGGGAAATCGTCCGAGGCAGGCGGATCCGCTTGCCAGAGCTCGACGCACCCATCGGCGATGGGCGATCCCTCGCCGTCTGTCAGTGCGCCGATCAGCGTGATCTTCCGACCCTCGGCGCCGAAGCGGGTCAGATCGGCCCAGTCTTTCTCATCGAGCAAATGCCAGAAGGGGCCGATCGTCTGGCTGCTGGTCGCGATAGGCATCAACGCTGCTCCTTGCCCGTGACAGGGAGATCCTCGAACGGCGTAGCGCCACGCCCGCGCAGCACGATGTCGAAGCGATATCCCAGCGCATATTCCGACTGGGCGATCGCGAGGTCGAACTGCGCGATCAGCCGATTGCGAGCTGCCACGTCAGGAACGCAGTTGAAGATCGGGTCGAGCGACAGCAGCGGATCGCCCGGAAAATACATCTGGGTCACGAGCCGCGTCGCGAAGCCGGGGCCGAACAACGAGTAGTGGATGTGATTGGGCCGCCAGGCATTGTGGTGATTGCGCCACGGATAGGCGCCAGGTTTGATCGAGGTGAAGCGGTAGCAGCCCTCGGCGTCAGTGAAGACCCGGCCGGCGCCGCGAAATTTGCCATCGAGCGGCGCGTCGTGTTGATCGCGCTCGTGGCTGTAGCGGCCGGCAGCGTTCGCTTGCCAGAGCTCGATCATCGTGTTGGGCACGGGGCGTGCATCCTCGTCGACGACCGTGCCGGCGACGATGATCCGCTCGCCGATCGCCTCATGCCCGTCGACCTTCGAGAGATCGGCGCAAGCAGGGAAGAGCGAGGATGAAAAACGCGGCCCGTTCACCTCGGTGACGGTGTGCGGTACCCGCACGAGCGGATGCTTCGGATACCGGGCACGCGTGCTGAGATAAGCCGGAGAATCGTACTCCGGCTGCGTACCGGCGACGTAAGGGCGGAACGGGACGGGATCACGCGGATTGTCGCTCATCGGGTCGCTTCCCTCGACATCGCTGCGCCGAAATCAGATCGTTGTCGCAAGTGATACTCTCCGGACACGTTTTCGTGATAGTGACACCGAAATTCACCGGATTGTGCAGCGCCGCTCTTGGACCGTCGGGGCGATCGTGATGCAATGGCTTCCATTCGCCAGTACGGACCAAGGATATGGCCGACCTCAATCTCTCCATCGCCGTCGGCAATTACGATCGGATGCGACCGCTCATCGACGGCGCGGTCCAGATCGACGGGGTTGCGCCGACCTATTTGAAGCTCGAGCCCGAGGAGATCTTCTTCCGCGCCTTCCGCCATGCCGATTTCGACATTTGCGAATTGTCGCTCAGCAGCTTCTCGGTGAAAACCGCCGCCGGCGAGTGCCCGTATGTCGGCGTCCCCGTCTTCCCGTCCCGTGCCTTCCGGCATACCTCCATCTACATCCGGACCGATCGCGCGATCAAGTCGCCGACGGACCTCAAGGGCAAGCGCATCGGGGTTCCGGAATATCAGCTCACGGCGAACGTCTGGGTTCGCATGTTTCTCGAAGAGGATTTCGGGGTGGCGCCGCGCGACGTCACCTGGGTCCGCGGCGGTTACGAGCAGCCGGGACGGGTCGAGAAGATCGCCCTGAAGCTGCCCGCCGATGTGCGGCTGGAGAATGTTAGGGACGGCACGACCATCTCGGGCCTGCTCGCTTCGGGCGAGCTCGATGCGGTGATCGGGCCACGCGCTCCCTCCTGCTTCGCCAACGGCAACCCGCATGTCGACTGGCTCTTCCCCGATCCAACCGCTGCGGCATCGGCATGGTTCCGCAAAACGCGGATGTTCCCGATCATGCATCTGTTGGGTATCCGCCGGTCGCTCGTGGAGCAGCATCCTTGGCTTCCGGGCGCGGCGTTGAAGGCGTTCGAAACCGCCAAGGCCGCGGCGCTGACCCAGCTCGGCGATACCTCGGCGACTAAGGTGACCTTGCCTTTCGTCGAAGAGCAGTTGCGCGCCGCGCGCGCGTTGCTGGGCGATGATTTCTGGTCCTATGGCTTCGGCCCCAACCGTCATACGCTGGAGCGCTTCCTGAAGCGGCATCACGAGGAAGGCCTGTCGAGCCGGCTGCTCGCGCCCGAAGAGCTGTTCCATCCGGCGACGCTCGAATCCCATCGGATCTGACATCGACGCGCGGCCGTCACGGTAACGCCCCGGCCGAACTCGGCGCGTCGAAGTTGGACCGCCACAACGTTTGGAGACGAGCGGCCAGATCGGGCGCGAAGGGTCCGCTCCCGGACATCGTCGCCAGCTCCTCGAGTTGGCTTATCGCGGAAAAGCCGCCGAGCACGGTCGAGACACCCGGGTGGGACAACACGAACCGATAGGCCGCCTGCGCCAGGCTGATGCCGTTTTCCGTCGCCAGAAAATGCAACTTCGCGGCCCGCTCTCGATTGCGGCGGGACGCGACGGTCGCAGGATCGATCGGGCGGGCGAGCGGATGCCGCTCTTCGCCCAGCACGCTGGCGTCGGTGAGAAACCCGCCGGCGAGCGGGCTGTGGACGGCGGCGCCGATCCCCCGCTTCGACACGTCGTTGAGGACGCCGTCGAAATTGGGCTCGACCTTGAGACCCGTTGGCGCAGGTCCTCCCGCCGTCGGATTGAGCAGCGTGTACGGCACGTTGATCAGGTGAAAACTCGCGGTATCGAAGAGGCGGCGGACCTCGCTTCCGTCATTGCCGCGGCAGACCAAGCCGGCATACCGGACCTTGCCGTCGCGCACGAGTCGCCGAAGTCCGTCCACCGCCCCGCCCGGCCGCAGGAAATCCTCGATCCAGAGCTGGGCATAGGATCGTCCTGCCATGTCCGGCCTCGCGCGCGACGGGCCGTTGTGAATCTGTACGACGTCGAGGCAATCGATGCCGAGGCGTCCGAGGCTCCCTTCCACGGACCGGACGACGTGACCCGCGATGTCGTCGAGGTTTTCCTGCCGTATCTCGACCTTGGAATTGATGAGCGGGCGCAGCGTCAGCGCCCTGAGGACCCATCCGAAATTTTCCTCTGCAACGCCATCGCCGTAATCGGGCGAGGTGTCGAAGTAGTTGACGCCCAGCTCGACCGCCCGCGCGACGATGCGACATTGGTCCGAGAAGCCGCCGCGGATCATCAGGCCAGCATTGCCGCCGCAGCCGAAACCGATTTCGGAGAGGCTGAGATCGGTATTCCCCATCCGGCGGTAGTTCATCGCGCGCCCTTCGGCGGATGTCCCGTCAAAGCCCGGCTTGCCCTCTTTCCTTGCGGCCGATGTCGGCCAGCTCGATACGCCGGTGCAAATCCTTCACAAGCTCGATCGCCGGCCCGTACCGGTCGACATCGTCGTTCGCGAAGCCTTTGTGATAGAGCCTGCGGAAATTGTGCCACAGCAGCAGCTCGGGCTTCGACCGGTCCGGGGCTTCGCCGGTCCCATGGATGATGTCGGCGGATGCCCGGAAGAAATTCATCGGCTCCTTGCCCTCCTCGACGAGCCGGATCTGCTCGTCGAGCTGGCGCCGCAGCAGCACGATCGGAAAGTCTGTCCGTCCGAGAAGCTCCTTGGTCCGATCGACGATCGGGCCTTGCGCGTACCAGACGAGCGCATCTTGAGCGAGAACGTAGTCGAGGATCGGCTGACCTTTCTCGTCGACCGTCGGCGGTTCGTACCACGGCACGACGTCCTGCGGCGGCGCCTCGACGCCCGGCGGGGCGGCGTAGACCTGATAGCAGAGGTGATAGGTGTGCGTGTCGTCGGCGGGCACGCGGATCTGGTACTCGCTGCGCGCCGCCCCCGTCTTGCCCGTCTGCGTGTAGAACGGAAAGATCACGGTCGAGTGCTCGCGGACATAATCTCGCTCCGCCCCGAGCTCTTTTGCATACCGAATGCCCTTGGAGATTCCGTGCTTCGTCGGCTCGGCGTAGATCTCCTTGATGCCGATCCCGGTCTTGAGGCGGGTGTGGAGCGTGTGCTCGGCGCGCGCTTTCGCCTCTTCGAGACGACCCTGCTTCTCCAGCACATATTGGAACATCTGCCCATGGGCCCAGACGCTGTGCGTTGGATCACCGGTGTTTTCCTGACACTGCAGCCAGTTGCAAGCGATATGCGTGATCGCGATCTGGCGCAGAGCATTCGGCCACACGAACAGATCCCAGCGCGGCAGCGCCGGCGCGGGCAGCGGGCCCATATAGGCGAACACCAGCCCGCCGAGCTCCTGCACCGGATAAGCCTTCAGCGACCGCTTGACGTCGCCCTGCGGCCTCGCCTCCATCGGCCGCTCGATGCATGTCCCGCTCTCATCGAAAAGCCAGCCGTGATAGGGGCAGCGCAACCCACATTCATCGGGAATGCCGTATTGGAGATCGACCATCCGATGCAGGCAACGATCGCCGATCAGCCCGAGCGTGCCGCTTTTGTCCTTGTAGAGAACCAGGTCTTCGCAAAGGATTCGCACCTTGCGGACCGGATTCTCCAGAAGCTGCGCGTAGGGTGCAATGGGAATCCAATATCGGCGCATGAGCTCGCCGCACGGCGTACCCGGTCCGACGCGCGTCAGCCGTTCATTCATCGCAGCCGTAAGCATCGTGGCGTCTCCCCGCCCGCAGGATACCGTCGTCGATCCGCGTCCGCGTCCGCGTCCGCGTCCGCGTCCGCGACGGTTAGAGGAGCAAAATCGTTCTGTCAAGCGAGCCAAATTCTGTTAGATAGAACATCTCTCGGGAGTTTGACATCGCGTCAGGGAGCGGATCGACGATATGGCAGAGAAACACCGCCCGCGGGTCGAGGCCGTCGAGCGCGCGCTGCTGCTGCTACAATGCTTCCGGGAGCCGGGCGAGCAGCTGTCGCTCGCCGAATTGGCGCAGCGCTCGGATCTCTACAAAAGCACCATCCTTCGGCTGACCGCGTCGCTCATCCACATGGGTTTCCTGCAGCGCGATCCGAGCGGGCCGTTCACGCTCGGACCGGAGTTGCGACGCCTCGGCGCCCTCAGCCAGGCGACCGTCAATCTCGAAGCGCTGGTGCGCCCTGTCCTGCATGAACTCACCTCGGCAACGCAGGAAACGGCGTCGTTCTATGTTCGCGACGGCCGCGAGCGCATTTGCCTCTATCGGGTGAACTCGCCCCGCTCCGCCCGCCACCATCTCGACGAGGGCGCGCGGCACCCGCTCAACAGCGGCGCCGCCGGAAAGATCCTGCGCGCCTGTGGTCGGAATGCTAAGGGCGAGGCTGCGGCAGAGATCCGGAAACGGAGTTGGGCCGTATCCGACGGCGAACGAGATCCCGACCTCGCCGCCGTCGCCGTGCCGCTGCTGGACAGGCAGGGAGCCTTGCTTGGCGCGTTGACCGTCTCGGGCCTCAGGTCCCGCCTCACGCCGGACAAGCTGACCCTCGCTCGTGGCTTGCTGACCGAAGCCGTGCGGTCGTTGCTGCCGCGCCTCCCGTTCCTGA
The DNA here is from genome assembly GCA_041488295.1 of Allostellaceae bacterium. Lineage (GTDB taxonomy): Bacteria > Pseudomonadota > Alphaproteobacteria > ATCC43930 > CGMCC-115725 > URHD0088. The sequence goes on from JBGPOZ010000009.1 coordinate 36,266, forward strand.
CAAGCACCGATTTGGATCGCGAGCGCTGATCCCTCGAACAGCGAGCAACGGCGGACGCAAGATGCCGCCGGCCGGACGAAATCCGCCCCTAATCGGCTTTATGCGCGGAACGGCAAACGGCCGCCGTCGATGAACCGACAGCGGCCGTTTCCTTCAAACTATTCGGCGAAAGATGTCGCCATCAAACCGAGTAATACATCTGATACTACATCGCCCCTTATTCACCAATAGCTTAGAACCAAGAAGTTAGACTCACGTTAGACTCCGGTGCTCGTTTCGTTGCCCTTCAATGCGTCGCCGTCGGCACGTCGGCACGTCGGGCGTCAGGACGATCCCTCCCGAGATCTCAAACGCCGCCCGTTCAATTATCTCGGACGTGAAGCCTTGCGCCTGCATCTCACGATGCTGTTTGTTCAGACGCAGATTGTGCGCCATTCGCTCACTGCCCAGCGCAGCGAAGTCATCATCACTGCAGCGCGAGCGCCCGCGGCAGCGCGACTGTCGTCACCCTTTGCAGCGAGCAACTCGAGGCAGAGAGTGGATGCTGCGGGCCGTCGCAGAGCACCATTGCAGGAGCACCACAAAATCATCACTTTCGAGACTGGCCGATCAGAGCCATCGATCACTATAGCCGGGGGTTGAGATGACGCATTTTCTTTCGCGTTGACTCTTGCACCCGTGCAGAGCAAATGGGTGCTCGGAACTTGCTTGCGGCCGTTCTCGGTGCGTCGAACGTTCCGACGACGACGAGCCCCTTGCCTCGCCATAAATTTTGGAATTCATGGTGTCGCCGCTCAGCCGGCCGTATCCCGCCGTATGGAGATCATGGATGAAATCGGCTATCGCGATCGCCGCCCTTCTCGTCGCTCTCGCGGCGTCGGATGGGGCCTGGGCGCAACAGACCACCTCTACGACGACGATCACAACGCCCCCAGCCGACCCCGGGAACTCAACACCCGGAATCGATCGGTACCTTGCCAACCCCGGACGGCAGCAAGCGACCGAAGTTGGCGCCCAGTGCGGTTCGGGCGCCGGATCGGGCGCCTTCGGCTTCTTCGGCAAAGATAACAACCTTGCTGGCGGCGCGGACGGCACCCAAACCGGGCTGAACAACTCTGCCGTGTGCGGCAACCGCCAGGGCAATCTGCCCTAGGTTTTTTCGCGAGGCTCGGGGGCGGCGGCCCCCAGGTCTTGCTCCGCTTAATTCATCGAAGAAATGCCTGTCATTCCGATCTCAGCGCGACGATCGGGTCGAGGCGGGAAGCCCGGAGAGCGGGATAGAACCCGAACGACACGCCAACGCCGCCAGCGAAACCAAACGCCAGCAGGATAAGCTCGGGACTGATGAGCACCGGCCATTGCGCGTAGCGTGCGATGACCGCGGCCGCTGCGCCACCCAGCAGCGCTCCGACCACCCCACCCACCAGCGCGAGAGTCGTCGCCTCGATGAGGAACTGGTTGCGGATGTCGCGGCGCCTCGCGCCAACCGCCATACGCAAGCCGATCTCGCGCGTCCGTTCCGTCACCGACACCAGCATGATGTTCATGATGCTGATGCCGCCGACCACGAGCGACGTCGAGGCGACCGCGGCCAGCAGCAGTCGGAGCGTGCTCGTCGCTCCCTCGCGCGCGTTGAGGACCTCCGTCGGATTGTTGATCGAGAAGTCGTCGGGCGCGTCGCCCCTCAGCCGATGGCGCTGACGAAGGAGCAGCTTTGCGTCACGCTCGGCGTCGGGCATCGCGCTTGGCGATGCGACCTTGAGCAAGATGAAGTCGAGCGCGCGCCGGCTCGCCTCCATGCCGCCGAGGACTCGTCGTTGCGCCGTGGAGAGGGGAATGAAAACCACATCGTCCTGGTTTCGCCCGATCGCGTTTTGCCCCTTCTTTTCGAGGACGCCGATGACGCTGAAGGGCACGTTGCCGATCCGCAGCGCACTGCCTGGCGGCAGCGCATCGTCGAACAGCTTCTCCGCGATCGTCGCTCCGACGATGGCGACTTTGAGACCGCTCTCGACCTCGTCGGCGCTGAATGTGCGCCCCTCCGCTATGCGCCACTCGCGGGCCACAAGATAATCGGTGTTGACGCCCGCCACCGTCGTCGACCAGTTCCGATTTCCGGCGAGAACCTGGGCCGTTCTTGAAATGACCGGCGCGGCGACCTCGATGTCGCTCACCTCGGCTCGGATCGCATCGGCGTCGTCCTCAGTCAGGTTCGCCCTTGTTCCAGGCGCGAGCTGGGCGCCGCCCGAACTCAGCGCGCCGGGCGAGATTGCGAGAAGATTGGCGCCGAGCGTGCGAATCATCTCGGTGACCTGCACGTGAGCGCCGCTCCCGACGGCGACCATGGTGATGACGGATCCGACCCCGACGACGACGCCGAGCGCCGTCAACGCGCTTCGCATGAGGTTGCTCCTGAGAGCCACCAGCGCGGTCAAGAAGCTCTCTAGAGCGCTCACATCTCGGCCCTGCGATGCTGCGTCTGCGCGACGACCGTCGTGCGCACGGTCATCTGGTCGTGCACGACCGCTCCGTCGGCGATGGTGATCATCCTGCGGGCGTGCCGTGCGACATCGGGAGCGTGCGTCACCACGACGAAGGTCCGCCCCTGGCGGTTGAGCTCGGCGAACAACGAAAGGATATCCTCCCCCGTCCGGCTGTCGAGCGACCCCGTCGGCTCGTCGGCCAGGATCAGGGCGGGATCGTTGACGAGCGCGCGGGCGATGGCGACCCGCTGCTGCTCGCCGCCGGAAAGCTGATGCGGCCAGTGCCCGCAGCGGCTCGTCATACCGACGCGGTCCAAGGCCGCCTCCGCCCGGCGGCGGCGCTCCGTCCGCCCGACGCCGGCATATGCGAGGGGCAACTCCACGTTAGCGACCGCGACGCTCCGCGGCAGGAGCACCGACGATTGGAACACGAACCCGATCTCGCGGCTGCGAAGCTCGGCTCGATCGTCCTCACGCAACGCATCGACCTCGCGTCCGTTGAACAGATACCTCCCGGAGCTCGGCCGGTCGAGGAGCCCGAGCAGGTTCATCAGCGTCGACTTGCCAGATCCGGAGCGCCCGATGATGGCGACGAATTCGCCGCGACCGATTTCCAGCGAGACATCCCGCAATGCGCTGACCGCCGCGCCTCTACCCGAGTAGGTCTTGCAAAGCGCGAGCGTCCAGACCAGCGGTTCCGGCATCTCAGAAGCCAAGCCGCAGCCCAGTTGGCGCCGCGGCGACCGAAGAGGATACGCCGACGATGACGCGGCTTCCCTCCCGTAGCGGGCCCGAAAGCAATTGCGCTCCGTAATTGTCGGTGGTCCCGATTTGAATCGCCACGTACTTGGGCGCGCCGTCCTCGCCGACGACCCAAGCCGCCGCCTTGTCGGTCTCGCCCACCTTGCCCGGAACACCAGGGCCAGGGGGTGCCGCCTGCCCTTTGGGACGGAATCGTAGCGCTTGATTCGGGATCTTGAGAACATCCTTCAGCTCGCTCACCACGATGCGAACGGATGCGGTCATACCCGGGAGGAGCGCCAGATCCGGGTTTGGAGCCGCGATCAGTGCCGTATAGGTCACGACGTTCTGGACGACCTCCGGCGATTTCCGGACCTGCAGCACGTGGCCGCCGAAGACGCGGCCTGGATAGGCGTCGACGGTGAACGAGACATCCTGTCCGGCGCTCAAGCGGCCGATATCCGCCTCGTCGATCTTGCCATGCACCTCCATTTGCCGCAGGTCGTTGGCGATCTTGAACAGCGTCTTCGACTCCAGGCTGACCGCGACGGTCTGCCCGGGGTTGACGTCGCGCTTGATCACGATCCCATCGATCGGCGCACGGATCTCCGTCCGCTCCAGATCGAGTTCCGCCTGCTCGAGCTCCGCCTGCTTCTGCTCGACAACCGCCTCGGCGTTGCTGAGGCTGGCATCGGCCATGTGCAGCTCCGATTCGGCGATTTGGATTGCCTCGCCACGCATGTTCATCTGCTCGAGCCCGGCCCGGACGTCTGCCTGATCGATATCGCGCTCAGCCTGCGTCTTGTCGAGAGCGCTCTGCGAGACCGTGCCGCTTTGCGAGAGTTGGATTTTTCTCTGCAGCTGTCGCTCCGCCTCCCCCGATTTCGTGCGAAGCGCGGCCATCTGCGCTTGTCCCATGCCACGGGCGGCGTGCGCATTGGCGACCTGTGCCCCCGCGCGCTCGAGCGATGCCTGCTGCAGCTTTACGCCCGCGGCCGCGACCTTTAGCGCCGCCCTGGCCTCGCTGACACGCGCCACGAAAAGCTCGGTGTCCAGCCGCGCCACCACCTGTCCCGCCACGACGGGGTCATTGAAGTTCACGAATACGTCGGCAATCCGGCCGGAAAGTTGCGATCCGACATCGACGGTGAGGACGGGATTCACCGCTCCGGTCGCCTTAACCACCGTCACAATGCTGCCCCGCTCGACCGGAGCGGTCAGAAAGTCTTGCCCCTCGGCGCCTGTCCGATAGCCGGTGATCCATTGTGGAGCCGCAACGCCGACCAACAGAACCACCGCGAACAGGCACCCGACCGCGATGCGCCGGGCGACCGAAGTCGTCGCGGGGCCGGAGACCGGCCTTTCGCGTTCAATCGCCCGGAACAGGCACCCGACCGCGATGCGCCGGGCGACCGAAGTCGTCGCGGGGCGGGAGCGCTGCCTTTCGCGTTCAATCGTCAAATGTGACATCGCCGGACCTAACCCATACAATCCCGCCGCAACCCGGCCAAACCAACACCATTAAGGTATGCCGCTCGCCCGAATCATCCAGCGCGGTAGGAGGCGGCGCGCCAGATTTCGCGCCCCGGACGCTCCGCTAGATTGAGGATCCGCCGACAGGTTTGTCCTTCCGGGTGATCCGGCGGCCATGGATCGGCGTTCTCTTGCGGAGTTCCCAATGCCCGAACGCCCCTCCGGCATGCTGGCCGTCGATCCGCGCCACACCCTCTATTGGGAGCAATCGGGCAATCCGCAAGGGGCACCCGTCATCTTCCTCCACGGCGGTCCGGGTGCCGGCGTCAACGCCGATCAGCGCCGCTTCTTCGACCCGGCGCATTACCGGATCATCCGCTTCGAGCAGCGGCGACCCGTCGGGCGTCCAATGTGCGTGGTAGTAGGCGAGGTTGTCGCCGAACCCCGACTCTTCAGTGCTCGCCTGTCCAGGCGGCCTTCAGCGGATGGGTTTCGCGCCGAACTATCGGCGACCGCCACGCTTGAGGAATTGCGCCGGATTCTCACAACCGACCCTGCGATGATTTTCGACGAGAACGGCATTGTGTTGCCGGTGCACCAGATGCCGCCGAACCGCCAAAGCGGCCGAAGACATATAGGAAGCGGGAGCGCACATGAAAAATATTGTGACGATCTGATCGGGAGGGATGCGATGGAATGGCCTCATTGGATGCAAGGCGCCGTCATAGCATGGGGCATGTTTGTCTTGTATGCGCTTTGGGGGATTGGCCAGACTCTACGCCAGATAAACCGCAACTTGGCGCGCGCTATAATCCGCATCCTTCCATCTGACGACGACTAGATTTCAATATCTTCGGCTCGTCGTTCCGACGCCCCCGGCGTCCACCGACCCGCCACCCGACGCGGCGCCGCTGCCCCGCATCTGCCGGAAGCGGCGTCATTCCTGGGCGGCCACGAGAGAACCTATTTCAAACTGCTCGCGCCTCTTGGAATGGGTGAGTCGACCATCTCGACGGAATGCCTGTTCTGCGATCCCGTCAGCGACATTGCGGTGCTCGCCAGTCCAGATACTCAGGAGCTTTCGGAACTAGCTGACGCATATGAGCGGATTATTGAGGCTGCAACGCCGTTGCATTTCGTGGAAGGCGCGCAGGAGGGTTCATCGGCGACCTCGCCCCGCCCTCACCGGCGGGGCTTTTCTTTGTTGGCGGTCAAACTGGCAGCGGCGACCTCATCAATCCTCGGGATCACCGCCTTCGCGCCTTCGCGGACTGCATTCGTCAGAACAGAGCATTGTCTAAAGAAATGCCCAGCCCTGTTGCATTCGACGTCGCTCGAGAACGTTAAGGGAGGTTGATTTTCAAACGACGCGACCAGCTGGAACGTCTGATTGTAAAGACGGGTGATCGCCATTGGCAGATCGCCGCCCAATTCCCCAACACGGGCGCAGTTCTGCCGGTAAACAACTCCGAGATGGGCGCTCAAGATCGGGGGATGATAGTCGCGTATGCCCTCCTGTCGGAAGGCCGACTCGCTACACCGCGATAGTTCCTCACTCAGGGCGACGCTGCAGAGTTCAACTAGAAAACTCATTTCCGTGCTGAGCGCGCCCGCGAAGTTAGCGAATTCCCGCGAGCGAACAAGCGCCCTCGCCTTTTGCGTCTCGTCGGCGATGTTGCGCGCGTTGATGAGGTTCGCCCATGCAGCGGTGCCAGCAAAGCCCGCAGCGAATAACGCGACCGAAGCGGCGACGAACGGACCGTAGACCCTGAGCACAGTGATCAGATCTCCCTCGATTCGCCAAAGCCAACAGATGGCGAGCGGCGGGAGAAAGACCGCTATCATGACGTTGACCGGGAGCGCGATCCGCGCCAGCCATTTCATCTCCGGATCACTCTCGCAATCGCGTCTGCGTTAGACTCGGCCTTGTCGCCCCCTGGATTTCTGCGGGTTCCAGGGGGCTCGAAACTCCGGAAGTGAGTCTAACGCGCGTCACCTAAGCTGTTGTTATACCGCAGAAATTGCCTCAAACACTGTAATACATCTGATACTCGATCGGATGCGGCGTGTGCTCAAAATTGAAGACCTCTTCCCATTTCAGCTCGATGTAGCTCTCGATCTGATCGCGGGTGAAGACGTCGCCCTTCAGAAGGAATGCATGGTCGGCCTGGAGATGACCGATCGCCTCGCGCAGCGAGCCGCAGACTTGCGGCACGTCCTTCAGCTCTTCCGGTGGCAGGTCGTAAAGGTTCTTGTCCATCGGGTCGCCGGGATGGATCTTGTTCTGGATGCCGTCGAGCCCGGCCATCAGCATCGCGGCGTAACCGAGATAGGGGTTGGCGGCGGGATCGGGGAAACGCACCTCGACGCGCTTGCCCTTGGGGCTCGCGACGTACGGGATGCGGCACGAGGCCGAGCGGTTGCGCGAAGAGTAAGCCAGCAGCACCGGCGCCTCGAAGCCCGGGATCAAGCGCTTGTAGCTGTTCGTCGTCGG
>JBGPOZ010000010.1:0-43067 GCA_041488295.1 Allostellaceae bacterium
CTCATCGCCGCGGTCGGGCACGAGACCGACACGACGCTCATCGACTTCGCCGCCGACCGCCGCGCGCCGACGCCGACCGCGGCCGCCGAGATGGCGGTCCCGGTGCGCCTCGAGCTCATCGCCGAGACGGCCGCCAAGGGCGGGCGCCTCAAGGGCGGCCTCGCGCGGCTGTTCGCCGACCGCCGCATCCGCCTCGAAGGGCTGGCGCGCGGTCTTCCCGATCCGCAGGCGTTGCTCGGCACCAAGACGCAGCAGCTCGACGATCGCGCCGAGCGGCTCGATTTCGCGCTGCGCTCGCGGCTGCGCGGATGGCACGGCGAGGTCGCGACCTACGCCGCCCGACTGCGCCATCCGCAGCAGCAGATCGGCGAGACGAAGCGCGCGCTCACGACCGCGACCGATCGCTTGCGCCGTGCGCTCGGTCATTTCGTCGCACTGGAGCGGCGCCGCGTCGACGGTCTCGCCGAACGGCTCCGTCCCGCTATGCTGGCGCTCGAGATCGAGCGCAGCCGGCAGCGCTTCGCCGATTACCCGCGGCGCCTCCATGGCGCGATGCAGCACCATATGGATCGGCACCGGGAGCAGCTCGACAGCCTCGGCGGTCGGCTCGACAGCCATGCGCTCTCGCACGAGAACGTGCTCGAGCGCGGCTACGCTCTCGTGCGCGACACGGCGCATCGCGCCGTCACAAGCGCCGCGGATATCGTGTCCGGCGCGGCGCTGACGATCGAGTTCCACGACGGCGAGGTCGTCGCGACCGCCGGCACGAAGCGGCGCCGGGACGGGCGTCGGCCCTCCGGGATCGTGCCGAAGCAGGGGACGCTGCTGTGATGTCCTCCGAAGCGAGTGTCGAACGGGCCGGTCGCCGGTTCGCATGGCGATTTGCGCTCATCGCGCTGATGTTCGCCGCCACCTCCGCCCGAGCCGACACGCTCGAGCTCGCCGGCGCCTTCGAGCAGGGCGGCCTCGTCCATGGCGCTACCGTTCCCGGCGTCAAGATCAGCCTCGACGACCGCGAGGTGCCGGTGGCGCCCGATGGTCGCTTCGTCATCGGCTTCGGCCGCGATGCGCCGACCGAGGCGCGGCTCGTCCTGCACCGGCCCGACGGTACGATCGAGGAGCGGCGTCTCGCCATCGCCAGGCGCGACTATGACATCCAGCGCATCGACGGTCTGCCGCAGGAAACCGTGACGCCCGATCCGCAGCTCCTCCAGCGCATCAAGAGCGAAGCTGAGAGGATCAGCGCCCTCCGCGCCGTCCCTGGCTCCGATCCGGACTTCGCATTGCCGCTCGTCTGGCCGGCGCTCGGGCCGATCAGCGGCGTCTATGGCAGCCAGCGCATCCTGAACGGCGAGCCGCGCGCGCCGCATATGGGCGTCGATGTCGCGGCGCCGCCCGGGACGCCGGTCGCCGCCGCCGCAGGCGGGGTGGTGCGCCTTGCCGATGATTTCTTTCTCACCGGCAACACCATCCTCATCGACCATGGCTACGGGCTCACCACGAGCTACGCGCATCTCTCTCGCATCGACGTGGCGGTCGGCCAGCATGTGAGGCAGGGCGAGCGGATCGGCGCAATCGGCGCGACCGGCCGCGTTACGGGACCGCATCTTCATTGGGGGCTCGAATGGCTCGGCGTTCGCCTCGACCCGCAACTCGCGGTCGGACCGATGCCGACGCAGACGCAATAGAAGAAGGGGAGAGAAACGACATGTTCGACCGCGACCAGTTCATCGCCGATTGCAAAGCAGCGTTGGCCGAGGATAGCAGCCACAAGGCGGTGCGCGAGGTGGTGGCCCGCGCCGTCGCGGATCCCGCCGCGGTGCTCGCGGGACTCGGCGAGCCGAAGCGCGCCACGGTCGAGCGCATCCATCACTCGGGCGACCTCACCATCCTCAACGTCATCTGGGCGCCGTGGATGACGATCATGCCGCACAATCATCGCATGTGGGCGGTGATCGGCGTCTATACCGGACGCGAGGACAACATCTTCTGGCGGCGCCGGGCCGATGACGGCCGCCACGTCGAGGCAGCAGGAGCGCGCGCTCTCGGCGTGCGCGACACCGAGGCGCTCGGCCGCGACATCATCCACTCGGTGAACAACCCGATCCCGCGCCTCACCGGCGCCATTCACGTCTATGGCGGCGATTTCTTCGCCGCCACGCGCAGCGAATGGGACCCGGAAACGCTGGTCGAGCAGCGCTACGACGTCGAGAAGAACATGCGTCTCTTCGAGGACGCAAACCACCGTCTCGGCATCGGGCGCTAGGCGCTATAGCCCCAAGATCGACAGCCTCCTGCGCACACCCAACGAGCGCAAACGGCATGAGTCAGCCTTGTTGCACAACTCACCTATCTTGGTTATGTTGTGCACCATGAGCGAGCCGAAGGATCTGCGCGTTCCCATCATGATGTCGCGGGCGGAGGTCGCGGCGATCGATCGGTGGCGCCGCGAGCAAACCGATCTGCCGAGTCGCTCCGAGGCGATCAGGCGACTCACGGAAACGGGGTTGAGAGCGACATCGGGCAAGAACAAGAGATGACCGACCGACCCGACACATCCGACGTCCTCGACTGAGCCCGCGATGCGCTGCGCGAGCTGCGGAGAGACCTCTCACCCCGGCATGATCGAAGCCCGGCGCCGCTATCTGCGCTTTCTCGTGCCGTGCCCGGAATGCGGCGGCTGCGCCATCACGAGCCCGTGCGACGGCGCGGTGGGTGGCGGCGGCGATATCGGCAACAGCGGCGTCGGCGACACTTTCGATCATCGGCGGCATCTCGACATCCTGCGGGAAATGCGCGATTTGTTCGATGCGCGGATCAGACTGGTGGCGGATCAGGGCGACCGCGAGGTCTGCATCCAATGCATCGACGCCCTCGCCTATGCGACGCGAATCGTCGGACGAGCGCTCGGTCTACGTCCCGATCTCAGGTGAACCGCGGGCACGTTCTGCGCGCTGTACGGTCAATCCGGCCACCGGCGGTGCAGCCAAAGCCACATCTCCGGCCGTGCGCGCACCCACGCCTCGATCTCAGAGTTGATCGCGGTCATGATCGCCAAGGTGTCGGCATGACGGTCGCCGCTGCGGGGGATTTCGACCGGCGGCGACAGCACGATGCGGAAGCGGGCGCCGCCGAGGCGCTCGACGCGTGCCGGCATGATTGCGCAATCGAAGCGCAAGGCGAGCTGCGCCACGGCCGGCGCCGTCATCGCCGGACGTCCGAAGAACGGCACCGCGATGCCGTCATTCATCTTCTGGTCGACGAGCATGGCGAGATGGCGACCCTCGCGCAATGCGGCGATCGAGCGGCGCGCCGCGATGGTCCCTTTGGGAATGAGCTCGCTGCCGATCGTGCCGCGGTAGCGATGGATCAATCGGTCGACCCAGGGATTGTTGGCGGCGCGATACACTTCGGCGACGGCAAGGCCGCGCTGCGTCGCCGCCATCGTCGCGATCTCCCAATTGCCGAAATGCGCCGAAACGAAGATCATCGGCTTTCCGGCTGCGATCAGCGGCGTGATGTACTCTTCGCCGACGAATTCGACGCGGCCGCCGGGTTCATAGATTTGGATCGACCCGAGATGCGGATACTCGGCGATGACGCGGCCGAGATTGTCCCACATGCCGCGCATGATCCGCCGCGTCTCGCTCTCGTCGAGATGGGGAAGCGCAACGCGCAAATTGGCCTCGGCGCGTTTGCTGACGCCGAGCCGCGGCCCGATCGTCCGCGCGAGCCAGCCGCCGACGCTCGAGGCGGCGTCGAGCGGCAGCAGGCGGAAGAGGCCGAAGAGGACGGCGGCGCCGATGCCTTCGAGCCGATGCGCCAGCGCGAGGCCGAACAGTGGGCGGCGGTGCTTCATCTTGGCGGTGCCGGTCTCAGCCATGCGGCGTCGGCGATAGCAAATGAGCTGCCAGAAGCTCAATGAGCGGCGCCGTCTGCGCCCAATCGAGCGTGACCTCGACGGCGCGGATCTCGGGACGAAACGCCTGCGGAAGCCGCACCCAATCCTTTGCCGTCGTCACCGGCAGCGCGCCGGCCGCGTTCGCGAGTGCGAGAATCCGACGCAGCTCGGCTTCGCGATAAGGGTGGTGGTCGGGGAAATCCTGCGCGCCGACGATGCGAGCGCCGAGTTCCGTCAAGGTTGCGCGGAACTTTGCCGGCCGCCCGATGCCGGCAAAGGCGAAGACCGGACGACCGACGAGATCCTCGGCTCCCTGTGCGACGAGGCGTGCCCGAAGAATCGGCACGAACCCGTTCAGACGGGCCGCAGCGCCGCTCGTATCGGCGCCGATGAGGATCGCGGCCTGGGCGCGGGCGAGGCCGCTGGATATGCTCTCGCGCAACGGCCCCGCCGGGATGAGCCGACCATTGCCGAAGCCGTAGCCACCATCGACGACGATGAACGAAAGATCCTTGGCGAGGCTGGGGTTTTGGAAGCCGTCGTCCAGGACGAGAAGCTCGGCGCCGGCGGCGATGGCGTGGCGCGCGCCGGCGGCGCGGTCGCGCGCGACCCAGGTCGGCGCCGCGCGCGCCAGCAGCAGGGCTTCATCGCCGACATCGGCGGCATCGTGCCGCGAGGGGTCGACCCGAAGGGGACCGTGGAGTGCGCCGCCATAGCCGCTCGAGAGGATATGCGGAAGGCGGCCTTGGCCGGTCAGGAGGTCGGCGAGGCTGATGACGACCGGCGTCTTGCCGGCACCGCCAGCGACGAGGTTGCCGACGCAGACGACCGGCACCGCTGCCCGCCAGGCCGGAATGAGAAGACGACGCGCGATACCGGCGAGGGCGTGCGCCGCGGCAAGGGGTTGAAGGAGCCCTGAAAGGATGCCGCGCCGTTCCCAGAACTCAGGCGCACGCACGATCGTCGTCCGGTCGAGCCGCGCGGGGGGCGTGCATGTCGAGCCAGGGGTCAAGGCGCGACAGAACCGCGTCGAGGACGCCGCTTTCGCGCTTGGCCACGGCAAGCGCCGCATCGCCGACGCGCCGGCGCTCGCCGGGATCGGCGAGAATGCGGTCGATAGCGGCGCCGAGCGCGTTGGCGTCGGTCACGGCAATGGCACCGCCGCTCTCGTCGAGCGCGCGCGCTACCTCCGCGCAATTGCTCATATCGGGGCCGTGCAGGATGGCGCAGCCGAGGATCGCGGGCTCGAACGGGCTGTGGCCGCCGACCGGCGTCAGCGAGCCGCCGACGAACACCGCTTCGGCGAGGCGGTAGAAGAGCCCCATCTCGCCGAGCGTATCGCCGAGATAGATCTCGGTCGAAGGTGTGATCGCCTCGCCGCGCGAGCGCCTGGCGACAGAGATGCCGAGACGGCGCAAGGTGGCGGCGATCGCGTCGCCGCGCGCCGGGTGGCGCGGCACGATGATTGTGAGAAGGCCCCGATGCTTGGCCCGCAGCCGGACGTGAACGGCGATCGCCGAATCCTCCTCGCCCGGATGCGTGTTGGCGGCGAGCCAGAGCGGGCGCTCGGCGACGGCGGCGCGCAGTCGCTCGAGCTCTGCCGCGTCGACCGGAAGAGGGGCTGCTGCCGATTTCAGATCGCCGACGGTCTCGGCGGCAACGGCGCCGAGCGCGCGCAGCCGTTCGAGCTGCATTTCGTCTTGGGCGAGGCACAGCGCAAAGCGATCGAGCAACGGCGCGATGAGGCCGCGTCGGCGGTGCCAGCGCTCGAACGAGCGCCGCGACATGCGGGCATTGAGGAGAACCGTCGGAATGCCGCGCTCCTGCGCCGCGGAAATGAGGTTGGGCCAGAGTTCCGATTCGACCCAAATGGCTAGATCGGGCTGCCAATGGTCGAGAAAGCGGCGGACATAGCTCGGCCGGTCGACCGGCACGAATTGATGGAGCGCGCGCCCGGCCGGCAGCCGAGTTTCAAGGAGGCGGGCCGAGGTCAAGGTTCCGGTGGTGACGAGGATATTGAGCGAAGGCCGCTCCCGGGTCAGCCGGTCGATGAGGGCGAGGAGCGAGGCCGCCTCGCCGACGCTGGCGGCATGCAGCCAGACGAGCGGTCCCCGCGGTCGTGCCATGCCGGCCCGGCCCAGTCGCTCGCCGAACCGCGCAGGGTCCTCCTTGCCGCGCAGGCGGCGCATCGCGAGATAGAGGAGGATCGCGGGGCCGAGCCAAGTCGCAGCGGTGCGATAGATCGCAAGCGAGAACGGGGCAGCGGCGTCGGACGATTTCTCTTTCCCTTCGGGGAGAGGATCACGGAGAGCGGGAGCGGCCTCCGCGGATTCCTCGTGATGTCCCATGCGGCGATCCGCCTCGCGCCCCAGCGCATTGAGGCGCCCCTCGACGAGGCGGCGGTGCGTTTCGAGCGCTGCCTCGTCGGCGTTGGCCGGCACCTCGATCGGCGCGCCCCAAATGTGAATGCCGCGGGTGAAGGGGAAGGCGAGGTGGAAGCGGTCCCACGTGCCGAGAACGCGTCGCGCCCGCGTCGCATAGGCGAGCGGTACGATCGGCACTTGCGCGAGGCGCGCCGTCGCGACGATGCCGAGGCTCGCTTCCATGGCCGGGCCGCGCGGCCCATCCGGCGTGATGCCGACGCAGTCGCCCTGCCGCAGCGCCTTCACCATGCGCCGCAGCGCCGTGCCGCCGCCGCGCGAGCTCGAGCCGTCAACCGAGGCGATGCCGAAATGGCCGACGGCGTCGGCGATGATGCGGCCGTCGCGATGGCTCGAGATGAGCATGTGGATCGGCACGTCGCGCTGCCAAGCCATCGGCATCATGAGCAGCCGGCCGTGCCAGAAGGCAAGGATGAAGGGGCGGCCGGCACGATGCAGGCGGCGCGGCGTCTCGGCGCCCTCGACCGTCCATCGGCTCGTCGCGAAGACGAGGCGGATATAGATCGAGATGAGCCAGCAGAGGATGCGGCGCAAAGTGTCCGAGCGCAGAATTCGCCGCCGCAACTGCGTCATGATTCAAGCGCGCGCGCGCGTCCCGACGAGCGCGAGCGCCGCGCCGGGCGCCCGATCCTCGGCGAATTGCATGGCGTGAAGCCGGGCGTAGGTGCCGCTTCGCGCCAGCAGCTCGGTGTGGCTGCCGCGCTCCGCGACGCGGCCCTCGTCGATAACGTAGATGAGATCGGCATCGACGATGGTGGAGAGGCGATGCGCGATGACGAGTGTCGTGCGGCCCTTCATCAGCGCTTTCAACGCCGCTTGGACCTGGCGCTCGGATTCGGTGTCGAGCGCCGAGGTCGCCTCGTCGAGCAGGAGGATGGGCGCGTTCTTCAGCATCGCCCGGGCGATTGCCACGCGCTGACGCTGCCCGCCCGAGAGCTTGACGCCGTGCTCGCCGACGATCGTGTCGTAACCTTGCGGCAGGGCGCGGATGAAGTCGTCGGCGGCGGCCGCATGCGCCGCGGCGACGATCTCGTCCTCGCCGGCGCCGAAGCGGCCATAGGCGATGTTGGCCCGCACCGTGTCGTCGAAGAGGGTAATCTCCTGGCTGACGAAGGCGATCGCCTGCCGCAGCGAGCCGATGGTCACCTGGCGCAACTCCTGCCCGTCGATCGTGATGCACCCTTCCGCGACGTCGTAAAAGCGCGGGATGAGGTTGAGGATCGTCGATTTGCCGGCGCCCGACGGGCCGACGAGAGCCACCGTCTTTCCGGCCGGCACGACGAGCTCGACGCTGCCCAATGCGCGCGTGCCGTCGGCATAGGCGAAGCTGACCCCTTCGAAGCGGATCTCGCCGCCACCGATCGCGAGCGGCCGTGCGCCGGCGGCGTCGCGGATCGCCGGCTCGATATCGAGGACGCTGAAGATCCGCTGCGCCGCCGCCAGCCCCTCCTGGAGGTTGGCGTTGAGCCCGGCAAGGCTCTTCATCGGCTGATAGGCGAGGAGAAGCGCGGTGATGAAGGAGAAGAAGGCGCCCGGCGTGCGTGCGCCTTCGACCACCTGGTGCCCGCCATAGAGAATGACGATCGCGACGGCGATCCCGCCGAGGGCTTCCATGAGGGGCGATGCTGCCGAGCGCGTCCGTGCCGCGCGGTTGATGAGCTTGACGATGCGTTGGATGAGTTCCCCGGCGCGCTCGGTCTCGTACGCCTCCATGCCATAGGCCTTGACGTGGCGGGCACCCTGGAAAGTCTGGTCGAGCAGGGTCGTAAACTGGCCGAGCTCGACCTGGGTGTTGGCCGAGACGCGCCGCATTTTTCGCCCGATGCTGACGATCGGGCGAAGCGCCAGCGGAAAGACCAGGAAGGAGGCGAGCGCCAGCACCCAATCCTGATAGAACATCAGTGCGACGAGACAGGCGACGGTGACCGCGTCCTTGCCGATGCCGGCGAGGATGTTGACGGCGGCACCGCGCAGCAGATTGGCGTCGTTGGTGAGGCGCGAGATGAGGCTGCCGGTCGAATTGGCGTGGAAGAAGGCGATGTCGGCATGCATCAGCCGGGTGAAGAGGCTCTTCTGCACGTCGGCGATGACATTCTGGCCGACCACCGTCATCCACACGGACTGGCCGTAGGTGGCGAGGCCCTTGACGATGGCGAGGGTGACCACCGCCAGGGCGACGAACCAGAGCAGACCGTCGTCATGGCCGATGAAGATGCGGTCCAGCACCGGTTGCATCAGCCAGGCATTGGCGGCGGTCGATCCGGCGACGACCAGCATCGCCGCGAGCGCCATGAGGATGAGGCCGACATAAGGGCGAAAGAACTCGCCGACGAGCCGGCGCATGAGGGCGACCGTCCCGTGGGAACCGGCGGCGAGGTCGGACGAAAGCCCGCGATCCTTGTCGTTTGCCAATACCGTTGCAACCTGCCGCTGCTGGTAGTCGGGTCCCGGGCGTGGAAGCCGGAATCCGGCCCTTGCCCGCGCGAAATCTATCATAGCGCACCGCGGCAGACCATCATCCCGGCCGCGACGCAGTGGCGCGATGACGGCTTGTTAGCGGACCGGGTGCAGACTTTGCAAGGATTGCCGGCGGTGACGGCATTCGATTTCGCCGCCCGGCCACCCTCGATCGCCCGGCCCGCTCAATGCGCCTCGGCGGTTCCACCGTCAAGCGCCGCCGCGCCGCCGCCCTCGCGGAGCGATGCCATGATCGCCGCGCGTGCGCCGTCCGGCTGTGCCGCGATGGCGCGGCAGAGCGCCGCAACCTCTCCTCGCAACCCATAGATTTGGTCGAGCAGCGAGAGGACGAGCGGCACCGCATCGTCGTCGATCGCGCAATCGCGGCGCAATTCGATGATGAGCTGCACGCGGGCGACATCGATCTCGTCGAACAGCCAATCTCCCTGACGCGATTCCGGCCGCACCCAGCCGCTGTCGATCCAGCCGAGGAGTTCCGCCTCGTCGAGCACGACCTGCCGCAGCAACGCTTGAAGCGCGATCATGGCTGGACCATCGCGCGGCGCGGGTCGTGCGGATGGCGCGGCGCCCAGTCGCGGACAAAGGCTTCGAGCTCGTCATCGGGTTTCCCGCCGAGCACGATCTTCAGCGTCGCGTACTGATCGCCGGCGGGGTGGCCGGGCGATGCGATGCCGCGGCCGCGCAGGCGCAGCACCGTGCCGGTGTCGGAACCCTTCGGTACCGAGAGCGCGACCGGCCCGCCGATCGTCGGCACCGTGATCTTGGCGCCGAGTACAGCCTCGCCGAGCGTTACCGGGATCTCGACACGGATATCGTCGCCCTCGCGGCGGAAGTGGGGGTGCGGCGCGACCCGCACCTCGATGAGCGCGTCGCCCGCGGCGCCGCCGCCGATGCCGGGTCCCCCCTGGCCGGCAAGGCGCAGGATCTGGCCGTCCTTGAAACCGGGCGGAATCGTGACATCGATGCTGTGTCCCGGCTCGAGCGATATCCGCCTCTTCGCACCGCGGGCGGCTTCGAGGAAATCGATGGCGAGCGTGAACGACCGATCGGGGCCGCGCATGCGAAAATTGGCCCGTTCGCCGGCCTCGCCATGGCCGCGCCGGAAAAGATCGGCGAAGATGCCACCGAGATCCGCCTCCTCGAAGACGCCGCTGTCGGCGTGATACTTGCCGCCTTGCGCGCTGTCGGCGTGCTGGCGGTAGAAGGCTCGATCGGGACGCTCGGCGCCCGAGGCGTCGATCTCGCCGCGGTCGTAACGCCCCCGCTTTTCGGGGTCGGACAGCAGATCGTAGGCGACGCTCACGGCCTTGAAGCGCGCCTCGGCCGCCTTCTTCCCGGGATTGAGATCGGGATGATGCTGCTTGGCGAGCTTGTGGTAGGCCCGCTTGATCTCCTTGGCGCTCGCGTCGCGCTTGACGCCGAGGATCGTGTAAGGGTCGTCTGGTGCCATTGCCGGACTCGTCATGCTGCCGCGCCGCCACACCGTGGCGGCGCCCCCATTCTACGCATCATGCCCGCCACTCGCGAAGGCGGGCATGATGTCCCGATGAGCGGATGTCAGGTGGCCTTGCTGCCGATCGATGCGTCGGTGCCGAGGGCAAGTCCGATCTGGGGAGCGTGCGAAGCGCCGTCAAGAGATGCGCATGTGCCGGGCTTCTCGGTTACCTTTCCTGCTGTAGCGCGGTGAAGCGCCCGGATCCAGCGGCATCCCTTACACCTTGAACAGCGAGCCGACCGACGCCGGGAACAGCTCCTCGATCGCGACACGGCGATGGCAGACGCCTTGCTCATGCGCGAAATCGAGGAAGGCTGCGAGGGTCGTGCGGTTGGCATCGACGCCGTAGGGCCAGTAATCGGCTCCGAAGAGCGCCTGCGCGCGCTCGGCATGGACGGAGACCCAGGGGATCGGAAAGCGCGGCGCGGTAATCTCGAGCGCGCGGGCGATGCTGCGGCGCTTTGCTTCCTCGAAGGCGGCGAGGAGATTCATGCAGATCCACGGATTGGCGTCGACCGCCTCGCGGCGCAGCGCCACGACGTGCATGATCGGAAAGATTTTCGTCGCCTTGTAGTACTCGGTCTCGATCTCGACATAGTTCTCGAAGAGCCGGACGATGCGCAGATCGCCTGATTTGAAGGCGGCGGGCGCGTGTGCCGTCATGATCGCATCGACCTCGCCGGCGAGCAGCATGTCGTTCAGCGTCTTTTCCGGCGCGGCGCGGTAGCGGACGCCCGGCGGCAGGCGCAGTTCGACCTTTTCCTGCCGCCCCGGCTGGTTGACGCCGGCTTGGATCCATTCGACATCCGGCAATGCCAAGCCGAACTGGTGCATGAGGAAGCCGCGCGTATAGATCGCCGCCGTCTGCGCCCATTCCGGCAAGCCGACCCGTTTCCCCTTGAGATCGGCGGGCGCGCGAACCGGACCGTCGCGCCGCACATAGATCGAGGAATGGCGGAAGGTGCGCGAGGGGAAGACCGGGATTGCCGTCATCGAATTGTCGCCCTGCGAGAGGAGCGAGACGTATTTCCCCATCGACATCTCGGAGACGTCCCATTCGCGATAGACGGTGAAGCGGTAGAAGATCTCCTCGATCGACAGCGTGAGGCAGGTGAGTTCGATGCCCTCGGGTGCGACGCGGCCGGTGATGAGATCGCGCGTGTGGTCGTAATCGCTGAAGGCGAGGGTGAGCGGCAGCTTGCGCAATGTGGCTCTCCAAGGTGCGGGTCGGAGTGCGATCCTAAGGGCTTAGGGCGCGCGCCGGCAAGAACGAGCGCGACCGTCCATGGCGCCGTTCGTTGGTCATTGACGATCGGTGGTGCGGAATTCCATGCTTCTCGACCGTCGCGCCGGGCGACGCCGCGAGCAGGAGGCGGGAATGGCAGGGCCCTTCCGTGTCGGTCTCACCCGTGATTGCCTCGGCGATGACGGCACGACGCCGATCTTCGACCCGGCGGCGCTCGGCCGGCTCGCCGGTACGCCTGGCCTCGACTTCGAGTTCATCGGCACAGAGGCGCCTGAGGTGACGCAAGAAGAGGCAGGGCGGTACGACGCGATCGTCGTGCTGAAGCCGCGCGTCACCGCCCGAACGCTGGCCGGGCCGCAGCGGAGGCTGATGCTGGTCGCGCGGATGGGCGTCGGCTACGACAACGTCGACGTCGCTGCGTGCACCGCCGCCGGGGTCGCCCTGACGATCACGCCGGACGGCGTCAGGCGGCCGGTCGCGACCGTGATCCTGACCTTCATCCTCGCCCTGGCGCAGAAGCTCTTGATCAAGGACAAATTGACCCGCAGCGGCCGTTGGAGCGAGCGCACGCGACACATGGGCGACGGGCTCACCGGCAAGATTGTCGGCTCGATCGGTCTCGGCAATATCGGCCGCGAGGCGTTTCGCCTGCTCCGCCCGCTCGAGATGAGGCACCTCGCATGCGATCCCGTGGCGCAGCCGGCGGTCGCCGCCGAGCTCGGCGTCGAGCTCGTCGATCTCGAAACCCTGCTGCGCCGCGCCGATTTCGTCTGCGTCAATTGCCCGCTCAGCGCCGCGACGCATCATCTCGTCGGCGTGCGCGAGCTCGCGCTGATGAAGCCTTCGGCCTATCTCATCAACACCGCACGCGGACCCATCGTCGACGAGGCGGCGCTCTATGCGGCGCTCATCGAAAAGCGCATCGCCGGCGCCGCCCTCGACGTCTTCGAGATCGAACCGACGCCGCCCGACAATCCCATTCTCGGCCTGGAGAACGTCATCGCGACGCCCCACGCGCTGTGCTGGACCGACGAGTGCTTCCGCCGCATGGCCGAGGACGCCTTCGCCGCGGTCGTCGCGATGGCGCGCGGCGATGCGCCGGCCCATGTCGTGAACCGCGCCGTCCTCGATCATCCGGCTCTCAAAGCGGCGCTCGCAGCACGGCGCGGCAAGGGTTAAGGTGCCGGCCATGGGGAAGCAGCGTGTCGCCATCATCGGCCTCGGCATGGCGGTCGAGCCGCATGCCAAGAGCCTCCTCGACCTTGCGGGCCAGGTCGAGGTCGCCGCCGCCTTCAGCCGTTCGCCCGCGCGCATTGCCGGCTTTGCGAAACGTTTTTCCTTCCCGACGACGACCGATTTCGGCACGATTCTCGACGACTCGTCGATCGGCGCCGTTCTCGTCCTGACGCCGCCCTGGACGCATCTCGATCTCGTGCGGCAGCTCGCCGCCGCCGGCAAGCACATCCTGCTCGAAAAGCCGGTCGAGGCGACGACGGCGCGCGCCGCCGAAATCGTCGAAATCTGCCATGCGGCCGGCGTCACCCTCGGCATCGTCCTGCAGCACCGCTTCCGCGCCGCCTCGATGGCGCTCGCCGAACGGATCGCTGCCGGTGCGCTCGGCCGCATCGCCGCCGCTTCGGTCGCGATCCGCTGGTGGCGGCCGCAGAACTATTACGACGAACCCGGCCGCGGCACCTTGGCGCGCGACGGCGGCGGCGTGCTGCTGACCCAGGCGATCCATACCCTCGATCTCTTTCAGAGCCTGGCCGGCGCGGTGAGCGAGGTCGCCGCCTTCGCCGGCACGACGATCCTTCACCGCATGGAGACCGAGGACATCGTCGGCGCGGCCCTCCGCCTGGAAAACGGTGCGATCGGCACGCTCGACGCGACGACGGCGGCCTATCCGGGTTTTCCCGAGCGGATCGAGATCATCGGCGCCAAGGCGACGGCGGTGCTCGCCGCCGGCGGTCTCACGATCTTCCACCAGGACGGGCGGCGAGAGGAATTGGGGGCACCACAAGCGACCGGCGGCGGCGCCGACCCGATGGCCTTCAGCCATGATGCGCACCGCGCCTGCATCGCCGACTTTCTCGCCGCCATCGAGGAAGGGCGCGCACCGCGCGCGTCCGGGGCGACGGCGCTCGCCGTCCATCGGCTCATCGATGCCTTGCTGCGCTCGGCGCGCGAGGGATGCACGATCCGCGTTGAAAAGTGAGCGCTGTCGCTTGCCTACGCTGCCACCGGTAGATCGCGCGCGTGTCGAAGCATTGCTCGACTTCTGGTTCGGCGCGCCGGGCAGCTCCGAGCTCGATCGTCCCCGTCCGATCTGGTTCGCGCGCGATGATGCCTTCGATGCCGCGTTGCGGGCGCGCTTCCTCACCGACCATTTGCGCGCCGCTTCGGGCGATTGCGCGGCGTGGCTCGGCGATGCCGAGGGAACGCTCGCCCTCATCCTCTTGCTCGACCAATTGCCGCGCAACCTCTTCCGCGGTTCGCCGCGCGCCTATTCGTGCGATGGCGCGGCGCGCACTGCATCACGCCACTGCATCGAGCGCGGCTGGGATCGCCAATTCGCGCCGGTGCGACGCTGGTTCGTCTACCTGCCCTTCGAGCACAGCGAAGACATCACGGATCAGCGTCTTTGCCTCGAGCTCGCGCGCGGCTTGAGCGGCGATCCGGACAGCGCCGCCGGAATGCGTGCCGTCGAGCGCCATCATGAGATCATCGCGCGTTTCGGCCGCTTCCCGCACCGCAACGCCGTCCTCGGCCGCGCGAGCACGGCGGAAGAAGAGGCATTCCTGCGCGAGCCGAACTCGTCCTTCTGAGGCTACTGGTGGAGCATGATGATGCCGCCGCCGATCAACGCGATGCCGAAGAGCTGCGGCAGGCCGAACGGCTCGTTCCACAGAAAATGTGCGGCGATACCGACCACGATGTAGCTGAGCGAGACGCTGGGATAGGCGAGCGACACCGGAATCCGCTTGATCGAGATGATGTAGAAGATGGCGCCCAGGACGTAGACGGCAAAGCCGAGAATGGTGAAGGGATTGAGGAATTGCCCGAGGATCGAGGTGGCGCCGTCGGAGCCGGCCTTCAGCGCGATCTGACCGCAAATACCGCAGAGAATGCCGGCGCCGAGCGCCGCGTAATAAGGGAGCATGATGCTCAGGCGAGTCGAGCAGCGCGCGGCTCGAGCGCGCTCGGCTGTGCGCGCTCATCGGCGGCGCGACTGCGCTCGATCTCGGCGACGATTGCCTGCGGCTTGCCGTTGGCGGTGAGATAGAGGCGTCCCAAATACTCGCCGACGATGCCGAGGATGAGGAGCTGCACCCCGGACAGCAGCAGCACCGCGGCCATCAAGGAACCCCAGCCCGGCGGCGTATCGTAGAACATCGCCTCGATGAAGACCGACACCGTCGCGAGCGCGCCGAAGAAGCTCAACGCGAGCCCGGTCAAGGTGCTGAGGCGGAGCGGCATCACCGAGAAGTTGACGAACATGTTGAGCCAAAGGCGGATAAGGCGGCGCAGCGTGTAGTTGCTGCGCCCGACCGCGCGCGGCAGATGCTTGACCTCGAAGCTGCCGATGCTTTGCGTCACCTGCAGGATCAGCCCGTCGACATAGGGAAAGGGTCCGGCATAGCGGGTGACCTGTTCGACGACGAAGGCGCTGAGGCAGCGGAAGCTCGAAAGATAGAGCCCTTTGGGCTTGTCGAGCAGTATGTCGGCGACCCGGTTGGTGAAGCGGCTACCGAGATTGCGCCAGGCGGCGTGCTCCTTCGTCTCGTAGCAGGTATAGATGACCTGCTTTCCGCTTTGCTGCGCATGCTCGAGAAGGCGGACGATCTCGTTCGGCGGGTTCTGGAGATCGTCATCCATGGTGATGACCCAGGCACCGCGCGCGTGGCGCAGTCCGGTCAGCACTGCGTTGTGCTCTCCGTAGTTGCGCGCGAGGTTGACGAGGACGAGCGGCACCTCGGCTTCGCGCAGAAGCTCGCGGCATACGGCGAGGCTGCCGTCGGGGCTGCCGTCATTGACGAGAACGATCTCGTGACCGCCGGGGATGGTGAGGGCAGCAAGCGCGCCCACCAGCTCGCCCACCGTCCTCTCGCCATTGAAAACGGGAATGACGATGCTGAGCGTCAGCGCGGGCTTCGTCATGCCTTCACCGCCGTTGCCAGGACCGATCCCCCGAACGGCAGAACGACGCCACGCTTCAGCAACATTGTCTCGAACCTCATGACGGCGCGAAAACACGCCTCGACCGGCGCCGGGTACAGCATGACGTCGCTCGTTCGGGTTCCACTCTGCCAGAGAGTACGGCGGAGCACCATGAGCGGAAAGAGCAACGTGTTCCAGTAGGTCGTGCGGATCGCCGCGAAGCCGGCGGCTTCAAGCATCCGCGAGAGACGTCGCCTTGTGTAGCGGCGAACATTGTGGACGGCACGGTCATGCGCCGAAAGGAGCCAATCATAGGCCGGCAGGTTGAGCACCAACAGACCACCCTCGACAAGGCAGCGATGGAATTCGCCGAGCGTACGGCGCTCGTCGACATTGTCGTGGCAGAGCATGTCGGCGCTGAAGATCGCCGCGAGGGAGCGGTCGGCAAAGGGCAGGGAATTCGCCGAACCGACACAGACGGCGCAGCGACTTTTCGCGCGCGCGGCGCTGCAAGCCGCGGGCTCGACATCGAGCCCGATCGCGGTCCGGCCTGGCAGCTCGCGTCCAATTCGCGCGAGCAAGCCGCCTGTTCCGCAGCCGGCGTCGAGCAGTGGGCGATCCACGTTCGCGCCGGCCGCACACCATTGAAAGGCAGCCAGCAGATTGGCGTGGACGCCGCGGAACCACCACATCTCGTCTTCGACGTCATGCAGTTTCTGGTATTCGGTGCGCTCCAAGCCGGCATCCCTTCAGCCTGACGAATGGTTCCGCGGACGCGGCTATTGCTGCTGCTTCGCGTGCGCGGGGAGGGCGAGCGCCGCGGAATTCGTATGCGGCCGTCCCTGGGCCGCGACGATCTCGCGGCGGTCGAGCACGACCGAAAGCAACGCGCCCATGCGCTCGACGCGATAAACCACCTCGCCCGGCAGCGATTTGTGGCAATCGTCCTTGGTGAAGGCGATGAAGAAGTCGGCATGCGCGCGATCGTCGGACGGAATGAAGTTCTTCGGAAAGAAATAGTCGGCCGAAATGGGCGGGCCGCACACGGCGACGGTGAAGTCGCGGTCCATGAAATCGGCCCCGTACTGCGCCTGGAGATAGTCCTCGAGGCCGTGCACCGCCTCATCGTAGGAATTGGCCCAATAGTCGAGCTTGAACAGGCCTTGCGCGCCTTCGACGCCACCGATGAATCCATTGTAGTAGACGTATTCATTGGGGTGCAGCATCGCCATGACGGAGACGTGGCCCATGCCGTAGAGGGCAAGAGCGGCATAGATGGGACGGCGAAACTCGAAACGGACCAGCACGTCGAGCAAATGGTCGGCGGCGAGCGCCGCCACGACGGCGATGAGCGGAAGCACGAAGATGAAATGCCGCATGCCGTCGAAGAGAACGGCCTGAACCAAGACGGCGTAGGCGACCGGAAAGACGATTGCCAGGCCCAGAAGAAAGTGGCGCAGCAGCCACGGCAGGCGCGCCTCGCGCGGTACGCGGCGAAAGATGAACCAGGCGACGAGCGGCGCCGTCACGGCGAGGACGAGAACGAGTTCAGGCAGGGCGAGGACGATGTAGGTCGGCAGGTAGGTCCATGGCAGGTCGGTTGCCGGAAAATACTTGCCGGCGAAGAGGGTACGGTAGGGGAAGGTCTCGTGGGTGAAGAAAGCGAGCGCCCGCAGCGGATTGTCGATGGGATGCCGCTGCGCCCAGGGCCAGAACACGAGCATGACCGGATAGCCGACGACGATCACCGGCAACAACACGCGCCAGAACCCGTGCCAGACATCGGCGACGGCAAGACGCGGGCTGCGCTGCTCGGCCGCGTGACGCAGGATGAAGAGGGCGAGGATGAGACCGAGATAGCAGAAGACGAGAAGGCCGCCGACGCGGACGCCGAGCGCGAACCCCGCGGCGACGCCGAGCTTGACGACGAGCGGCCATTTCGGGCGCGGCAGCGCAGGGATGATGCGCACCAAATAATAGATCGACCACACCATCCCGACTGCGAAGGGAATGTCCTTCGGGTTGTTGAACATCTGCCCGTAATAATTCGGGATGGTCAGCAGGAAGAGTGCGGCGATGAACCCGGCGCGAGGACCGCCGAGGCTCCGGCCCAGCTTCCAACAGCCGATGACGCCGAAGACGCCGACGAAGCCGTTCAGCAGATGCCGTGTCTCATAAGTGCCGAAGGGGGAGAAGAGATTGAAGACGGCGGCGATCGTGTCGAAGGCGGCGCCGTAATTGTAGAGGTTGAGCCAGTGGAGGCTGCGCAGATCGTCGAAGAAGGAGAGGTAGTAGTGCAGGACGAAGACGCCGTACCAATTGTGAACGTCCTCGTCCCAGGTGACGCCGTAATCGGCGAAGGTGACGAGGACGAGGAGCGCGGTGAGAAGGACCAGGAAGAGAGTGAGGCGGTCCCACGACCATGATGCGTTGCGCCAGGCGCGAACGGCGTTCGCCAACCGGGCGCCGGCACGAGACGGCGCCTTGAGGGGCGTCGGATCGGCGGCAGATTGCCCGCTTCGCTGTGGGCCGGTCGGCACGACCAAGGTCATTCTTATCCGGTCCATGAGCGGGTCATTGCCCGCCGCGGGTTATTGTCTGGGCGACACATTGTGTCAAGTTTCTATGAACGACCGATTACCGCGCGCCGCTTTCGCTCAGCAGTTGAGAAATAACGGTGTCGCTGGAGAAATATTCCATGGCGAGGGCGCGCGCCGCGCGGCTGTGCCGCCGATAATCGCCATTGATCGCGGCAATCGCCGCAACGACCTCATCCATCGTCGAAAATTGGAAGAGCCCCTCGCCGAAGGGGTAGAGATGATCGACCCCGGTCCGCATCGTGACGACGGGCCGGCCGGACGCCAGATAGCAGACGCTGCGATCGCTGAACCAGCCGCTGTTCGGCCGCACATAGATGTCCTTCGCCACGGTGAACTCGCCGCGTGAGCCGCTGATGAAGGCGGCATATTCGGTCATCTCCGCCGACACCGAACGCGGATCGATGAGAGTCCAGCCCTTGCCGGTGACCTCCGCCTCGACGGCGGCGTCCGGCGGCAGCATCGCCATGGTAAAGCACCCTCCGGCACGGTGCGGCACGTCGAGAAAGCGCAGGAAGTTGAGGTGCTTCGACCAAAGGTAGGTGGTTCCGCCGAACTCGATGTTCTTGCCCTTGTTCTCCCAGGTCGCGACCGTCGAGAAACAATCGGGCTGGCGTTCGTCGACCGGCCAGAGTTCCGGGATGACCGGAGGACGGGTCGGCCGCCACGGGATGCCGCACAACGGCACGGCGCACCGGCTTGTGCCGAGGTTCTCGCCATAGGTGAAAAAGTGAGTGTGCGCCTGGAGATAGTCCCGTGCCGCGGGGTCGGCCTTGGCATATTTGATCTGCTCGTATACCGGGTCGGTGTCGACCATGATGCGGATCGGGCACGCCATGTGCTCCTCGCGCAACCGCGTCGCACCGCACAGATTGATGAGAGCGTCGCTCTCGCGATAGAGCGCATGGACGGCGTCACGGGACAGGCCGTGATAGACGTCGTTGATGGCGTCCCAATACGCCCAGCGGTCACCGAGCCCGGATGCCTCCATCATCCGCCGCACATAATCGACATTGTACGCGCAATCCATGACGACGCTCTTGGCACGAGGATCATAGGGGTTCGCCCCGCCATCCTCGATGTACCAAGCCTCGTAACCCAGCCTTTCGAGGCCGAGCACGTAGTGCATCGCCTGCCAGGCGATGCCGGCCATCGGCATCTGGCCGACGAAATGGAGGAGAATGACCTTGCCGCGCTTCCTCACGAATGAATCTCCTCGCCATTGCAGGAGGGTGCCCTGGGGACAGCGGAATGCGCCGCCCGATCGAGCTCAGTGTGGTGCATCGTCCAACCGCGCGTAAACATCGCCCGAACCATGATCGGCGGGAAGACGACGCAAGCAATCGGTCATTGCCGCAGCGCCGCACCATTGGGCGAGCGCAAGGCGCATCGTCTCGCCCGGCGAGATATTGAAGCGGTAGGGACCCAGCCGGGCGATCAGGGCAACCGCCTCGACAGCGATCTCGATCGTCGCTGCGACATATTCGACGGAGAGCCCTGCAATGGGTCGCGAAAGCCCTTTCAGCACTTCGGCCTCATAGCCCTCGACGTCGATCTTGCAGAAGGCCGGCATGCCATGCTCGGCGACGAGGGCGTCGAGGGTCGTGACGGCGACGCTCGGCCGTTCGGTCCAGCGGACGCCGCGAAAATCCGGGCGGCGCGACACCAGATCGACCCACTCGGACGACAGCGAAGAGACCGTCGGATTGCCAACCGCGACCAGCATCGACGCCGTGCCGGGGGCGGCGCCAACCGCGGTTTCGTGGAGCTGCACCCGCGCATCGCCGCCATAGAGCCACCCGAGGACCCGCATGAGCTGCGGCTGCGGCTCGAGCGCGACGACGCGCGCCCCGAGCGCGAGGAAGTGACCGGTCCGATCACCGACATGCGCGCCGATGTCGAAGCAGAGATCGCCGGGCCGCACGAAATCCCGATAGAGGGCGCGCGCGCGGCGGCGCTTTGCCGGATTGCCGTAATAGATGATCGCCGATCGCGCAATTCCGTAAGAACGGCGCAGGCCTCCCGCAAGCACCGTCATGAACCAGCGGGAGGGCGGCCGCGCACCAGGATGCCGACGATGCGCGGCAGCGCGGTGTTCGCTAGGTTGGTTCGCATGGCGCTCACCCTAATGCGCGGCCGAGGGGGCGGCAACTGCGGCTATCCTCGTCCGCGCGGGGGTTGTAGGTCCTCGGCCCGCATGATAGGCAAATTCATGATCGACGGTTCGAGAAGGTCGGCGGGCTTGGCCCGTTGACGGATACGCTCTTGCGCAGGGTGGGTGGATTGATCTATGTCCCCGATCATGAACGTGGTGCCGCGCGTCAAGGCGTGCCGTGCTGCTGCAAGAATGACGCCGCGGAACGCAAGCATTCGAATGAGATTCAGCGAGCGCCCGGCCGCTCGCCCCTGCCGGAAGAGCCGACACAATGACCTACGTCGTCACCGAAGCCTGCATCAAATGCAAATACTTGGACTGCGTCGAGGTGTGCCCGGTCGACTGTTTCTACGAGGGCGCCAACATGCTCGTCATCCATCCGGACGAGTGTATCGATTGCGGCGTGTGCGAGCCGGAATGTCCGGCCGAGGCCATCATTCCGGATAGCGAAGCCGGGGCTGAGCGATGGCTCGACGTCAATCGCCAATACGCGGCGAGCTGGCCGAACATCACCCGCAAGGGCGAGCCGCCGGCGGACGCCGACCAATGGAAGGGCGCACCCGAGAAATTCGAGAAGTTCTTCGATCCCTCGCCGGGCAAGCGCTGAAGCGATCGCCGCGTCGGCGCCGCGGAAATGCCGACATTTTCTGGCGCGGTGCGGTGACCTGCGCCTCGCGCATGGCTGGAATGCTGGTTTTTCATCAAAATTTTTGTTAATATCACAAGCTAACGTAGACCCTTAGAGGGTTGCGTCTCTTGGGGATCGGCCATGAAAGCGGCGAGGGTTTGGATTTGCCGCGGGCGCCGTAGGGGTGGTCGTGGTGCGGCATGGGCTGCTCGTAGCGGCGTCATTTTGGATGAGATGAAAATATGTCCGACAAGACCATGTTCGGCGAGGGTGATTTCGTCGTCTACCCAACGCACGGCGTCGGCAAGATTCTCGGTATCGAAACCCAGGAGATTGCCGGCCACACACTGAGCGTCTTCGTCGTACATTTCGACAAGGACCGGATGACGCTCCGGGTCCCGCTCGGCAAAGCGAAAGTGTCGGGCCTGCGGCGCTTGTCCAGCCGCAAGGAGATGGACGTCGCCCTGACCAGGCTCAAGGGGCGCTCGAAGGCCAAGCGCACGATGTGGAGCCGCCGTGCCCAGGAGTATGAGGCGAAGATCAATTCCGGCGATCCGGCGTCGATCGCCGAGGTCGTGCGTGATCTCTACCGGAACGTCGGACAGCCCGAACAATCCTACAGCGAGCGGCAGATCTACCAATCCGCGCTCGACCGCCTCGTCCGCGAATTCGCCGCTGTCGAGCGCATCGACGAGACGACGGCGACGCAACGCGTCGAGCAGATGTTGAACGCCGCCTGATCATGCGACCGCCAGGTGGCGGGCCGCCGCTCGCCACCGCCGCACCTCCCGAACAGCGCACTGCCGCGGCACTGGCCGAAACGCGCGAGCGCGGGCGCTTTGCAAAGCTGGTGCGATCGCGCCGCATCTGGGCGATTGCGGCAATTCACGGCGAAGTCGACCGGTTGGCCCGGCTGCACGATGAGATCGGCCGTGCCTGGGCAAGCGGCGACCGCCTCGTCTATCTCGGCAATTACCTCGGCCGCGGCGTCGCCATCGCGCGGACGATCGATGAGATTCTGGCTTTCCGCCGCGCGGTGCTCGCGCTGGAGCGCAACTTTATCGGCGATGTCGCCTTCCTGCGCGGCAGCCAGGAGGAGATGTGGCAGAAGCTGCTTCAGCTTCAATTCGCCGTTAGTCCGCGCGAGGTCTTGCAATGGATGCTGGATCAGGGCGCGGGTGCGACGCTGGCCGCCTATGGGGGCGATGCAAAGCACGGCTTTGCCGCCTGCCGCGAGGGGCCGCGCGCCATCACGCGGTGGACGAGCGCGCTTCGCGCCGCGCTGAACGCGATCCCCGGTCACAGCCAGTTCCTGAGCGCGCTCCGCCGTGCCGCCCTGACCGAGGATGGTGCCCTGCTCTTCGTCCATGCCGGACTCGATGTCGGGCGGCCGCTCGATACGCAAGGCGATGCATTCTGGTGGGGCGGCCGCCGGCTGCTCGAGCTGGCTGAACCCTATGCCGGCTTCCGCCGTGTCATCCGCGGCTATGACCATGCTCATCTTGGGCTCGTCGAGGCACCTTTCGCCACCTCGATCGATGCCGGGTGCGGTTTTGGCGGCCAGCTTCTCGCCGTCTGCTTCGCGCCCGACGGCACTGTCCTACAAAGCCTGTCGTCCTGAGGCTCCGGACGCCGGAGCGTCCGGTTGACCGTACTTAACTCTTTCTGATAGGCGCGGTCGATCGCCACCCCCCGAATGGCAGGTGGCGCAACTTTTCGCCTTCCCGCATCGTTTGCCGTCGACGGGTGAACCTTTCCGGGGGACGAGGCGGCAATGGCGCATATCGACGATCCGGAAACGCAGAAAGCGAACCTCAACTTCATCAAAGCGTCGATGAAAGAGCCGTTGCTCATGCGCGACCATGAGTTCGAGCTGGCGCGGCAATGGCGAGAGGAAGCGGATGTCGCCGCGCTCCACGAGCTGGTGCGCGCCTACACGCGTCTTGTCGTCGCGACGGCGGTACGGTTCCGCAACTACAGCCTGCCGATGGGCGATCTCGTGCAAGAAGGGAATGTCGGTCTCATGCAGGCGGCATCGCGCTTCGAGCCCGATCGCGAGGTGCGTTTTTCGACGTACGCCGCCTGGTGGATCCGGTCGGCGATGCAGGATTACATTCTGCGCAACTGGTCGATCGTTCGCACCGGGACCACCGCTGCCCAGAAATCGCTCTTCTTCAATCTGCGGCGTCTGCGCGCCAGGATCGAGGACGCATCCGGCCGCGGTCTCGGCCATGAGGGCCGGCAGACGATCGCGCGCGAGCTCAACGTCGAAATCGGCGAGGTCGAAGCGATGGAGACGCGCCTCAGCGCCGTCGATCAGTCGCTCAATGCGCCGATCGGCGAGAGCGGCGATGATGATTGGCAGGATTTCCTCTGCGATGCGCGGCCGAGCCCGGAGGACGTCGTCATCGGCCTGCGCGACAGCGAGACGCGGTCGCGTTGGCTCGGCGACGCGTTGCGCGAGCTGAGCCCGCGCGAGCGCACCATCATCGCCGAGCGCCGCCTGCGCGATGAGGGGGCGACGCTCGAAGAGCTCGGCCGCACGCTTGGCGTTTCCAAGGAGCGCGTCCGCCAGCTCGAGCACCGTGCCCTGCTCAAATTGCGCGTTTCGTTACAGCGGCATGTCGACATGCCGGCCGACCTCTTTCTCGAGCGCAACTGAAGATCGGCGCTGCCCGAGGGCGCCCCGCAATCGCTCGATGTCGCCCAATTCTGCGACAATCCGCCATCGTCCTTTCCCAATGGCTGAATAAATGAGCAATTGTGCGGGACGAATGACACGCTATCGTCTGGCGGATTGACCCGCGGCATCGCGCCGGGGCATGCGAAAACAGTGCCCATGTCCGACCTTCGTCGCACACCCGGTCGACGCTTTCTCACAGGGCTCATCGGAGCGCCGATCGCGCACTCGGCCGCGCCGGCCATGCATGAGCGCGCGGCGGCGGCGCTGGGCGTCCACTGTCACTATCAGCTGATCGAGATCACGGGCGCCGGTCGTGACGAGCTGCGCGCCCTGCTCGACGGCGTGCGCCGCCTGGGCTTTGCCGGCGTCAACGTCACCTTTCCCTACAAGGAGGCAGTGGTCGAGCTGCTCGACGAGCTGTCTTCCGGCGCCGCCGCCATGGGCGCGGTGAACACGATCGTGGTCCGCGACCATCGGCTGATCGGCCACAACACCGATTCGACCGGTTTCGCCCGCGCGGCGCGCGATCTCGTGACCGCGTCGGGAGGTGGGCCGGTTGCCGTCCTCGGCGCCGGCGGCGTCGGCAAGGCGATCGCTTTCGCCTTGGTCGGGCTCGGCGAAAGCGAGATCCGGCTCTTCGATACCGACCGCGCCAAGGCGGTGAGCCTCGCATCCAGCCTTACCGGCGATCGCGCGGTGACGGTGGCGGACAGCGTCGAGGACGCAATTCGCGGTGCCGTGGGCTTGGTGAACGCCACCCCGGTAGGCATGTTGCCGAACCGCTCCAGCCCGGTGCCGGAGACGCTTCTGCATGATCGGCTGTGGGTGGCCGATGCCGTCTATACGCCGCTCTGGACGCCGCTGCTGCGAGCGGCGCAAGCGTGCGGCGCGCGTGTGATGACCGGGCGCGACTTGGCAATTTTCCAGGCGGCCGACGCCTTTGAGCTCTTCACCGGATCGACGCCTTCAGCTATCGAGATGGGGCACGCCTTCGATGCCGTGATTGCGGCACGACAAGCAAGTTCATACGGAACATAGAAACCGGCCGTCGAACGGTCGGGTCGGGGATCGGAAACCAGCCAAGGGGAAGTAGAATGCAGCGCATCATAGTGACGGGCCTCGTGCTCGCGACCTGCCTGACAGGCGTCGCCCTCGCCCAATCCGGCCCGCCGATCAAGCTGGCGGATGTCGCCGAGCTGTCGGGCGGCGGCGCGACCGTCGGCACGAACTGGAAGAACGGCATCGATCTCGCGATCGAGGAGATCAATGCCAAGGGTGGCATACTCGGCCGCAAGCTCGAGGTCACCCACGCCGATTCGCAGTCCAATCCCAGCGTGGCGCGCGCGCAGGTGCAGAAGGCGCTCGACGGCGAACCTTACGTTCTGCTCGGCCCCGGTTATTCCGGTTCGGTCAAGGTGACGGCGCCGCTCGCCGCCGAAGCGGGTATTACGGAGATCATGGGCGGCGAAGCGGCGGAGCTCACCCAGGCCGGCAACAAGCTCCTGTTCCGCACCTCGTTCGGCCAGCAATCGACCATGCCGAAGGTCGCCAAGTACATCGCCGACGATGTGAAGGCGAAGACGGTTGCGATCGTCTGGGTGAACAACGATTTCGGCAAAGGCGGCCGCGACGTCATCAGCCAGGAATTCGGCAAGCTCGGCATCAAGGTGGTGGCAGATCTATCGACCGAGGCCGGCCAGGCCGATTTCGCCGCCGACGTCGCCAAGGTGAAGGCGGCTGCGCCCGATGCGGTGTTCGTCTATCTCAACGAGGAAGAGAGCGCCCGTATCCTCAAGGAGCTGAAGCGCCAGGGCGTCTCGGTGCCGCTCATCGGCGAGACCACCCTTGTCGGGCAGAAGGTCATCGAGCTGGCCGGCGACGCGGCCAACGGGGCGCGCGGCCATGTCGGCCTGACCACCGACGCGCCGGTGCCGGCCGTCAAGGCGTTCCGCGACCGCTTCGTCAAGAAGTACAATTACGTGCCGGACCATAACGGGCTCAAGGGCTACCTCGCGATCTACATGATCAAGGCGGCCACCGAGAAGATGGGCAAGGTCGATTCGAAAGCCTTCGCCGGCACGCTGCACGGGATGACCATCAAGGCGGCCGACGAGCCCGGCATTCTGATGGACGTGAGCTTCGACCAGAATGGCGACATCGACCGTCAGGGCTTCCTCGTCGAGGTCGTCGACGGCAAGCAGGTGGTGAAGCAGGTTCTGCCCAAGCTGCACTGAGCGGCCTGCTGGTACCGCACCGGCCGGCGCCGACGCGCCGGCCGGCATCACGGAGAAGCGATGTCGAACCTGCTCGACCTGCTGATCGCCGGGCTCGCCACCGGTGCGATCTATGCGCTGGTCGCCATCGGCTTCACGTTGCTGTGGCAGACCTCGCAGACGATCAATTTCGCGCAAGGCGAGTTCGTCATGCTGCCGGCCTTCCTGATGCTCGCCGCGATGCATGCGGGGGCGCCATTCTGGCTGGCCATTATCATCGGCACGATCCTGTCGCTCATCCTGCTCGGGCTCAGCTTCAAGCTGCTGCTGGTCGATCCCATGCTGCGCCATGGCGTGCTGCCGCTGGCGATCGCCACCATGGCGCTCTCGCTCGGCATCAAGGAGGCGGTCAAGGAGTTCTTCAGCGCCGAGGCCTCGCCCTTTCCCTCGATCGTGCCGGCGGGCGACATCGATGTCCTCGGCCGCGCCGTATCATTGCAGAGCATCGGCGTCTTCGTCGTCGCGATCGTGGCGGTGATCGGCCTCGATGCGCTGCTCACCCGGACCTCGCTCGGTCACCAGATGCAGGCCACCGCGCAAAACCCGACGGTGGCGCGCATCATCGGCGTGCCGGTCGAGCGCATGATCCTCCTCGCCTTCCTGATCAATGCCGTCCTCGTGGTTCTCGCGGCGCTGCTGATCACTCCGATCTACCTCGCCAAATTCTCCAGCGGCGAAATCCTCGGCCTCGCCGCCTTCATCGCGGCAATCGTCGGCGGCTTCAACAGCGTCCGCGGCGCCATCGCCGGCGGGCTCCTCATCGGCGTCGTCGACAACCTCGCCGCCGCCTATGTCTCGACGCAATACCGTGCCGCGGCGCCGCTGATCCTGCTCATCGCGATCATCCTGTTCCGACCGCAAGGGCTGTTCGGCCGGCGCGAGGAGCGCACGGTATGACGCGCACGGGCCGGTACCTCGGCATCGCTTTCGGCGCCATCGTGATCACCGCGCTGATGGTCGTGCCGATGGGCTTCCAGCGCTACGGCCTCTACATCCTCAGCCAATGGGCGGTGATGAGCATCGCCGCCATGGGCCTCAACCTGACGCTCGGCTATGCCGGTCAGATCTCGCTGGCGCAAGGCGCCTTCGTCGGCATCGGCGCCTATGCGGCGGCGATCCTGACGACGCATGGCATACCGTTGATCGCCGCCCTCGCCATCGCAATCGTGCTCTGCCTCGCCATCGGCTGGCTGCTCGGCTATCCCGCCTTGCGCGTGCAGCATCATTATCTCGCCTTCGTCACGCTCGCTTTCTCAACCCTCGCCTTTCTGGTCTTCCGCAACGAAGAATGGCTGACCAAGGGCATCTACGGCATCAGCGCCATCCCGCGCCCGACCATCCTCGGCATCGCGACCACCCGGCCGCTGCCGTTCTATTATCTCTGCCTTGTTTCGCTGGCCCTCGTGTCGCTCGCCCTGTGGTGGCTTATCCGCTCGCCCTGGGGCCGCGCCTTCATGGCACTGCGCGAGAACCCGATCCGGGCCCTCTCGCTCGGCGTCGATACCCGCCGCTACACGCTGATGGCCTTTGCCCTCGGCTCGGCGCTCGGCGGGGTCGCCGGCACGCTCTACGCGCCGCTCACCCAGTTCGTCGACCCGACGCCCTTCACATTGTCGCTGTCGCTCGACCTCTTGTTGATGGTCATCGTCGGCGGCGCCGGCTTCTTCTTCGGACCCTATCTCGGCGCGATGATCGCGGTGTTGCTGCCCGAATGGCTGCGCTTCACCGAGGGCTATTATCTGATGCTGTACGCGGTCGCGGTGATGGCGCTGCTGATCTATTCGCCGACCG
The DNA here is from genome assembly GCA_041488295.1 of Allostellaceae bacterium. Classification (GTDB taxonomy): domain Bacteria; phylum Pseudomonadota; class Alphaproteobacteria; order ATCC43930; family CGMCC-115725; genus URHD0088. The sequence continues at coordinate 27,847 of JBGPOZ010000010.1, forward strand.
GCATACTTGGCGTTCTCGACCGCTTCTTGACGCAGCGCCGCACCAAGGCAGCGTCGGCGCTGCGCGAAGCGGCGCAGTCGAAGCTGGAGGCCGCCCCATGACCCGAGTCCTGGAGGTCGGCGACCTGAAGAAGCATTTCGGCGGGATCGCCGCCGTCGACGGGATGAGCTTCCATGTCGAGGAAGGCGAGATACTCGGGCTGATCGGCCCGAATGGCTGCGGCAAGTCGACCTTGTTCAATTGCATTCTTGGCCAGCTCACGCCGAACGCGGGTGAGGTCAAGCTCGACGGGCAGGTGGTGACCGGCTTGCGGCCATGCGAGCTCAGCCGGCTCGGCGTCAACCGCACCTTCCAGCTGCTCCAGGTCTTCGCCAAGCTCTCCGTGCGCGAGAACCTCATCCTCGCCGGCCAGGAGCATCACGGTACCATGGTCTCGCGGCTCTTCGGGTCGCCTGACGCCGGCCTCAGCGAAGCGGCCGACGAGATGATGCGCTTCTTCAAGCTCGACGGTCTCGCCGGCGAGCCGGCCGGCGGGCTGTCCTACGGCCAGCAGAAGCTGCTCGACACCGCCATGGCCTTCATGGGTGGGCCGCGCCTCGTCCTACTCGACGAGCCGGCGGGCGGCGTCAACCTGACCATGCTGGCCGATCTCAAGGAGCGCCTCAGCGCGATCAACCGCGAGAAGCGCGCCACCTTCGTCGTCATCGAGCACAACATGGAATTCGTCATGTCGCTGTGCGCGCGGGTCGTCGTCATGGCGGAAGGCAAGGTGCTCGCCGAGGGCCGGCCGGACGAGATCCGCGCCAACCCGGCCGTCATCGAGGCCTATCTCGGTCACTGAGGAGCGCGCCATGAGCGAGACGATCCTGGCGGTCGAGGGCCTCGTCGGCGGCTACGGCAAGATGACCATCCTGAACGGCACGAGCTTCACCGTCCCTGCCGGCTCGATCACCACGCTCATCGGCCCGAACGGGGCGGGAAAATCGACCGTTTTCAAGGCTATCTTCGGCCTCCTGAAGCTGCGCGAGGGCCGCGTGGTCTTCGCCGGACGCGACATCGCCGGACTGAGCCAGCGCGACTTGCTCGCCGCCGGAATGTGCTACGTGCCGCAAGGGCGCAACATCTTTCCCGAGCTCTCGGTGCGTCACAATATCGAGCTCGGCGCCGTCCATGCCGGGCGCCGCATCGGCGATCTGCCGCGCCGCATCGAGACGGCGCTCGATCGCTTCCCGGTGCTGCGCCAGAAGGCCAGGCAGCAGGCCTCGACGCTCTCCGGCGGCGAGCAGAAACAGCTCGAGATCGTCCGTGGCCTGTTGCTCGATCCCAAGCTCGTGCTGATCGACGAGCCGTCGATCGGGCTGTCGCCGCTGCTGGTCCAGCAGACCTTCGCCATCCTGCGGGAGCTGCGCATGCGCGGCGTCACCATCCTGATGATCGAGCAGAATGCCCGCTCGGCGCTGCAAATCTCCGATTACGGCATCGTGCTCGAGCTCGGGCGGACCCGCATGGTCGAGACCGCCGAGCGTGTCCTCGCCGACCCGCGTGTCGGGCAATTGTTCCTGGGCGGCGCCATGACGGAGGGCGGCGAGCGCAATCATAGCGGCTAGGCCAGCGACGAGTTCAGCACCGAACCGTCGTGTCGACCCATCGCTTCGCCATGGCGAGTGCGGCATAGTCGGCGCGCGATGCGTGCCATTCCGACGCTCCTCATCCTTTTCGTGGTGTTTCTACGGCCGTGCGTCGCCGGGGCCGAGGATTTCGTCGGCGATACGGCGATGGTGACGGCGGTCGAGTCGGGCGACGTGCTGGCGCTCGATGATGGGCGCCGCGTCCGCCTCGCCGCGATCGAGACGCCGCGACGGCCGCTCGGGCGCCCCGCCGAGACGCGATGGCGGCGTACCGAGGAGGCGATTGCCGGGCTGCGCGAGCTGGCGCTCGGCCGCAAAATCGCGCTGCGCCATGTCGCGGGCGCGACCGATCGTTATGGCCGCATCGTCGCACAGCTTTACCGCGCCGACGGGTTGTGGCTGCAAGGCGAGCTCCTGCGCCGCGGCTTGGCGCGCGTCTCGAGCACCGCCGAGACGCGCGCGCTGGTGCTGCAGATGCTGGCGCTCGAGGCGGAGGCGCGCATCGCCGGGCGCGGCGTGTGGCGTGATCCCGTCTACGCCGTGCGGCGTCCCGATGAGACCGGACGGTTCATCGAGAGTTTTCAGCTGGTCGAGGGCACGGTCGTCACTGCGCGAAAGACCAAGGGGCAGATTTACCTCGATTTCGGCGCGGATCAGAGGACCGCCTTCGCCCTCCGTATCTCACGCGGCGCTCTGCCGCTCTTTGCCGCGGCGCGGTCCGACCCTTCGACCATGGCGGGTAAGCGCGCGCGGGTGCGCGGTTGGCTGATCTGGGATCGGCGACCCATGATCGAGGTCACGCATCCGGAGCAGATCGAAATTCTGAGCCCAGGCTGATACCCTACCGCCGGCGAACGATGCGCAGCGCGGCAGGGGGAAGCGAGGCCGCTGATGGATCAGGACCTGGTTGTCACGCAACTCGCCGGCTCCCTGATTGGCGCCGCGGTCGGTCGAGCGGCGCTCGACGAATTGCGCTCCGAGTTGACATGGCTGACCCTCCCGGGCGGGCGCGCGCTGTTTCGCGAGGGCGAGTCGGGCGATGAGCTCTACATTCTCATTGCCGGCGCGCTTGCCGTCAGCGTTCGCGGCGCCGATGGCGGCGAGAGCGTCGTCGCGACGATCCGGCCCGGCGAGACCATCGGCGAGATGGCGCTGTTCTCCGGGGAAGTGCGGAGCGCGACCATCACCGCGATGCGCGACAGCGAGCTCCTTCGGCTCGACAAGCCGAGCTTCGAGCGACTGGTCGAACGCTCGCCGCGCGTCATGATGCCGCTCATCGGCCAGCTTATCGATCGTCTTCGTCGCGCCACGCATCACGAGGGGCCGATGTCGACGCCGCGCACCATCGCGGTTCTGCCGATGAGCCGGCTCGTCCAGGGCCCGGCCTTCGCGCGACGTCTTGCGACGGCGCTCGCCGAGCAAGGGGGGCGCGTCGAGCTCGTCGATGCCGGCGCCGAAGCGCAGACGACGGAATGGTTCATGGCGCTCGAGGCCGGTCGTGACCTCGTCGTCTATCTGGCCGATCCCGAGCCCTCGGCGTGGAGCCGGCTCTGCCTGCGTCAGGCCGATCGGGTCGTGCTCGTGGCAGCGGCGGACGCGCCGATCGACGCCAATCTGCCCGAGGCGCTGACGGGCCTCGGCGTGTTGCGCCGGCCGGTCGACCTCGTCCTCGTTCACGAGGGCGCGGGTCACGCCGTGAGCGCGCTCCCAGCATGGACCCAGTCGGTGCCGATCGAGCTCATCTGCCGCATGCGGTCCGGCCATCACGGCGATCTCGCACGTCTCGCCCGCTTCCTCACCGGACGTGCGATCGGACTTGTGCTTTCCGGCGGCGGGGCGCGCGGCTTTGCGCATATCGGGGTCATTCGCGCGCTGCGCCAGATGCGGGTCCCGCTCGACCTCCTCGGCGGTTGCAGCATGGGCGCGATCATCGGCGCCGGCGTCGCTGCCGAATGGGACGACCGCACGCTCGAAGCCAATATGCGCAAGGCCTTCGTCACCACGAGCCCGGTCAATGATTACGCTCTGCCGCTGCTCGCCCTCGTTCGCGGCAACAAGGTGACGAACCGTCTGATCGAGCATTTCGGCGAGGTCGCAATCGAGGATCTGTGGCGACCGTTCTTCTGCGTCTCCTCCAATCTGACGAGCGGCACGCTCGTCGTTCATCGCAGCGGCAAGCTGTGGCGGGCCTTGCGCGCCAGCGTCGCCATTCCGGGCCTGCTGCCTCCGGTCATGGACGGGGATGCGGTGCTGGCTGATGGCGGTGTCATCAACAATCTGCCGGTCGACGTGATGCGCGGCATGAAGCGCGGGCCGGTGCTCGGTGTCGATGTGGCGAGCGACCGCGCCTTGGCATCCTTCGCCGGGCGGGGCGCGACGTCGCTCTGGTCGCTCTTCCGATCGGGGCGCCGCGTGCCGCCTATCGTCGATATTCTGGTTCGTGCCGGGACCGTGAGCAGCGATGCGCAATCGCGCGTATTGCGCGAGCGCGTCGATCTTCTCTTCGACCCGCCGCTCGAGAAGATCGACATCCTCGATTGGCGCGCCTTCGACCGGGTGATCGAAATCGGCTATCGCCACGCAATGACGAAGCTCGAAACGGCGGGCGACCGGATCCTGAAGGCGCGCTAGCAGACGAGCATCGCCGCGATGTCGGTGAGCTTCGCCCGCGGCCGGCCTGCCGCCGCGGCGCGTTCGGCGGCATCGATGCGCAGCCAGTGCGCGTGATCCACGACCTTGACGCCGCGGCCGGCAAGAAGGGCGGCAAGAGCGTCGCCGCCGGAGCGGCCGGCGGGGGTCGTCTCGGCGACGATGCGCTGCGCCACTTCATGCGATTCGGCGCGGTTCGTCGCGATCGTTCCGGAGGGGCCGCGCTTCGCCCAGCCGACGACGTAAAGGCCGGCGGCGATCCGTCCCTCCTCATTGGCGAAGATGCCGTCTTGCGGCGCAAACCCGCCGCAATCGACGGCGCGATAGCCGATACAGCGGATGACGAGATCGGCGGCAAGGGTCAGCGTCTCGCCCGAATCGACGTGGCCGGACGGCGTCTCGCTCTGCCGCGCGAAACGCGCCGCCGCCACCCGGCCCTCGCCCGAGAAGCCGGCCGGCCGGGCGCGGAAGTGAAAGCGGATGGCGACCGGCTTGGTACTCGCCCGGTGCGCGGCGAAGCCTTCGAGGGTTTTGATGATGGCGGCGTTGGGTGCGGTGTCGGCGGGTGGCAGATCGGCGCGGTCGACGAGCGGCTGGGCCCGGTCGAGCGCGCCGAGCTCTCTCAGCTCCTGTTCGGCGAAGCCGGCCTGCGCGGGTCCGCGCCGCCCGACGATGTGGATCGCCTCGAGCGGCATCGCCGCGAGCGCACGCTCGACCGAGGGCGCGATGTCGCTCTGCGCCAGCTCGGCCGGAGTCTTGGCGAGGAGGCGTGCCACGTCGAGCGCGACGTTGCCATTGCCGATGAGCACGACGGAGCGGGCGCCGTCGAGCGGCGGCGTCGCCGCCGCGTGATCGGGGTGGGAATTGTACCAGCCCGCGAAGGCGCCCGAGCCGACGATCCCCGCGAGATTCTCGCCTGCCACGCCGAGCCGCCGATCCTCCGGTGCGCCGGTCGCAATGACGACGACATCGTAAAGCGCGCGCAGCTCGGCGAGGCTCGCATCGCGGCCGATCTCGACATTGCCCCGGAAGGCGACGCCTTCGCGCGTCATGACGCGCTCGAAAACTCGCGTCACCGCCTTGGTCGATTGATGGTCAGGCGCGACGCCGGCGCGGACGAGGCCGAAGGGCGTCGGCAGTCGCTCGATGATGTCGATCCGACACCCCGGCGCCTCGCGCAGCAGACGCTCGGCGAGGTAGCACCCGGCGGGACCGCTGCCGATGATGGCGGCTTGGAGTATACCCATCGCCGACTGATTTTACTGCAGATGCACGTATTCGTACTCGATCGGCAGATTGTTGATGCCGCGGTCGGGCGGGGCGATCCAGCTCGCCATCTTGCCGGGCTCGACGACGCGCTGCATGAGGCTGTGGACGAAGGCGCGGTCGGCGGTCGAGGGTAGCCACTCGTCCTGCCGGTGCTGCCATTCCGCGGCGTTGATCGGTTGGCCCGAGGGATCGACCGAATGTCCGGCCCAGGCGCCGATCGCGCGACGGAAGCGCGGCGAGGGGAGCCTCAGCTCGGCGGCGAAGCCGGCCTTCTGGATGAGCCGGTTCCAGCGTTTGACGCCGATCTCGCAGTCGCGGATATAGGCGCCGCGCGTCACCTCGTTCATGGCGTTGCGCAGCGGCACCTCCTCGGTCCGGAAGCCGCTCTCGCCCTCCGGAACCGTGATCGTCTGCGTGCCGGTGAGCGCGATGTGATCGGCGTAATTCGCCTCGTCGGGACGGCCCTTGATGCCGCTCGCGAAATATGTCGCGGCGTTGGATGAGATCTCGGCGCCGAAGAGATCGAGCGACGAGCTGAACCAGAAATTGAGATATCGCTGCACAGTCGACAGATCGACGGCACCGGCGGCGCGGATTTTGTCCGGCGCCTCGGTGCCCAGCTCCTTCATCACCTCGAGCGTGCGGCGCACGACCCGCGAGATGCCGGTGTCGCCGACGAACATGTGGTGCGCTTCCTCGGTCAGCATGAACTGGCAGGTGCGCGCCAAGGGGTCGAACCCGGATTCGGCGAAGCTCTTCAATTGGAACTTGCCGTCGCGGTCGGTGAAGTAGGTGAACATGAAGAAGGACAGCCAGTCGCTGATCGGCTCGTTGAACGTGCCGAGGATGCGCGGCTTGTCGGCATCGCCCGAATGGCGCGCCAAGAGCTCCTCCGCCTCCTCGCGGCCATCGCGGCCGAAATAGGCGTGGAGGAGATAGACCATCGCCCAGAGATGGCGGCCCTCCTCGACATTGACCTGGAAGAGGTTGCGGAGGTCATAGAGCGAGGGGCAGGTGTGGCCGAGGAGACGTTGTTGCTCGACCGAGGCGGGCTCGGTGTCGCCTTGCGTCACGATGAGGCGGCGCAGGGTCGAGCGGTGTTCGCCCGGAACCTGTTGCCAGGCCGGCTTGCCGAACTCGTCGCCGAAGCCGATGCGGCGGTCGGCAACGGGATCGGCGAGGAAGATGCCCCAGCGGTACTCCGGCATCTTGACCGCGCCGTAGCTCGCCCAACCCTTGGCGTCGACCGAGGTGGCGGTGCGCAGATAGACGTCGGAGGCGAGGAAGTCCGAGGGACCCATCTCGCGCCACCAGTCGAGAAAGCGCGGCTGCCAGCGCTCGAGCGCGCGTTGCAAGGTCTTGTTGCCGGCGAGGTCGACATTGTTGGGGATCCGCTCTTGATAGTCGATCGCCATGTCAGCTTCTCCCAAACCGCATTTCGCAATCACGCATTTCTAAAGTGGGTTCACCAAGGAGGCACGGAGGTCACGGGGGGATGATTTGGGGATAAGGGGATGTGATGTTTGGCGCCTTCGGCGCCCTCAAGACTTATCCCCCGATCCCCAAATCATCCCCCTTATCTCCTAAATCACTTTTTCTTCTCCGTGACCTCAGTGCCTCCGTGGCGCACCATCTGTTCTCTCTTGTGCCAGCGGCGTTTGGTAAGCAGGGCCTACACCCTCTCCCAATTGAATTGCGCCTTGCGCCCGGTGCCATAAACCTTCAAGCCGCCGCTCTCGCCGACCGCGTTCGGCCGGTTGAAGATCCAGTTCTGCCAGGCCGAGAGACGGGCGAAGATCTTCGTCTCCATGGTCTCGGCGCCGGGAAAGCGCAGGCTCGCCTCCATGCCGGTCAGGGCGTCGGGCGAGAGGCTGGCGCGCTCTTCGACGGCAAGCCGGATCTCGTCATCCCAATCGAGCTCGTCCGGCGTCAGGGTGACGAGGCCGAGCGCCCGCGCGGCCTTGGCGTCGAGCAGCGCATCGCTTCGGGATCGGACCCGCTCGATCGCCGCTGGCTCGTCATTGAACCGCGTCGCGAGGCGGGTCCGGCCGTTCGGCATGGCAAAGGTGCCGAAATTCGCCGCGCTCACGGCGATGACAGGACCATCCTTGGCATCGAGCATGTAGCTGCGATCGGCGGCGAGCGCCAATTCCAGCAGCGTTCCGGCAAAGCACGAGCCGCGGTCGATGACGGCAAAGAGGCTGCGCGAGGAGATTTCGAGCCGCGCCAAGGTTCGGCGGAGCATCCCCGCAGTCTCGCGCACGAACCAATGGTCGCGATGCTCCGCCATGAGGCGATCGGCGGCGAGCACCGCCGGCGCGTCGCCTGAGGTCCGCAACAGCAGCGTGCCGATGTCGAGATTGTTCGTGCGGAGCATGAGAATTGCGTCGTCGAGCTCGCGCGCCATGGCGAGCGGCCACCAGGTGTCGCCCGCCTCGGCGATTCCGGCGAGATCGCGCGGCTGATCGTCCGCAGGCGCGTGAACGGTGAGCGTCGCCGCGCGGCCGCGCGCGTCGAGCGCGACGTCGACAAAGCGGTAGTGATAGCCGCTGTCGTCGATGCGGCGGGCGAGCGGGCGGAGCGTCACGCCCTTGGCATGCGCAGGCCGGTCGCTCGCGGCGGCGAGCGCCCCGGCACGCGCCGCCACCGTCTCGCGGAATTTCTGCGGCGCTGCCGTCGCATCGACGAGCCGCCATTCCTTGGCCCGGTCGGCCCTGACACCCTCGGCGGTCGTGCAGAAAAGATCGGCAAGGTCGCGCCGGACCTTGCGCTTGTCGACAAGGCGCGTGAGGCCACCCGTCCCCGGCAGCACGCCGAGAAGGGGCACCTCGGGAAGGCTCACCGTCGTCGAGCGGTCGTCGATCATGACGATCTCATCGCAAGCGAGCGCCAGCTCGTAGCCGCCGCCGGCGCAGGCTCCGTTGACGGCGGCGATGAATTTAAGCCCGGAATGGCGGCTCGCATCTTCGATGCCGTTCCGCGTCTCGTTGGTGAATTTGCAGAAATTCACCTTCCAGGCATGACTCGATGAGCCGAGCATGTAGATGTTGGCGCCGGCGCAAAACATCCGCTCCTTGCCCGAGGTGACGACGACGCAGCCGATCTCGGGATGCTCGAAGCGGATCCGCTGCAAGGCGTCGTGGAGCTCGATGTCGACGCCGAGATCGTAGGAGTTGAGCTTCAGCTTGTAGCCGGGCTGAAGGCCGCCCTCCTCGGCGACGTCGAGCGTCAAAGAGGCGATGGGCGGCGCGAAGGTGAGGCGCCAATGCTGGTAGCGGTCAGGATGCGTGTCGAAGGTGATCATGGACGCTCCGGCGAGGGGGATTGCATTATAATGCATAAAACTCGCATTGCCGGCAAGATGATGCATTTAGCCGCCTGTTACATCTGTTCTTTACAGGCAAAATACAGGCGGGTCCCTCATGTCCCCGAGGCGATTGCGTGTGCGGGAGGTGAGAGTTGCTTCAAATGTCTGATCCCTTCCCCTATCCATTACAGACATAAAATATCCGAAACAGCAAGGAATGTCACCGTGTTTCATGAGATCCCAGCCCGATTTTTTGCACCTTGACGAAGCTCTCCGCTATTTTATTGTATGAGAATATGCATACACAGATACAATCGATGCTCGATACGCTCCGCATCGAAAGTTCCGGTGTGCCGATCTATGTGCAGATCCGCGAGCAGATGCTGAGCGTCATCGGCGCCGGTGTCTTGAAGCCGGGCGATCAGATGCCGACGATGCGCCAGGTCGCGGTCGCGTTGCGGATCGATCTCAATACGGTGCGCCACGCTTATGACGAGCTGGAGCAGGCCGGCGCGATCACGGCGGTGCGCGGCGTCGGTACCTTCGTCGCGGATCATCCGCCGAAACTCGAAGCCGGGATTCAGGCCGAACGCATAGATAAGCTTGCGCGGCAATCGCTTGCGATGGCAATGAGCCAAGGCGTCGATCCGAGCGAGGTCGCGCGGCGGCTCCTCGAGATGGCAGCCCAGAAAGCAGCCCAGAAAGCAGGTGGACAATGAACAAGCTCTTCGTGGGGCGCGGCACGAACCCGCTGGCGATCATGCTGACATGGCTGGGCTTCGGCCTCGCCGCCGTGCTGGCCGCATCGAGCTATGTCGCGGCCAGTCCCTCCTTGGCCGTGGTCGCGGTGCTGGCTGCCATTGCAGCCGCCTTCGTCCCGGCGACGGTAATGATGGCCAATCAATGGGAGAAGGCCGTCGTTCTGCGCCTCGGCAAGCTGCGCGCGATCCGCGGCCCCGGACTCTTCCTCATCGTGCCGGTCATCGATGCCGTCGCGAGCTGGGTCGATCAGCGCATCCAGACGACCGAGTTCACCGCCGAGCAGGCGCTGACGCGCGACACCGTGCCGGTCAATGTCGACGCCATCGTCTTCTGGCAGGTCCATGACGTCGAGAAAGCATCGCTCGAGATCACCAATTACCGGCAGGCGATCTCGCAGGTGGCGCAAACTTCCTTGCGCGAGATGATCGGCTCGACGCCGCTCTCGGCGCTGCTGTCGGAGCGCAAGAAGGCGGACGCGCAACTGAAGGACGAGATCGGCCGCAAGACCGGCGACTGGGGCGTCGCCGTCATCTCGGTCGAGATCCGCGACGTCGCGATTCCGCCGGCGCTGCAAGACGCGATGAGCCGGCAGGCACAGGCCGAGCGCGAGCGCGAGGCGCGCGTCATCCTCGGCAACGCCGAGCGCGAGATCGCGCAGAAATTCGTCGAGGCGGCGGAGATCTATGGGCAGAACGCCGCCGCGTTCCAGCTCCGCGCCATGAACATCATCTACGAGACGACGAAGGAGCGCGGTGCGACGATCCTCATTCCGACGGCGATGGTCGACGCGATGAACCCGAGCACGATGGCGACGCTGACGGCGGCGCTGGCGAAGGCGGCGCCAAAGGTGGGGTGAGGCGACAGGATCGCAGCGACTTGCCTTCTCGCCCGCGGGTTGCGCCTTTCCAGAATCCCTCCCCCGCTTGCGGGGGAGGGTAGGGTGGGGGCGCTCGCCGCGGCTTCCCCCACCTCGATCCTCCCCCGCAAGCGGGGGAGGAGGCAGGGAAGAGGAGATTCTAGAGGGCCTTCGTAACCGCCGCCTCGAGTGCCGCAAAGCTCTCCTCGACCGTCCGCCCCGCCGTGTCGACGATCGTATCGGCTTTGGCGTAGAGCGCGGCGCGGCCGGCGAGGATGCGGCGGAGGTCGGCCATCGCCTGCTCGTTGTCCGCCATCGGCCGCGTGTCGCCTTGCTCGAGGACGCGGTTCATGTGCTCTTCAGGCGCCGCCTTGAGCCAGACCGTGAAGCAGGTCGCGAGCAGGAGGTCGAAGGTGCCGGGCTCCGAGACGAGGCTGCCGCCCGTCGCAATCACGGCTTTGGGATGGCGTTCGATCACTGCCTCGAGGCTCTGCCGCTCATAGCGGCGGAACGCCGTTTGGCCGTAGAGGGCGAAGATCTCGCCGAGCTCGAGCCCCGATTCCCGCTCGATCTCGCGATCGAGCTCGATGAAGGGGCTGCCGAGCGTCGCGGCGAGGCGGCGGCCGAGGGTCGACTTGCCGGCGCCGCGCAAGCCGATGAGGGCGATGCGGTGGCGGCGGTTTTGCGCCATCGCGGCGCCAAAGGCGCTGGTGAGGAGCTGGCGCGCCTGCGACAGCTCTTGCGGCGCCAGACGCTCCAGGGTCTGGACAAGAAGCGAGAGCTCGACCGGCCGATCCGGCCCCTCGCGCACGAGCTCGGCGAGCGGCAGGCCCATCGCCTGCGCTACCTGGCGCAAGAGGATGATGGAGATGTTGCCGTGGCCGGTCTCGAGCTGGGCAAGGTAGCGCTCGGAGACGCCGGAATCGCGCGCAAGAATCTTGCGCGTCATCCCGCGCCGCGCCCGCGCCTCGCGAATGCGCTCGCCGAGTTGCCGCAGATATTCCTCCTCGGCGCCGTCGGTGCGCGGCGGACGCTCGGAGCCTGGCGCGGCAGTCATCGATTTCCGCTCATGTCTTAATCATGTATTATGTTGCCTGTGATAATACTAACATGCATTATAGTGTCTTTCATAGTCGGACTTGGTTTCGGGAGCAGCGGGGTTGAGCATTCCGATCACGATCCTTGTCGGCACCATGACGGGCACGGCCGATCTCGTCGCCGAGGAGGTGCGCGACCGCTTGGAAGCCGAGGGCGCCGCGGTCGCGATCGTGCCGATGGACGGGCAGGGCGCCGCGGTCCTCGCGCGCGGCGGGGTTTTTCTCATTTGCACCTCGACTTATGGGCAGGGCGACGTGCCGGACAACGCGCAAGGGTTGTTCGCCGCGCTCGAAGCGGAGAAGCCGGCGCTGTCCCAAGTCGAATACGGCGTCATCGCCTTGGGCGACCGCACCTACACGGCGACCTTCTGCTTCGGCGGCAAGCGCTTCGACGCGCTACTTTCCTCATTGGGCGCGCGGCGGATCGGCGCGGCGATGCTGCACGATGCGAGCGCCGGCACCATTCCCGAAGAGGTCGCGGTCGAATGGGCCGAGACGTGGTTCGAAAATCTGCGCGAGGCGCGCGACGAGGCGGCCTAGGGAATTCACGACAGGGATCACGGCGGAAGCAAAGGGTTCAACACGAAGGCACGAAGGACACGAAGGTAAGAAAGGGCGCTCCGCGCCAAGAAAGATTCTTAGTGTGCTTCGTGTCTTTGTGGTTCAAGAATCCTCTCCACCTTCGCCGCGAGCCCCGTGGTAAACAGGCAAGTCGTTGAACAAGCCGCGCCGAGAAACGCGGCGGCGAAATCGAGTGAGGGAGGTCGTCGACCATGTCCGCAGGTTCCGTGCAGGGTCACGGACGCGTTTTCCCGCGCGAGTACAACGCCGCGGCCGATCTCATCGGGCGCAACCTGGCGACGGGTCGTGCCGGCAAGATCGCAGTGCGCGACGATCGCGGTAGCTATTCCTATGGCGAGCTCGCCGAGCGCGTCGATCGCTTCTCCGACCTCGTCACCGGCCTCGGCTTAGAGATCGAGCAGCGCATCCTCCTCTGTCTCCTCGACACGATCGATTTTCCGACGGCGTTTCTCGGCGCGATCAAGGCCGGGATCGTTCCCGTGCCGGTCAACACGCTGCTGACTGAGGCCGACTACGATTTCATGCTGCGCGACAGCCGGGCGCGGCTCCTCGTCGTGTCCGAAGCCCTGCTGCCCGTCTTTGCGCCGATCCTCGCGAATCATCCCGCGCTCAAGGTCATCGTCTCGGGCGAGGATGGGCACGGGCATCCGCGCTTGTCCGACCTCAAGGCGCAAGCGAAGACCGGCGCTCCGGCGGCAGCGACGAGCGCAGACGACGTCTGCTTCTGGCTCTACTCCTCGGGCTCGACCGGGGCGCCGAAAGGTGCCGTTCATCTCCAGACGCACCTCGCGCTTACCGCCGATCTCTACGCGGAGCCGGTGCTCGGCATCCGCGAGGACGACACCGTCTTCTCGGCGGCGAAGCTCTTCTTCGCCTATGGGCTCGGCAACGCGCTGACCTTTCCCTTCGCCGTCGGCGCGACCAGCATTCTGATGGCCGAGCGCCCGACACCCGCCGCCGTCTCGCGCGTGCTACGCGAGGCGCGGCCGACCATCTTCTACGGCGTGCCGACGCTTTACGGCGCACTGCTCGCGAGCGCCGATCTGCCGAGCAAGAGCGAGTTGGCACTGCGGCGCTGCGTCTCGGCGGGCGAGGCGCTCCCCGAGGATATCGGCAAGCGCTGGGAGGAGCGGACCGGCATCGCCATTCTGGACGGCATCGGCTCGACCGAGATGCTGCACATCTTTCTCTCGAACCGCCCGGGCGACGTGCGGTACGGCACGACGGGGAAACCCGTCCCCGGCTACGCGATCCGCCTCGTCGACGAGGAAGGACGGCCCGTGAAGCCCGGCGAGATCGGCGAGCTGCAGGTGAGCGGGCCGACCAGCGCCGCCTACTATTGGAACAACCGCGAGCGCTCGCGCTCGACGTTCCTCGGCGCCTGGACGCGGAGCGGCGACAAATACATCGAGAGCGCCGACGGGTATTTCACCTATTGCGGCCGCACGGACGACATGCTGAAAGTCGGCGGCATCTATGTCTCGCCCTTCGAGGTCGAGGCTGCGCTCCTCTCGCATGAATCCGTGCTGGAAGCCGCCATCATCGGCCAACAGGACGAGCAAGGCCTCGTCAAGCCCAAAGCTTACGTCGTCCTGAAGGCGGGAACCACGGGCGATGCCGGCCTCGCCGAGGCGTTGCAGCGCCATGTCAAGGAACGCCTCGCACCATACAAATATCCGCGCTGGATCGAATTCGTCAGCGATCTGCCGAAGACGGCGACCGGCAAGATCCAGCGCTTCAAGCTGCGTGAGCAAAGCCGATGACGGTCATCGAGGGTTTGACAGGGAGAACGCCATGACGAAGACGAAGAAGAGCCGACGGACCATCCTCAAGGGGATGGCGGCGACAACCGGGCTCATCGCCGCCGGGAGCTTCGTCCCGACGCGCTTTGCCATCGGACAGACCGCCAAGGTGAAGCTCGGCCTCATGCTGCCGGCGACCGGCACCTACGCGCAGCTCGGCCAGGCGATCACCGACGGCTTCAAGCTCGCGCTCATGGAAGCGGGCGGGAAGCTCGGCGGGCGCGACTTCGAGATCGCGACGGTCGACGACGAATCGGAACCCTCGAAGGCGCCCGAGAACGCCAACAAGCTGGTGACGCGCGACAAGGTCGATTTCCTCATCGGCACGGTGCATTCGGGCGTCGCCATGGCGATGGTGAAAGTGGCGCGCGACAACGACACGATGCTGATCATTCCGAATGCCGGGGCCGACGCCGCGACCGGGCCGCTTTGCGCGCCCAACATCTTCCGCAGCTCCTTCTCGAACTGGCAGCCGGCTTATGCCATGGGCAAGGTCGTCGGCGAGCGCGGCATCAAGAGCGCCGTCACCTTGAGCTGGAAATACGCGGCGGGCGAGGAATCGGCGAACGGGTTCAAGGAGAGCTTCGAGGCGGCGGGCGGCAAGGTCGTGAAGGATCTCTGGCTGCCCTTCCCCAATGTCGAGTTCCAGCCGCTTCTGACCGAGATCGCCTCGCTGAAACCCGCCGCCGTCTATGTCTTCTTCGCAGGCGGCGGCGCCGTCAAATTCGTCAAGGACTACGTGGCGGCGGGCTTGCGCAACACGATTCCGTTGTTCGGCGCCGGCTTCATCACCGACGGCACGCTCGAGGCGCAGGGCGAGGCGGCGCAAGGGCTCGAGACGACCTTGCATTACGGCGACGGGCTCGATCTGCCGAAGAACAACAGCTTCCGCGCCGCCTACAAGAAGGCCTATGGCCGCGAGGCCGATGTCTATGCGGTGCAAGGTTACGATGCGGGCCAGCTCCTGGCGCTGGGACTCGGCGCCGTCAAGGGCGACACGGGTGCGCGTGCGGCGCTCGTCGCCGCGATGGAGAAGGCCGAGATCGACAGCCCGCGCGGCAAGTTCACCCTCTCGAAGGCGCACAACCCGGTGCAGGATTTCTATCTGCGCAAGGTCATGGGGCTCGAGAACCGTGTCGTCGGCGTCGCCAGCAAGGCGCTCGCCGATCCGGCGCGCGGCTGCAAGATGGCGTGAGCGCGGCTTTCCTCTCCCGCGAGGCAGAGGCCCTCTCCCCTCGGGGAGAGGGAGGGGACCCGTGAAGCGGGGAG
>JBGPOZ010000011.1:0-42225 GCA_041488295.1 Allostellaceae bacterium
GCGTGGTGGCAAGGACGCCTGCCGCTCGCCCATACGATCTATACGCTGACGCATTTCGCCATGTTCTATGTCGGCTACATCCTGATCGACGATGTCAATGTCGGCTGGGTGGTCGTCAATATCTGGCACACGACGCAGTACTTGGTCATCGTTTGGCTGTTCAACGCCAACCGCTTCAAGAACGGCCATGACGCGATGGCACCGCTGCTGTCGCGCTTGAGCCAGCGCGATGCGCTCTTGCGATACATCTTTGTCTGCCTTGCCCTTTCGACGATCGGCTACGGTGCGATCACGCTGGCCGGTGACGGGTTCTCGGTCGGTGGCACATTGATCATGCTGATCGCCTCGCAGACCTTGAATTTTCATCATTTCATCGTCGATGCGATCATCTGGCGCTCGCGCCGGGGCGAGATCCGCAAAAGCTTCGCATAGGCGGATTGACACTCGCCGGGGCAGAAGAGTATCTGTCGCCGCCTCGGAGCGGATGCTTCGGGGGTGTAGCTCAGTTGGTTAGAGCGCCGGCCTGTCACGCCGGAGGTCGCGGGTTCGAGCCCCGTCACTCCCGCCACTCCTGACGGCGGCATATCCGGAACGGCCTTCGCTCCAAGGGTGCAAGCGTCGCTTGCGAATTGGCAGCATTCCGCGCTTCCCATCGCGATGCCTCTCGCATATATGATCGGCGAGGGCAATCGACGTCGGCGCGCCTTGTTTTCGGCGGCGGCGTTCCCTCCCAGCCCTAGCGTTCGCGGCAAGTTTGTCGTATGGAGTGCGCGCATGGAAAATCTGCTGCGCGAATATCTGCCGATCCTCGTCTTCCTCGGCGTCGCCGTAGGGTTGGCGATGGCGATCGTTCTCATGTCCTTCCTCGCGGCGCGGCAGAATCCCGACTCGGAAAAGCTTTCGCCCTATGAATGCGGCTTCGAGCCGTTCCAGGACGCGCGCAGCAAGTTCGACGTGCGGTTCTACCTCGTCGCCATCCTCTTCATCATTTTCGACCTCGAAGTGGCATTCCTCTTTCCGTGGGCGGTCTCGCTCGGTCGACTCGGTCTCTTCGGATTCTGGTCGATGATCGTCTTCCTCGGCATCCTGACCATCGGCTTCATCTACGAATGGAAGAAGGGGGCGCTCGAGTGGGAATGAACCAGCCGATGACATCCAATTTTCGGCCGGCCGGTTTGGCGCCGCTTCCGCCAGGAGCGGAGCAGGATGCGCTGCTGCGCCAAGTGAGCGACGACGTCCAGGAGAAGGGCTTCGTCGTGGCGCAGATGGATAAGCTCGTAAATTGGGCGCGCAGCGGCTCGCTCTGGCCGATGACCTTCGGCCTTGCTTGCTGCGCCGTCGAGATGATGCATACCGGCGCAAGCCGCTACGACCTCGACCGCTTCGGCGTCGTCTTCCGGCCAAGCCCGCGGCAATCCGATGTGATGATCGTCGCCGGAACTCTGTGCAACAAGATGGCGCCCGCGCTGCGCAAGGTCTACGACCAGATGGCCGAGCCGCGCTGGGTGATCTCGATGGGTTCCTGCGCCAATGGCGGAGGGTACTATCACTATTCCTACTCGGTCGTGCGTGGCTGCGATCGGATCGTGCCGGTCGACATTTACGTCCCGGGCTGTCCGCCCACCGCCGAGGCCTTGCTTTATGGCGTCCTGCAACTGCAAAAGAAGATCAAGCGGGAACGGGTCTTCGCTCGTTGAGCCGGACGGCACAGGAACGAGACAGCGCGAATAAGAATATCGGCAGGCAATGACACCAGAGGCATTGAAAGAGCTCGGCGATCACGTTTCGGCGGCGTTGTCGCACGAAGTGTTCGGCACCGGGATTATCCACGGTCAGCTCGTCGTCACGGTACGACGCGAGGCGATCGTCGGCGTCATGACGTTCCTGCGTGATGACCCGAAGTGCCAAATGACCGTGCTGATCGACCTCTGCGGCGTCGATTATCCCGACCGCCCTGAGCGCTTCGAGGTCGTCTATCATCTCCTCAGTCTCAGGCTCAATCATCGCATCCGAATCAAGGTGGCGACGGATGAGGAGAATCCCGTGCCGTCGATCACCGGCGTTTACAGCGCAGCCGGCTGGTTCGAGCGCGAAGCGTGGGATCTCCTCGGCATCTATTTTTCCGATCACGCCGATTTGCGCCGTCTTCTCACCGACTATGGCTTCGAAGGACACCCCTTGCGCAAGGACTTCCCGCTCACCGGCTATGTCGAGCTGCGCTACGACGTCGAGCAGAAGCGCGTCGTCTACGAGCCCGTGAAGCTGAAGCAGGAATTTCGCAGTTTCGATTTCACCTCGCCCTGGGAGGGGATGAACGAGATCCTTCCCGGCGACGAAAAGGCGCGGAGAGAGGCGCCATGAGCGACGCGCACGGCACACTCGCGAAGGATCAGGGAGTCGGCGCCGGTCCACCGCAGGTCCAGATCAAGAACTTCACGATGAATTTCGGGCCGCAGCATCCGGCGGCGCACGGCGTTCTCCGCCTCGTCCTCGAGATGGATGGCGAGGTGATCGAGCGCGCCGATGCGCATATCGGTCTCCTGCACCGCGGCACCGAAAAACTCATCGAATACAAGACCTACCTTCAGGCGGTGCCGTATTTCGACCGCCTCGACTACGTCTCGCCGATGTGCCAGGAGCACGCCTACGCGCTTGCGGTCGAAAAGCTGCTCGGCATCACGCCGCCGCCGCGCGCGCAATACATCCGCGTCCTCTATAGCGAGATCACGCGGATCCTCAACCATCTTCTCAACATCACCACCTTTGCCCTTGATGTCGGCGCCATAACGCCTTTCCTCTGGGGCTTCGAGGAACGCGAGCGATTGATGGAGTTCTACGAGCGCGTCTGCGGTGCTCGGCTCCACGCCGCCTATTTCCGCCCGGGCGGTGTGCATCAAGACCTGCCGGCCGGGCTCGCCGACGACATCATCGCGTTCTGCGACACGTTCCCGAAGGTGGTCGACGACATCGAGGGTCTCTTGACCGAGAACCGCATCTTTCGTCAGCGCACCGTCAATATCGGCGTCGTTTCGGCGAAAGAGGCGCAGGATTGGGGCTTTGCCGGGCCGATGCTGCGCGCTTCAGGCGTGCCGTGGGATCTTCGCCGGGCACAGCCCTACGATGCCTATGCGGCGATGGATTTCGACGTGCCGATCGGCAAGAACGGCGATTGCTTCGATCGCTACCTCGTCCGCATCGAGGAGATGCGCCAATCGCTGCGCATCATCCGCCAGGCGCTGGCGCAGATGCCGACGGGGCCGGTCAAGGTCAACGATCGCAAGGTGGCGCCGCCGCCGCGCGCCGAGATGAAGCAGTCGATGGAAGCGCTCATCCATCACTTCAAACTCTATACCGAGGGCTATCACGTGCCAGCCGGCGAGACCTATTGCGCGGTCGAGGCGCCGAAGGGAGAGTTCGGCGTGTACCTCGTCTCCGACGGCTCCAACCGGCCGTATCGCTGCAAGATCCGCGCGCCGGACTTCGCCTTCCTTCAGGGCATCGACTTCATGTCCAAGGGCCACATGCTCGCCGACGTCGTCGCGATCATCGGCTCGATGGACATCGTCTTCGGCAGCATCGATCGATGAGCGCGGACACGAACGGCGCGCCGGCGGCGCAACCCCAGAGCTTCGCCTTCACGCCGGACAACCTGGCGAAGGCGAAGGCCCATATCGCGAAATACCCGCCCGGGCGGCAGGCGAGCGCGGTGCTGCCGCTGCTCGATCTGGCGCAGCGCCAGCATGACAATTGGTTGCCGCGCGCCGCGATGGACCACGTGGCGCAGATCTTGGAGATGGCGCCGATCCGCGTCTACGAGGTCGCGACATTCTATTCGATGTTCAACCTTCGGCCGGTCGGCAAGCATTTCTTCCAGGTCTGCACGACGACGCCATGCTGGCTCAGAGGCTCCGACGAAGTCGTCGCAGCGTGCCGCAGGAAGCTAGGGATCGGCATCGGCGAGACGACGCCGGACAGCCGGTTCAGCCTGACCGAGGTCGAGTGTCTCGGCGCCTGCGTCAACGCGCCGGTCATTCAGGTGAACGACGATTTCTACGAGGATCTCGACGCCGCCTCGACCGAGGCGCTGATCGACGCGTTGGCGCGCGGCGAGACGCCGCCGATGGGCTCGGCCTTGAAGCGCCAGGGCTCGGCGCCGGCGACGGGACCCACGACCTTGCATGGCGTCAAGCTCGCCGGAGACCCTAATGCTGCGTGACAAAGACCGCATCTTCACGAACCTCTACGGCCAGCATGATTGGCGCCTGCCCGGCGCCAAGGCGCGAGGCGATTGGAGCGATACCAAGGCGCTCATCCTCAAAGGCCGCGACTGGATCGTCGACGAGATGAAGAAGTCGGGGCTGCGCGGGCGGGGTGGGGCCGGCTTTCCGACCGGTCTCAAATGGTCCTTCATGCCGAAGACGAGCGAGCGGCCGGTCTACCTCGTCGTCAACGCCGATGAGAGCGAGCCTGGCACCTGCAAGGACCGCGACATTCTTCGCAACGATCCGCACAAGCTGGTCGAGGGTTGTCTGGTTGCCGGAGTCGGCATGGGTGCGCAGGCCGCCTACATCTACATCCGCGGCGAGTTTTACAACGAGGCGCAACGCCTGCAGACGGCGATCGACGAGGCTTATGCCGCCGGGCTCATCGGCAAGAATGCCTCCGGCTCGGGATACGATTACGACGTGATCTTGCATCGCGGCGCCGGCGCCTATATCTGCGGCGAGGAGACGGCGCTGCTCGAAAGCCTCGAGGGCCGCAAGGGCCAACCGCGATTGAAGCCGCCGTTTCCCGCGGCGGTCGGTCTCTATGGCTGCCCGACGACCGTCAACAATGTCGAGACGATCGCCGTGGCACCGACCATCCTGCGCCGCGGCGCCGCCTGGTTCGCGGGCATCGGTCGACCGAAGAACGAGGGGACGAAGGTCTTCTGCATCTCCGGCCACGTCAACGCGCCGTGCAACGTCGAAGAGGCGATGGGAATTCCGCTGAAGGAGCTCGTCGAGCGCCATGCCGGCGGCGTGCGCGGCGGCTGGGACAATCTGCTCGCGATCATCCCCGGAGGCTCGTCCGTGCCGGTCATTCCGAAATCGGTCTGCGACACGGTGCTGATGGATTTCGACGCGCTGCGCGACGTGAAGAGCGGCCTCGGCACCGCCGCCGTTATCGTCATGGACAAATCGACCGACATCATCAAGGCGATCGCGCGGCTGTCGAAATTCTACAAGCATGAAAGCTGCGGTCAGTGCACGCCGTGCCGCGAAGGGGCGGGGTGGATGTGGCGCGTCATGGAGCGGATGGTGAAGGGCGAGGCCGAATTGGCCGAGATCGACATGCTGCTCGAGGTCTCTTACGAGATCGAGGGTCACACGATCTGCGCGCTGGGCGACGCCGCGGCGTGGCCGATCCAGGGCCTCATCCGGCATTTCCGCCCGGAGATGGAGGCGCGGATCAAGCAATATCGCGACGCTGCGGCGCGGCAGCGCGCGGCGTGAGGAAGCGCTGATGCCAAAACTCACCATCGACGGGCAAGAAATCGAGGTACCGCCGGGAACGACGGTGCTCCAGGCGGCGCAACGCCTCGGCATCGAGATCCCGCATTTCTGCTTTCACGAGCGCCTTGCCATCGCCGGCAATTGCCGCATGTGTCTCGTCGAGCAGGAAAAAGCACCGAAGCCGATCGCTTCCTGCGCCATGCCGGTCGCCGACAACATGGTGATCCACACCAAATCGGAGAGGGCGCAAAAGGCGCGCAAGGGGGTGATGGAGTTCCTCCTCATCAACCACCCGCTCGACTGCCCGATCTGCGATCAGGGCGGCGAATGCGACCTGCAGGACCAAGCCATGGCCTACGGCTTCGACCGTGGCCGCTTCGAGGAGAACAAGCGCGCGGTCAAGGACAAGGATTTCGGTCCGCTCGTCAAGACCAGCATGAACCGTTGCATCCATTGCACGCGCTGTATTCGTTTCGCGACCGAGATCGCCGGCGTCGAGGAGTTGGGCGCGACGGGGCGGGGCGAGGCGATGGAGATCGGCACCTACATCGAAAAGGCGCTCACCTCCGAGCTCTCCGCCAACATCATCGATCTCTGCCCGGTCGGCGCCTTGACCTCGAAGCCATATGCCTTCGTCGCGCGGCCCTGGGAGTTGCGCAAGACCGAATCGGTCGACGCGCTCGATGCGGTCGGCAGCAATATCCGGGTCGACGCGCGGAGCGGGCAGGTGATGCGGATCCTGCCGCGCCTCAATGAGGCGATCAACGAAGAGTGGATCTCGGACAAGACGCGTTTTGCGATGGACGGGTTGACGCGCAAGCGGCTCGACCGGCCGTATGTCCGGCGCGACGGCAAGCTCGTCGAGGTAAGCTGGAGCGAAGCGTTCGGGGTCATCGCAAAACGGCTTGGCGGCTTGCCGGGCGCGAAGATCGCGGCGCTCGCCGGCGATCTCGCCGATGTCGAATCGATGTTGGCGCTGAAGGAGCTGATTGCGGCGCTGGGCTCGACGAACCTCGATTGCCGGCAGGACGGCGCGAAGCTCGATCCGTCGTGTCGCGCCGGGTATCTCTTCAACACGACGATCGCCGGGATCGAGCAGGCCGATGCCTGCCTTCTTATCGGCACCAATCCGCGCTGGGAGGCGGCGCTCGTCAATGCGCGGCTGCGCAAGCGCTACCTCATGGGCGGATTCAAGGTGGCGGCGATCGGACCGAAGCTCGACCTGACCTTCCCTGTCGTCAAGCTCGGCAGCGGTCCCGAGGTGCTGGGCGACCTCGCCGGAGCCAACCACAGCTGGGGCGAGGTGTTGAAGGGCGCGAAGAACCCGATGCTGATCCTTGGCATGGGCGCGCTGACACGGCCCGACGGGACAGCGATCCTCGCCGCCGCGCGGCGCCTCGCCGAAGCCTGTAACATGGTTCGCGACGATTGGAACGGCTTCAACGTCCTCCACATGGCGGCGGCGCGGGTCGGCGGGCTCGACATCGGCTTTGTGCCGGGTCCGGGCGGACGCGACCGCAACGCCATCCTTGCCGGCTGCGAGCGCGGCGAGATCGAGGCTGTCTATCTGCTTGGCGCCGACGAGTTCGACACGAAGCGCCTCGGCCGTGCCTTCGTCGTCTACCAGGGCCATCACGGCGATGCCGGAGCGCATCGCGCGGATGTGATCCTTCCCGGCGCCGCCTATACCGAGAAAGACGCGCTCTACGTCAACACCGAGGGCCGGGTGCAGGCGGCGCAGCGCGCGATCTTCCCGCCGGGCGAGGCACGCGAGGATTGGACGATCCTGCGTGCGCTTTCCGAGGTTCTCGGCAAGAAGCTGCCTTACGATTCCCTGGCGCAGCTCCGCGCCCATCTTGTCGCGACGCACCCGCTTTTCGCAAAGATCGACACGGCGGAGCGCGCGGCGTGGGGAGCGTTCGGCGGCGAGGGGCGCATCGAGGCCGCGCCCTTCGTCCATCTGGTCGCCGATTTCTACAAGACCGACGCGATCAGCAGGGCCTCGCCGACCATGACGGCATGCAGCGAGGTCTATTCGGCGTCCCGGGTCCCATCGGCGAAGACGGGCACCCATGGCTGACGGCAATTTCTTGACCAGCTACGTCTGGCCCGTCGTCATCATCGTCCTCGAGATCCTGGCGATCGTCGTGCCGCTGCTCGTCGCGGTCGCCTATGCAACCTTAGCCGAGCGCAAGGTCCTGGCGGCAGCACAGCTCCGCATGGGACCCAACGTCGTCGGCCCCTTCGGGCTGCTCCAGCCGCTCGCCGATGGCTTGAAGCTGCTCATGAAGGAGACGGTGATCCCGAGCGGCGCCAATCGCGTCGTCTTCGTTGTGGCGCCGATGCTGACTTTCGTCTTGAGCCTCGTCGCCTGGGCGGTCATTCCCTTCAACCCGGGCGTTGTCCTCTCCGACATCAATGTCGGCATTCTCTACCTCTTTGCGATCAGCTCGCTCGGCGTCTACGGCATCATCATGGCGGGTTGGGCGTCGAATTCGAAATACGCGTTCCTCGGGGCGATGCGCTCGGCGGCGCAGATGGTTTCCTACGAGGTCTCGATCGGCTTCGTCATCGTCACCGTGCTGCTCTGCGTGGGCTCGCTCAACATCAGCGATATCGTGCTGGCGCAGAGTCACCCGTTGTTCGGCATATTGCCGATCCCCAATTGGTTCGTCGGCCCCTTGCTGCCGATGGCGGTGGTCTTCTTCGTCTCCGGCCTTGCCGAGACGAACCGGTCGCCATTCGATCTGCCGGAAGGAGAATCGGAGCTCGTTGCCGGGTATTTCGTCGAATATTCTGCGATGCCCTTCGCGCTCTTCTTCCTCGGCGAATACGCGAACATGATCCTGGTCTCCGCGATGACCTCGATCCTATTTCTCGGCGGCTGGCTTCCACCGCTGCTCTTTGCGCCCTTCACCTGGGTTCCGGGACCCATCTGGTTCTTCGCGAAGATTGCCTTCGTGTTCTTCTGCTTTCTTTGGGTGCGGGCGACCTTCCCACGCTTCCGCTACGATCAGCTCATGCGGCTGGGCTGGAAAGTGTTCTTGCCGCTCTCGCTCTTTTGGTTGGTATTGACGGCCGGAATCCTCGTCGCGACGGGGTGGCTGCCGAAATAGGATGCTGTGATATGGCGCTTCTCGACCGCGGTGTGCGGAGCCTGCTTCTGACCGAGCTGATCTCGGGGCTGGCGCTCACCTTCAAATACATGTTCAAGCCGCCGGTGACGGTGAACTATCCTTATGAGAAAGGGCCGCTCAGCCCGCGCTTTCGCGGCGAGCACGCGCTCCGCCGTTATGCCAATGGCGAAGAGCGCTGCATCGCCTGCAAGCTGTGCGAAGCGATTTGCCCAGCGCTCGCCATCACCATCGAGGCGGAGCCGCGCGAGGATGGCAGTCGGCGGACGACGCGCTACGACATCGACATGACGAAATGCATCTATTGCGGCTTCTGCCAGGAAGCGTGTCCGGTCGATGCGATCGTCGAGGGTCCTAATTTCGAATTCGCCACCGAGACGCGCGAGGAGCTGTTCTACGACAAGGAAAAGCTGCTGGCGAACGGTGACCGCTGGGAGGCAGAAATCGCGAAGAACCTCGAACTCGACGCGGCGTATCGATGAAGCGGGGGATGGCAACACGACTCGACCCTACACTCCCTCTTCCCTTGTCTGAGAGGAGCGGGGTGAGGGGACTGACTCAAGGCTCGCCGTGCAGCGGCGCCGCATCCCTCTCCTTCCCGCTGCTGCGCAACGGAACTCTTCCTCTCCCGCAAGGGGAGAGGGATAAGAGCGTCGCGCATGGGGCGACGCCATGATCATCCAAGCCTTGGTCTTCTACGTTTTCGCCGCGGTCGCTATCGCCTCCGGCGTCATGGTGATCGCGTCGCGCAACCCGGTGCACTCGGTGCTCTTTCTCATCCTCGCCTTCTTCAACGCGGCGGGTCTCTTCGTGCTGATGGGCGCCGAGTTTCTCGCGATGATCCTTGTCATCGTCTATGTCGGCGCGGTCGCGGTGCTCTTCCTCTTCGTCGTCATGATGCTCGACATCAATTTCGTCGAGTTGCGTCACGGCTTCCTGCAATATCTCCCGATCGGCGCTCTCATCGGCCTCATCCTCTTTGCCGAGCTCTTCTTCGTCGGTCTCTATTGGGCGCTCGCGCCGAATATCGCCTCGGTGCTGACGGCGCCTCTGCCGGTCGGCGATGTGACGAACGCCCAGGCGCTCGGCGATCTCCTCTATACACGCTACGTCTACGCATTCCAGGCATCCGGAATCGTGCTCCTCATCGCGATGATCGGCGCCATCGTCTTGACGTTGCGTGCGCGCGAAGGCGTGCGGCGCCAGGATTCCGCGGTTCAGATCAATCGGCTGCGCGCCGCCTCGGTCGAGGTGGTGAAGGTCGAGCTCGGCAAGGGAGTGTGAGGCGATGGAGATCGGGCTCGCGCATTATCTCACCGTCGCCGCGGTGCTGTTCACGCTCGGCATCTTCGGCATCTTCCTCAACCGCAAGAACGTCATCATCATCCTGATGTCGATCGAGCTGATGCTGCTCGCCGTCAACATCAACTTCGTCGCTTTTTCGGCCTTCCTGCACGATATGGTCGGCCAGGTCTTCGCCATGTTCGTGCTGACCGTCGCCGCGGCCGAGGCGGCGATCGGCCTTGCCATCCTTGTCGTCTATTTCCGCAATCGCGGCACGATCGCCGTCGAAGACATCAACCTGATGAAGGGCTGAGGCCAGTGAGCGTCATCGCCGTCTTTCTGCCGCTTCTGGCGGCGTTCATCGCCGGGCTGTTCGGCCGCCTGGTCGGCGACCGCGGCGCGCAGCTCGTCACCTGCGGCGCGCTTCTCCTCTCGGCAGTGCTGAGCGCCTTCGTCTTTTACGATGTCGCGTTGATGGGGCATGGACGGATCATCGATCTCTTCACCTGGATCGACACCGGCGAGCTGCAGGTGCGTTGGGCGCTCCGCCTCGACACGTTGAGCACCGTCATGCTGCTCGTCGTGACGCTCGTCTCCGCCATGGTGCACGTCTATTCGGTCGGCTACATGGCGCATGACAAGTCGATCCCGCGCTTCATGGCGTATCTCAGCTTCTTCACCTTCTTCATGCTGATGCTGGTCACGTCCGATAATTTCGTGCAGCTCTTCTTCGGCTGGGAGGGCGTCGGCCTCTGCTCCTATCTCCTCATCGGCTTCTGGTACGAGCGGCCATCGGCGAACGCTGCGGCGATCAAGGCCTTCATCGTCAACCGGATCGGCGATTTCGGCTTCGCGCTCGGCATCTTCGCGGTCTTTCTGCTCTTCAATACTCTGCAATTCGATCCGGTCTTCGCCGGCGCCCCCGACGTCGCCCGCAACACGATCAATTTCCTCGGTTGGCAAGTCGACGCGCTGACCCTGACCTGCATCCTGCTCTTCATCGGCGCGATGGGAAAATCGGCGCAGCTCGGCCTTCACACCTGGCTCCCGGACGCGATGGAAGGTCCGACGCCGGTCTCGGCGCTGATCCATGCCGCCACCATGGTGACGGCCGGCGTCTTCATGGTGGTGCGCCTTTCTCCGCTCTTCGAGTACGCACCCGTGGCGCTCGCCTTCGTCGTCGTCATCGGCGGCACGACGGCGATGTTTGCCGCGACGATCGGCATGGCGCAGAACGACATCAAGCGCGTCATCGCCTATTCGACCTGCAGCCAATTGGGCTACATGTTCTTCGCGGCGGGCGTCTCCGCCTATTCCGCGGCGATCTTCCACCTCATGACGCACGCCTTCTTCAAGGCGCTGCTCTTCCTCGGTGCCGGCTCGGTCATTCATGCCATGTCAGGCGAGCAGGACATGCGCAAGATGGGCGGCATCTGGCGCAAGGTGCCCTACACCTACGCCGTCATGTGGATCGGCAGCCTTGCACTCGCGGGAATTCCGTGGTTCGCCGGTTATTTCTCGAAGGACGCGATCATCGAGGCGGCATGGGCCGCCGACACGGCGGTCGGACGCTATGCCTTCTGGATCGGCGTCTTTGCCGCCTTCATCACCGCCTTCTACTCCTGGCGCCTCCTTATCATGACCTTCCACGGCACGCCGCGCGCTGACCACGAGGTGATGCACCATGTCCATGAATCGCCGAAGGTGATACTGATACCGCTCTTCGTTCTTGCGGCGGGCGCCGTCTTCGCCGGCGCCATTGGGTTCGATGCCTTCATCGGCGACGGGCGCGTTGCCTTCTGGCGGGATTCGATCCTCGTCCTTGCCGATCACGACGCACTGTCGCGGGCGGAAGAGGTGCCGGTGATCATCAAGATTCTGCCGCTGATCGCTGCGGTGGGAGGCATTGCCACCGCCTATCTCTGCTACATGTTCCGGCCGGAGATCCCCAGCCTTATGACGCAGCGCTTCCGCGCGCTCTACCTCCTCGCCCTGAACAAATACTATTTCGACGAGATCTACGATGCGGCTTTCGTTCGGCCGGCGATGGCGCTCGGGTTCAATCTGTGGAAGCAGGGCGACGGGACGGTGATCGACGGGCTTGGGCCGGACGGCATCGCTGCGGCGACGCGCCATATGTCGGTCCGGGCGAGCCGCCTGCAGACAGGTTATCTCTATCACTACGCGTTCGCGATCCTTATC
Source organism: Allostellaceae bacterium (assembly GCA_041488295.1). Lineage (GTDB taxonomy): Bacteria > Pseudomonadota > Alphaproteobacteria > ATCC43930 > CGMCC-115725 > URHD0088. The sequence goes on from JBGPOZ010000011.1 coordinate 12,116, forward strand.
GGCGTCGTGATCCTCGTCTCGTGGTACCTCATGCGCAGGATCGGGTAGGGGACGGCGATGACCGGCGGTCTGCCTTATCTCTCCCTTACGACGTTTCTGCCGCTTCTCGGCGCGGTGCTGATCTTGGTGCTGCGCGGGGCGCCTGAGGCGGTCGCGCGCAATGCGCGCTGGATCGCCTTATGGACCTCGCTCATCACCTTCGTCCTGTCGCTCTTCATCTGGGCCGGCTTCGACTCCTCGACCTCCGACTTCCAATTCGTCGAGCTGGCGGATTGGCTGCCGACCTTCAACATCACCTATCACATGGGAATCGACGGGATCTCGTTGTTCTTCGTGTTGCTCTCGACCTTTCTCACGCTGCTCTGCGTCATCGCCAGCTGGGTTTCGATCACGAGCCGGGTCAAGGAATACATGGTCGCATTCCTGGTCCTCGAAACGCTCATGGTCGGTATGTTCTGCGCGCTCGATTTCTTCGTCTTCTACATGTTCTTCGAGGGCGTGCTCATTCCGATGTTCCTCATCATCGGCATCTGGGGCGGGGCGCGGCGGGTCTATGCCGCCTTTAAATTCTTCCTCTACACGCTGTTGGGATCGGTCCTGATGCTGCTCGCCATCCTGGCGATCTATTTCCAGACCGGCTCGACCGACATCCCGACGGCGATGGCCTTCAGCTTTCCGGCGGGCATGCAGAAATGGCTCTTTCTCGCCTTCTTCGCGTCCTTCGCCGTCAAGGTGCCGATGTGGCCGGTCCACACCTGGCTGCCCGATGCGCATGTCGAGGCACCGACCGCGGGCTCGGTCATCCTCGCCGGCGTCCTCCTCAAAATGGGCGGCTACGGCTTCGTCCGCTTCTCGCTGCCGATGTTCCCGCTGGCAACGGCGTATTTCACGCCGCTCATGTTCACGCTCTCGATCGTCGCGATCATCTACACCTCGCTCGTCGCGTTGGCACAGGAGGACATGAAGAAGCTGATCGCCTATTCATCGGTCGCGCATATGGGCATCGTGACCTTGGGCATCTTCACGGTGACGCAGGAGGGGTTGGAAGGCGCCGTCCTGCAGATGCTGAGCCACGGTCTCGTCTCGTCCGCGCTCTTCCTCGTCGTGGGGGTGGTCTACGATCGCCTGCACACGCGCGATATCGACCGTTATGGCGGCCTTGCCGATACCATGCCGAAATACGCGTTCGTCTTCATGGTGTTCATGCTGGCATCGGTCGGACTGCCGGGAACGAGCGGCTTCGTCGGCGAATTCCTTGTGCTCCTGGGCACCTTCGAGGTCAGCACCTGGGGCGCGTTCCTCGCGACCACCGGTACCATCCTCGGTGCCGCCTACATGCTTTACCTCTACCGCCGCGTCATCTTCGGCGTCATCACACGCGCCGACGTGAAGGCGATGCTCGATCTCTCGCCGCGCGAGATGCTGGTTTTCGCGCCGATCGTTTCGCTCGTCCTGTGGATGGGAATCTATCCCGCATCGTTCCTGAAGCCGATGCAGGCTTCGGTCGCCAACCTCATCGAACGGGTGGACGGCGCACAGAAGGCGGCGGAGCTGGGGCACGCGACGACGGTGGCGGTGCGATGACGAGCTCCCTTTGCTCCTGCGAGACATTCTGATGCCGCTCGCTCCTCTCCCCGCGGTTCTACCCGCGTTGCCGGAAATTCTCGTCGTCTGCTCGGCGATGGCGCTGTTGATGGTCGGCGTCTTCCGTGGCGAAGGCTCGACACGGCTCGTTTCCTGGCTCTCTGTCCTGGCGCTCATATTGGTGATTGGGATTGCGCTTGCTCGCGGCGGCGAGCGGCAGACGGGCCTCAACGGTATGTTCATCACCGACGCCTTCGCGCTCTTCATGAAGGTGCTGGTGCTGATCGGCTCGGCCGTCTCGATCGTGATGGCGATGGCCTACAACGAGCGCGAGCGGATCGCCCGCTTCGAATTTCCCGTCCTGATCCTGCTGGCGACGACCGGCATGATGATGATGATCTCGGCGAACGATCTCATCAGCCTCTATATCGGTATCGAGCTGCAAAGCCTCGCGCTCTACGTCGTCGCCAGTTTCAAGCGCGACAGCGAGCAATCGACCGAGGCCGGGCTGAAGTACTTCGTCCTCGGTGCGCTCAGCTCGGGCATGCTGCTCTACGGCTGCTCGCTGATCTACGGTTTCACCGGTACGACGAGCTTCGCCGGCCTCGCTTCGTCATTCGCCGGCGGCGCCTCGGTCGGCCTCATCATCGGTATCGTCTTCGTCTCGGTCGGCCTTGCCTTCAAGGTCTCTGCCGTGCCGTTCCACATGTGGACGCCCGACGTCTACGAGGGGGCACCGACGCCGGTCACCGCGTTCTTTTCGATCGCGCCGAAGATCGCGGCGATGGCGCTTTTCGTCCGCTTCCTCATCGAGCCCTTCGGTGCGCTGGCCGGGGAGTGGCGGCAAATCATCTGGTTCATCTCGGTCGCTTCGATGCTGCTCGGCGCCTTCGCCGCGATCAATCAGCGCAACATCAAGCGCCTGATGGCGTACAGCTCGATCGGCCATGTTGGCTACGCTTTGATCGGGCTTGCCGCCGGGAGCGAGACCGGGATTCAAGGCGTCCTCATCTACATGGCGATCTATCTCTTCATGAATGTCGGCACCTTCGCCGTCATCCTCTGCATGCGCCGCGACGGCAAGATGGTGGAGGCGATCGAAGATCTGGCGGGGCTTGCCAAGACCCGACCGGCATTGGCCTTCGCGCTCGGTATCTTCATGTTCTCGATGGCCGGCATTCCGCCGCTCGCCGGCTTTTTCTCGAAGCTCTGGGTCTTCCTCGCGGCGATCCATGCCGGGCTCTATGCTCTCTCGGTCATCGGCGTCGTGACGAGCGTCGTCGGCGCCTTCTACTACGTGCGCATCGTCAAGCTGATGTACTTCGACGAGGCGAAAGGCGTCTTCGATCGGCCGATCGGCGCCGAGCTGCAAGCGATCCTCGTCGTCTCGGCGGTCGTCGTCATGTTGTTCTTCGTCGTGCCGGGGCCGCTCCTGACCAGCGCCGAAACCGCCGCGTCCTCACTTTTCCCCGGATGACCCAAGCGCCGCCGCGCTTGCCACAAGGCTTTCGTCTCCTCGCCTACGAGCGATTGGCGAGCAGCAACGATGAAGCCAAACGGCTCGCGCGCGAGGGGGCCGCGGAAGGAACGACGGTGTGGTCGCGTGAGCAGACAGCGGGGCGCGGCCGACGAGGCCGTGCCTGGATCAGCATCCCCGGGAATCTCCACGTCTCCTTCATCCTCCGCCCGAATTGCCCGGCACAAGCGGCAGCGCAGCTCGGCTTCGTCGCGGCGCTGGCGCTGGGCGAGACAATGCTGACGATGACGCCGCGCGAGGCCGAGCTGCGCTATAAGTGGCCGAACGACGTCCTCCTCAACGCTCGCAAAGTATCCGGCATCCTTCTCGAATCGGAGATGAACGCTGCGGGCGCGATCGATTGGCTCGTCATCGGTATCGGCGTCAATGTCGTGGGCCATCCCGCCGAAACACCCTATCCAAGTTCGTCGTTGCGCGAAGAGGGGTGTATCGATGCCGATGCAACGATGACGCTCGAGGGATTGGCACCGTGCCTTGCCGCTTGGCTCGGCCGATGGCGCGGCGAGGGGTTCGCGCCGATCCGTGCAGCGTGGCTTGCCCGAGCCTTCGGCCTCGGTCTCGTCCAGACGGCCAGGCTGGAGCACGAGGAGGTGACCGGGAGATTCGCAGACCTTGATGCCGACGGCGCCCTGTTGTTGGAGACGGCAGGGGGCTGTCGCCGTGTTGCCGCCGGCGAAATCTTTCCGGCCCGGATTTCCGGTTGCGGAGGCCCGTAATGCTGCTCGCCATCAACGCCAACAATACGAACACGGTCTTCGCGATCTATGACGGCGAGACCCTGCGCGGCGTCTGGCGCTGCGCCACCGATCCGAAACGGACGGCGGATGAGTACGTCGTGTGGTTGACGCAGCTCATGGGCTTCGAGAATTTGAAGCGCAAGAACATCGACGCCGCCATCCTCTCGAGTGTCGTCCCGGCGACGGTCTTCAATCTCAAGACGCTCTGCCGACGCTATTTCCAATGCGATCCGCTCCTCGTCGGCGATCCTGCCTGCAAGCTCGGCATCGAGGTGCTGCTCGATCGCCCCGAAGAGGCGGGCGCCGACCGCCTCGTCAACGCCGTTGCCGGCAAGGACCGTTATACGGCGCCGCTCATCATCGTCGATCTCGGTACCGCCACCACGTTCGACATCGTCGACAAGGATGGCAATTACGTCGGCGGCGTCATCGCGCCCGGCATCAACCTTTCGCTCCAGGCGCTCGAGATGGCGGCGGCGAAATTGCCCCACGTCGCGATCGCGCGCACCGATAAGATCATCGGCAAGAGCACCGTGCCGGCGATGCAGTCCGGCCTGTTCTGGGGTTATGTCGGCCTCATCGAGGGTCTCGTCGAGCGGATCCGCCGCGAATTCGGCGCGCCGATGCATGTCGTCGCGACCGGCGGACTGGCACCGCTCTTCGCCGGCTCGACGCCGGTGGTCGAGCACATCGATCCCGACCTGACGCTGTGGGGTCTCTATCTCATTCACAAACGCAACACCGCCGCGTGACTCCGCCAACATGACTCCTGGCGACGAACTCATCTTCCTCTCGCTGGGCGGTGCCGGCGAGATCGGCATGAACCTCACTCTTTACGGCTATCGCGGGCAATGGTTGATGGTCGATTGCGGCATCACTTTTGCCGACGACCGACAACCCGGTCTCGATGTGCTGATGCCCGACCCCGGCTTCATCGTCGAGCGGCGTGACCGGCTCGCCGGACTCGTCGTGACGCATGGCCATGAGGACCATATCGGCGCCATCCCGTATCTCTGGCAGCGCTTTCGCTGCCCGGTCTACGCGACGCCCTTTGCCCGATGCCTTCTCCATGAAAAGCTGGTCGAGGCGGGGCTGCAGCACGAGATCGAGATCACCGAGGTGCCGATGTCGGGGCGCTTCTCGGTCGGCCCCTTCGAGATCGAGCTCATCACCTTGACGCATTCGATTCCCGAACCGAACGCCGTCGTCATCCGCACGCCGCTCGGCACGATCCTCCACACCGGTGATTGGAAGCTCGATCCTGATCCGCTGGTCGGACCCAATGCCGACAAGGCGGCGCTGCGGCGCATCGGCGAGGAGGGGGTCCTCGCGATGGTCTGCGATTCGACAAACGCGCTCCGCCCGGGCCGGTCCGGCTCCGAAGCCGAAGTGCGCGAGGCGCTCATCGACCTCGTCGGTCGCTACGACAAGCGTGTTGCCGTCGCTTGCTTTGCCTCCAACGTGGCGCGGCTCGAATCGATTGCCGCGGCAGGCGCCGCGCATGACCGCAATGTCGCTCTCATCGGCCGCTCGCTCTGGCGCATCTACAAGGCAGCACGGGACAGCGGTTATTTGCACAACCTGCCGCCCTTCCTCAGCGAGGACGAGGCAGGATACCTGCCGCGCGAGAAGGCACTCCTCGTCTGCACCGGCAGCCAAGGCGAACCGCGGTCCGCATTGGCACGTATCGCGCAGGGCGATCACCCGCACATTGCCCTCGCCTCGGGTGATACCGTCATCTTCTCTTCGCGCCAGATTCCCGGGAACGAGCGCGCAATCGGGCGCCTGCAGAACCAGCTGGCAAAGCAGGGCATTCTCATCGTCACCGACAGCGACCATCCGATCCATGTCTCCGGCCACCCGGCGCAGGAGGAACTCGTCGAAATGTACCAGCTCGTGCGGCCGCGCATCGCCATTCCGGTGCATGGCGAGGCACGTCACCTCATGGCGCATGCCCAGCTCGCCCGCGAATGCCAAGTGCCCGAAACGATCGTTGCCGAGAACGGCACCATGGTGCGCCTCGCGCCCGGACCCGCTGCCGTCATCGGCGAGGTCGCGGTCGGACGCCTCGCCGTCGACGGCACGCAGCTTCGCCCGCTCGGCAGCGCCGCGCTCAGGAGCCGCCAGCGCATGAATCACGAGGGCGCGGCCGTCGCGACGGTCGTCCTCGACCAGCGCGGCCGCTTGCTGGCGGTGCCGCAAGTGACGGTGCAAGGGATAGTAGAGGAGGCGGAGGAGGGGGCGCTTGATGCGCTCGGGACCGCGGTCGGCGAGGCGATCGGCGGTCTTTCGGCCGCTGACCGCCGTGATGACGACGCCGTGCGCGAGGCGGCGCGCCTTGCAATCCGCCGATCCCTCAAAGCAAGTTACGGGAAGCGGCCGGTGACAGATATCCATATCGTGCGCATATAACCGTCGCAGCAACGCGCGAGGGAAAATGATGATCGGCAGGTTGAACCATGTTGCGATTGTCGTGCCGGACCTCGAGAAGGCAGCGGCGCTCTATCGTGGAGCGCTTGGAGCTAAAGTCTCGGTCCCCGTGGCGCTGCCGGCGCATGGCGTCACCGTCGTCTTCGTCGAGTTGCCGAACACCAAGATCGAGCTGCTCGAGCCGCTTGGTGCAGACTCTCCTGTCGCATCCTTCCTCGAACGCAACCCCGATGGCGGCATGCACCATGTCTGCTACGAGGTCGCGGATATCCTGGCTGCTCGCGACCGGCTCAAGAGCGAGGGGGCGCGCGTTCTCGGCGACGGCACGCCGAAGATCGGGGCGCATGACAAACCGGTGCTGTTCCTGCATCCCAAGGATTTTTGCGGCACGCTCATCGAGCTCGAGCAGGCGTGAGGCAAAGGGTAGCGCGTAACCATGGGCTGGATCTCCGGCATTGCCGTCTATCTCTGCATCTGGTGGGTCGTCATCTTCGCGGTGCTTCCCTGGGGCGTGCGCGCGGCGGAACCTAACAGTAGAGGGTTCGATCCCGGCGCGCCGGACAATCCTCGCCTGTTGCTCAAAGTCGTGATGACGTCGCTGATCAGTGCTCTCATCTGGGGCGTTGTCTACGCGCTCGCCACGTCGGGACTCTTCTCGTTCCGCGGCGCTTGATTTCGGGAAACCTTCATGAGCGAAACCTATTGCGCCGCCGCGCCGGGCCATCCGTTCCACGGTCCGTACCACGACACCGAATATGGTTTCCCATCACGCGATGATGCAGTGCTCTTCGAGCGGCTCGTGCTCGAAATCAACCAAGCCGGCCTGTCCTGGCTTACGGTCCTCAAGAAGCGAGCGGCCTTTACCGTCGCCTTCGCCGGTTGGGACGTGGCGCGGGTCGCGGCATTTGGCCCGGCGGACGTGGAGCGCCTTCTCGCCGATGCCGGCATCATCCGCAACCGCCTCAAGGTTCACGCGGCGATCGCGAACGCGCAACGGATTCTCGCAATGCAAGAAACGCATGGGTCCTTCGCGGCGTGGCTCGACCACCACCATTCCTTGAACAAGGATGCGTGGGTCAAATTGTTTCGCCAAACCTTCGCCTTCACCGGCGGTGAGATCGTCGGTGAATTCCTGATGAGCCTCGGGTACCTGCCGGGCGCGCATACCGCCTCATGCCCGATCTATGGACGGGTGCTCGCGTTGAAGCCGCCTTGGAGCCTAATTGTTTGAAGACAAAAAGAATGGCAAGGCCCAAAGCCTTGCCATCGAAGCTAAGCCTCTCGTTCGCTGACGGTCGCCGGGTATCCTCCCGGTTGCGCCTCGTGACGGCGATTTCCTCCCTAAACTCGGACCTGCGCCGCATACGCGTCGATTTATCGTTCTTATTGAGGGGACTGTACGTAACTTCCGTGGGTTAGTCACGCACTTTTTGCATGGCTGATTCGTTTTTTCGCTTGTCAAGATCGCGAGACATTGTCGTCACCCGCTGCGCCACAGCCACGCGAATTTGACGACGAAAGGCCCGGAGCGAACGAGCAGGGCGGGTGACGCCGGCGAGCGGTCCTATCCGCGCCATGACGGGCGTTCGGCTCGCCGGAGGGATGCACGTCACGACGAACAAGACGCGGCGCCTGTCCTGGCGCAGTCGCACCGATTGCGCTAAATTTTTTCGATGATGCCGTTGAATCGACTTGCGCCTTTCGCCGTCATTGTCCTGGTGCCGGCGGCGGCGGCGCAGCCATCGGCAGAAACGATCAACGTGTCGGCAAGCGCCTGCGCTGCGGTCGCGCATGAAAACGACGCACCAGGCGTCGCCTACGCGCCGGGTGTCGATGCCGAGGGCAACCCCGTAGCGCCCGCTGACTTGCCGGGCGGCGGCAATCCGGCGCTCAACGACAAGCTGGCGAGCGCGCCGGTGAAAATTACCGTCGATTTGCAAAAACGCTTCGGCATTCCGGCCAATGCCAATCTCTTTCATGGCCGCTCCGAGATCGGCTACGTCACGGTCAAGGACGGGAAGGCCTATCTCGACGGCGTTCCGCTCAGCGGCACCGAAGAGGCATTGCTTGGGGCCGCCTGCGCCGGCAAGGTGAAGTGAGGCCGAGCCGCCGCGGCATGGACATCGCGCTCGCCGCTCCCCAAATTCTCTGATGAGCCAAAGAAGGACAGTCCGATGTTGAAGCGCGGTGCCAAGCAACTCCTTGCCGAGGCCAATGCCGCAATCGAGACCCTGCCGGTCGAGGCGGCGCTGAAGCTCGTCGACGATCCGGATGTGGTTTTCGTCGATGTACGCGAGACGGTCGAGCGACAGCAGAGCGGCGGCGTCAAGGGCTCGGTGCACGTGCCGCGCGGCTTCCTCGAGCTCCAGGCCGATCCTGAGAGTCGTTCGCACCAGCCGGCGCTCTCCAGCGGCAAGCGGCTCGTTCTCTACTGCTCCGCGGGCAGCCGCTCGGCGCTCGCCGCCAAGACGCTGCAGGATATGGGCATCCCGCGGGTCAGCCATATCGCGGGCGGCTTCGGCGCCTGGCAGCAGGCAGGCGGACCGATCGAGCGATAGCGGCGCCGCGCGCCGCATGGACATCCCCCAAGGGTTTGCCTAGAGTCCGGCGCCTCACAGCACCGCTCGTCGCGAGGATTCATGCGCCTTTCCGCTTATTTTCTGCCGCTCCTCAAGGAAAATCCCAGCGAGGCGCAGATCGTCTCGCACCGCCTCATGCTGCGCGCCGGCATGATCCGGCAGTCGAGCGCCGGCATCTATTCGTGGCTGCCGCTCGGATTTCGCGTGCTGCAAAAGGTCGAGCAGATCGTCCGCGAAGAACAGGACCGCTCGGGTGCGCAGGAAGTCCTTATGCCGACGATCCAGCCCGCCGATCTCTGGCGCGAGAGCGGCCGCTACGACGATTACGGCAAGGAGATGCTGCGCATCCGCGACCGGCACGAGCGCGACATGCTGTACGGTCCGACCAACGAGGAGCAGATCACCGAGATCGTCCGGGCATCGCTCAAGAGCTACCGCGACCTGCCGAAGAACCTCTATCACATCCAATGGAAATTCCGCGACGAGGTCCGCCCGCGCTTCGGCGTCATGCGCGGCCGCGAGTTCCTGATGAAGGACAACTACTCCTTCGACCTCGACGCCAAGGGCGCCAAGCACTCCTACAACAAGATGCTCGTGGCGTATCTGCGGACCTTCGCGCGCATGGGTCTCAAAGCCATCCCGATGCGCGCCGAGACCGGGCCGATCGGCGGCGATCTCAGCCATGAATTCATCATCCTCGCCGAGACCGGCGAGAGCGCGGTCTATTGTGACAAGGCGTGGCTCGAGACCGACATTCTCGCTGCCGCCTCCGGGATCGATTACGACAGCGACCTCGAGCCGTTCTTCAAGAAATGGACCTCGCTCTACGCCGCGACCGACGACATGCACGACCCGGCGAAGTGCCCGTTGTCGGCCGACCAGCTCGTGACGGCGCGCGGCATCGAGGTCGGGCACATCTTCTATTTCGGCACAAAATATTCGAAACCGATGGGTGCCGTAGTCGCCGGTCCCAATGGCGAGAGCGTGCCGGTCGAGATGGGCTCCTACGGCATCGGCGTCTCGCGTCTCGTCGGCGCGATCATCGAGGCGAGCCATGATGAGAAGGGCATCATCTGGCCGGAGGCGGTGGCGCCTTTCCGCCTAGGCCTCGTCAATTTGCGCGCGGGCGACGCCGCCTGCGTCGCTGCCGCCGACCAACTCTACGCGCGCCTCAAGGCGGCTGGGATCGACGTGCTCTATGATGACCGCGACGATTCGCCGGGTGCCAAATTCGCGGCAATGGACCTTATCGGCCTGCCGTGGCAACTCGTCATCGGTCCGCGCGGTGTCGCCGCGGGCACGGTCGAATTGAAGAACCGCGGAACCGGCGCGCGCGAGGAGATCTCGGCCGACGCAGCGCTGGCGAAGCTGACGGCACGATGACGCGGACATATCTCGGTCGGAACCCTCCCGCCTTGCCGATCGGAACCCTCTCCCCAGCGGGGAGAGGGCAGGGTGAGGGGGTATCGCCGCTTACGCGTAGCCGAAACCGCCTGTCCGATGGCGGCTCCCCCTCACCCTCCCCGCTTCGCGGGTCCCCTCCCTCTCCCCGCTGGGGCGAGGGTGCATTCGGCGAAACCCAGGACTGCCTCGCATGATCTTCAATACCTTCGAGCGGATGGTGGCGTTCCGCTATCTGCGCGCGCGGCGGCAGGAAGGGTTCATCTCGGTCATCGCCATTTTCTCTTTGCTCGGCATCGCGCTCGGCGTTGCAACGCTCATCATCGTCATGTCGGTGATGAACGGTTTCCGCGCCGAGCTTTTGGGCCGCATCCTCGGCATCAACGGCCATCTTGCGATCGTCAGCCAGAGCAACAACCTCACCGAATTCGACACGCTGGCGCAGCAGGTGAAAGCGATCCCCGGCGTCGTCACGCTCTTCCCGCAAGTCGACGGTCAGGTCATGGCGACGTCCGAGAGCCAGGCTTCGGGCGCACTCGTGCGCGGCATCCGGCCGGACGACATCACGAAGATCCCGAGCCTTGTCGGGCATACGAGCCAGGGCGCGCTCGCCGAGTTCAAGGACGACGCCGTGCTCGTTGGCGTGCGCCTGGCGCAGCGTCTGGGCGTCAAGGCCGGCGGACAGATCACGCTCATCTCGCCGCAGGGCAATGCGACACCCTTCGGCACGGTGCCGCGCATCAAATCCTACCGGATCGCGGGCACCTTCGATGTCGGCATGTCGGAATACGACAGTTCGCTCGTCTTCATGCCGCTCCCGGAGGCGCAGCTCTTCTTCAAGCATCCGGACGGAGTCTCGAGCCTCGAAATCTTCGTCGACGATCCCGACCACTCGCGGGCGGTGGGCTATCAGATTCTGGCGCGGCTGCCGCAGGGTGATCGGATCATCGATTGGCAGCAGGCAAATTCGAGCATCTTCACGGCAGTCGAGGTCGAACGGAACGTCATGTTCCTGATCCTCACCCTCATCATCGTCGTTGCCGCCTTCAACATCATCTCGAGCATGATCATGATGGTGAAGGACAAGGGCCGCGACATCGCCATCTTGCGCACGATGGGCGCGACGCGCGGCATGATCCTGCGCATCTTCATGCTGTCCGGCGCCTCGATCGGCATCGTCGGCACGATCGCCGGTTTCGCTTTGGGATTGGCCTTCGCCGAAAACATCGAGGCGATCCGGCAATTCGTCCAGCGCGTCAGCGGCGTCGATCCGTTCAATCCCACCATCTACTTCCTGACGCAGATGCCCTCGAAGGTCGATTCGATCCAGGTGGGTTACGTCGTCGTGATGGCGCTCGTGCTGTCCTTTCTTGCGACGCTTTACCCTTCCTGGCGTGCCGCACGCCTCGATCCCGTAGAAGCGCTGCGCTATGAGTGAGGCGCCGCTCGCGGCCGAACGTCCGGGCGCCGCGTCGACCGTGCCGGCGCTCGAGCTTCGCCAAGTCATTCGGACATATCGCCAGGCGGGGAGCGCGCTCGAGGTCCTGCGCGGCGCCTCGCTCTCCCTCCATCCCGGCGAGATCGTGGCGCTGGTAGGCCCCTCGGGCGCCGGTAAATCGACGCTTCTTCACGTCGCCGGCCTGCTCGAGCGGCCGGATGGCGGCGAGGTCGTCGTCGAAACCCGCCCGTGCGGCAAGATGTCCGATTCCGAGCGGACAGCGATCAGAGGTCGGCATCTCGGTTTCGTCTACCAGTTCCATCATCTCCTGCCGGAATTTTCCGCGCTCGAGAACGTCATGATGCCGCAGTTGATTGCCGGTGTGGCGCGGCGTGAGGCGCGTGAACGGGCGCGGCATCTCCTCGGCCTCGTCGGCCTCGGCCCGCGCGAAGGTCACCGCCCGGCACGGCTTTCCGGCGGCGAGCAGCAACGCGTCGCCATCGTCCGCGCGCTCGCCAACGGTCCGCGCATCCTCCTCGGCGACGAGCCGACGGGGAACCTCGACCAGCACACGGCGGAGAGCGTGACCAACGTGCTCATCGACATCGTCCGCAAGGCCGGCCTCGCCGCGCTCATCGCGACGCACAATCTAGAGCTCGCACGGCGTCTGGATCGCATCGTCGCGCTTGAGGAGGGTCGGCTCGTCGAGCGATGATGCGAGCTGATGGCGTTAGACGAAATACCGAGAGGCTGTGCATGAGCAAGGCATCGACGACACCGGCGTTCGGCACGGCCATCCGCCATGAGTGGCCACTCGACTGGAGCTGGCTCACCGTCAATCACGGCTCGTTCGGCGCCGCGCCAAAGGTCGTTCTTGCGGCGCAGGACGCGTGGCGCCATCAGCTCGAGGCACAACCGAGCCGCTTCATGCGCCGCGTGCTTCCGGGTGCCCTCCGCCATGCGGCGGAGCGGCTTGGCGGTTTCCTCGGCGCCGCGGGCAAGGATCTCGCCTTTCTCGACAATGCTACGGTCGGCTGCAACGCGGTCCTCCGCTCGATCCGCTTCAAGCCGGGAGACGAGATTCTGATCCTCAGCCACGGTTACGCCGCCGTCGGCAATGCCGCTCGCTACATCGCCGAACGCACCGAGGCGCGAATCGTCGAGGCAGCCGTGCCGTTCCCCAATCCGACGGCTGACGCGATCGTGGCGAATGTCGAGCGCGCTCTGACGACGAGGACGCGGCTTGCGATCCTCGATCACATCACTTCGTCGAGCGCGCTCCTCCTGCCACTCGAGCGGCTTATCCGCGTCTGCCACGATGCGGGCGCGCTGGTGCTGGTCGACGGCGCGCATGGCCCCGGCCAGGTGACGCTCGACCTGCCGCGCCTCGATGCCGATTGGTATGTCGGGAACTGCCACAAATGGCTGATGGCGCCGAAAGGTTCGGCCTTCATTTGGGCGCGGCCGGACCGTCAGAACGACCTTCACCCGGTGACGATCTCGCACGGCTTCAACAAGGGGTTTCTCGAGGAGTTCGACTGGACCGGGACGCGCGATCCGAGCGCCTTTCTCGCGGTCGATGCCGCGATCGATTTCCACGAGAGGCTGGGCGGCACGGCGCTCATGGCGCGGAACGTGGCGCTCGCCGCCGACGCGACGACACTCCTCGCGGCGCGCCTCAACGCCGAGCGCGGCGCCGGTCCCGAGCTTTCGGCCGCGATGGGCCTCGTCCGCTTGCCGCTTGGCGGGCCGGCGACGACGGAGCGGGCGCAGACCCTGCGACAGCGCTTCCTCGACCACGAGACCGACGCGCCGCTCCATGCCCAAGCCGGCGGCATCTGGCTGCGGCTTTCGGCGCAGGCCTATAACGAGCTCGCCGACTACGAGAAACTGGCCGAGATCGCGGCGAAAATCGTGCGCGAGGTGGGGTAGAATTTCCTCTCCTGCAAGTGGAGAGGTCTGCAAAAATGGGAGGAGCGAATGCGACGGAATTTCCTTGGGACGACGTTAGCTGCAATCCTCGCGCTCGTCTTCGGGCACGTCGCGTCGGCCGACGAGCTCTACGGCACCTTGAAGAAGATCAAGGAGAGCGGCACGATCGTCATCGGCCGCAGCGAGCAATCGGTGCCTTTCTCCTACCTCGACGACAAGGGCGAGCCGATCGGCTATTCGATCGATCTCTGCAAGCACATCGTCGACGCGGTGAAGGACGAGCTGAAGCTCGACAAGCTCGAGGTGAAATACGTCACCGTCATGGGGACGACGCTCATCCCGCTCATCATCAACGGCACCGTCGACATGGCTTGCACGACGACGACCATGACCTTGGCGCGACGCCGCCAGGTCGAGTTCCTCTCGATCACCTACATCACCGGCAATCAGCTTCTCGTCAAGAAAGACAGCGGCATCCACGAGGTCGAGGATCTGAAGGGCAAGCGCGTCTCGGTCAATCAAGGGACGCAGAACGAGAAGATCATCAAGGCGATCGACGAGAAGGAAAAGCTCGGTATCCAGTTCCTGCTCACCGAGGATCAGCCGCATGGCTGGCTCTCGCTCGAGAGCGATCGTGTCGATGCCTATGTCACCGATGCCATCGTCGAGCACGGCCTCATCCACGCTTCATCGCATCCGGAGGAATACGAGGTGGTCGGGCGTCTTCTCTCCTACGATCCATACTCGATCGTGATCCGACGCGATGATTCGGCGTTTCGCCTCATCGGTGTTCGCACGCTCGCCGAGTTGTTTCGCTCGGGTGAGATCGACAAGATCTACGACAAATGGCTGGCGCCGATCGCAGGTCCGCCGAGCGCGATGCTGAAGACGGTGTGGGCCGCCGAGGCGTTCCCGCCGTAACGCGGGCGAGGAGGTCATCGAGGTCGGGAAGGGACCGCAATGCGGTATAGCTGGAACTGGGCGATCGTCGTCACCGAGCCCTATTTCGGCTGGATCCTTTCCGGCCTGATGTGGACTTTACTGGTCGCGCTCGCCGGCTGGGTCATCGCTTTCACCCTCGGCTCCGTCGTCGGCATCGCCCGCACGGTAAAGAACCGTATCCTGCGCGGGATCGCCGGCGCCTTCGTCGAGGTGTTCCGCAACGTTCCGCTCCTCGTCCAGATGTTTCTCTGGTACTTCGTCCTGCCGGAGATCCTGCCGCGAAGCGCCGGGCTTTGGCTGAAGCGCGGCCTGCCCTATGCCGAGTTCTGGACCGCCGTCGTCTGCCTCGGCATCTACACCGCCTGCCGTGTCGCCGAGCAAGTACGATCTGGCATCGAGGCAATCGGGCGCGGCCAGGGTTATGCGGGCCTCGCAACCGGCCTCACGCCGCCGCAGGTCTACCGGCACATCCTGCTGCCGATGGCCTACCGCATCATCGTGCCGGCCCTCACCACGGAGTTCCTCAGCATCTTCAAGAATTCCTCGCTCGCGCTGACGATCGGCGTCTTGGAGCTGACCGGCCGCACGCGGCAGATCTCCGAATACACCTTCCAGCCGATCGAGATGTTCACGACGGCGACGGTGCTGTACGGCTTCGTTACCTTGACGATCGCGCTCGTCATGCGCATCGTCGAAGGGCGGATTCGCGTACCGGGCATGATCGCGATCGAGGCGAAATGACGTGAACGCTTCCGCCTTCGATCTCGCCTATCTCATCCGTGCGCTGCCGCTCCTCTGGGACGGCATGCAGATGACGCTCCTTCTGACGGCGCTATCGCTGCTCGGCGGCGGCACGCTGGGCACGATCCTTGCGCTCCTGCGCCTGTCGCGGCAGTAGCCGCTCGCCCTCGCCGCCGCCGTCTACGTCAATTCCTTCCGCGCGCTCCCCCTCATCCTGCTGATCTTCTGGTTCTACTTCCTCGTTCCGCTGTGGGTCGGTCGTCCAGTCGGCGGCTTCACCTCGGCGCTGATCGGCTTCATCCTGTTCGAGGCCGCCTATTTCTGCGAGATCATCCGCTCCGGCATCCAGAGCGTGCGGCGCGGGCAGATGCTCGCCGGGCTCGCCTCCGGCCTCAGCTATGCGCAGGTGATGCGCTTCATCATACTGCCGCAGGCGCTGCGCAACATGCTGCCGGTCCTGCTGACCGAGAGCATCAATCTCTTCAAGAGCACAGCGCTCGTCTACGTCGTCGGCGTCCGCGATTTCTTGACCAGCGCCGGCCTCATCGGCACAAGAGACAATCACATCGTCGGCATGTATTGCTTGGCGGCGGTGGTTTATTTCGTGCTGTGCCTGGCGGCATCGCTGTCGGTCGGCCGGTTGCACCGTCGGTACGCGATATGATCGAGATCGAAAAACTCAGCAAATGGTATGACGCATTCCGCGTCCTCAACGAGTGCTCGATGTCGGTCGCGAAGGGCGAGGTCGTCGTAGTCTGCGGTCCGTCGGGGTCGGGCAAATCGACCCTCATCAAATGCGTCAACGGTCTCGAACCTTTCGAGGAGGGACGTGTCACCGTCGATGGCATCTAGGTCGGCGACCGCGGCACCGACCTGCCGAAGCTCCGCGCGCGCATCGGCATGGTGTTTCAGAGCTTCGAGCTCTACCCGCATATGAACGTGACCGACAACATCTGCCTGGCGCAAGTCAAGGTCCTGAAGCGCAGCAAGGAGGCGGCGGTAGCGCGCGCCCGCGAGCTCTTGGATCGCGTTGGCATGATCGAGCACGCCGAGAAATTTCCCGGCAACCTCTCGGGCGGACAGCAGCAGCGCGTCGCGATCGCGCGCGCGCTGGCCATGGACCCGATCGCGATGCTGTTCGACGAGCCGACCTCGGCGCTCGACCCCGAGATGATCACCGAGGTGCTCGACGTCATGGTCGGGTTGGCGCAGGACGGCATGACGATGATCGTCGTCACGCATGAGATGGGCTTCGCGCGGAAAGTGGCGCACCGGGTCGTCTTCATGGACCAGGGTCGCATCCTCGAGGACGCGCCGACCGACGCCTTCTTCGCCGCGGCACGGAGCGAGCGAGCGCGGCTGTTCCTCTCGAAGATCCTGCAGCACTGACGCCGATGCGCTATTCGTTTCTGAGCCTCGTCGGCAACGCGATGACCGCGCATCGCCGCTGGCCGCGCGCCTGGCGCGATCCGCGGCCCAAACCGGCGTACGACGTCGTCATCATCGGCGGCGGCGGGCATGGTCTCGCAACGGCGTATTACCTCGCCAAGAATCACGGCACCGCCAATGTTGCGGTGCTGGAGAAGGGTTGGATCGGCGGCGGCAATACTGGGCGCAACACGACGATCATCCGCTCGAATTACCTTTGGGACGAGAGCGCGCACCTCTACGAGCATTCGCTGAAGCTGTGGGAGGGGTTGGCGCAAGAGCTCAACTTCAATCTCATGTTCTCGCAGCGCGGCGTCGTTTCGCTCGCGCAGACCGGAAGCGAGCTCGGCGAGATGCGGCGTCGGGTCGGCGCGCTCCGCCTCAACGGCGTCGATTCCGAGATGTTGACGGTGGAACAGTTGAGGCGCGAGGTGCCGCTCCTCCGTCTCGATCCCGCGGCGCGCTATCCGGTGATCGGCGGCATGGTGCAGCGGCGCGGCGGAACGGCGCGGCACGACGCCGTCGCCTGGGGCTTCGCCCGGGCCGCCGATGCACGCGGCGTCGACATCATCCAGAACTGCACGGTGACCGGCATCCGCCGCCGCGGCGGGCGTGCGGTCGGCGTCGAGACGAGCCGCGGGTTTATCGCCGCGAAGAAGATCGGCGTCGTTGCCGCGGGCCATGTCGGCACGATCATGGCGACGGCCGGGTTGCGCCTGCCGATCGAGAGTTTCCCCATTCAAGCTTACGTCTCCGAACCGCTGAAGCCGGTGCTCGACACCGTCGTCATGTTCGGCCAGGTGCATGTCTCGATCAGCCAATCCGACAAGGGCGAGATCGTCGTCGGCGGCGCGCGCGACAATTGGAATTCCTACGCCCAGCGCTCCAGCCTGCGGATCGTCGAGGATCAGATCGCGACCATTCTCGACCTCTTCCCGACGTTCAGCCGGCTCCGCATGCTGCGGCAATGGGCGGGGATCGTCGATTGCGCGCCGGATGCGAGCCCGATCATCGGTTTGACACCGGTCGAGGGCCTCTACGTCAATTGCGGCTGGGGCACCGGCGGCTTCAAGGCAACCCCGGGTTCCGGCGCGGTCTTCGCGCGGACGATCGCGACCGGCGTTCCTGACCCCTTGATCGCCGCCTTTTCGCTCGAGCGTTTCACCTCGGGCCGTCTTATCGACGAGAGCGCCGCCTCGGCCGCCGTTGAAGCCTAGAGCAGCAACAGCGATCGATCATCACCCCGGCTCACGAATCCACGATTGCCTCGCAGCGTTTGGCGTGCGTCAGGTCCTCTTGCCGAGACGATCAATGTGGGGCCTGAGCAGCGTATTCAGAGCCTGGAGATAGGCCCAGCCCGATAGGAATAGAATTGTCGTCAACCCGGCGGCAAATGGCCCCGGGCTTGGATCGAGCCCCATGCCAATCGCATTGCAGGCCATGATCACCGCCGCAGCTAGCAGAATGAGGACATCAATCCAGATGACGACCGGCGTTGGAACGCCTGAAGCCGCCCGCCGGCGCTTCGGGTAGGTCACCGCAAACAGAAGTGACGGTATTGCCGCAGCGATGCTCGATACGCGCCATATGGTGATATGAGGCCAAGGAAAAAGTGACAGCATTGCGGGTAGCATCGCGCCGGCCGCCACGATGAACCCCAGTTGAATAAAGATGCGGGTTGTCAGGACGTCAAATCGCGACATTTCCCCACCGATCGTCTGGCGGAGAATAATCACCAAGGGGGAGAACCCGACGAAGGTGACCGAAAGGGTGGCCAGTGCGTAGAGGTAGGTAAACGCGGCTGTGTCCATTTTTCCGTCGTCAACCTAGCTAGTTGGCGGGCACGGTGCCTGTCGCACCGCTGAGGGATGCACCAGTCGCGACTTTGCGAACTGGAGTGAGCGAGATCAATCCACCATTACCCACACCCGCGCGCTGGCTGCCTTGGGAGGGTTCACAATGCATCCGCGATGGGCGACCGACCGCGCGAGGGCTGGCGCAGAACTGACGCAGTCGTGCCCGTTCAGCGCGGCGGCGTCCAATTTGCCGGCGTTTCGTGATCGGGGTGCTGATAGTCGATGATCGCGTCCTTCCGCTTATCGGACATGCTGGCGCCGGTCGTTTCGGCTGGAAGGCCGGCGACGGAGTCGATCCAGGGAAGGCGGCTTTCGATGCCGAAGAGTTGAGTAGGACGTACGTCCTGCGGCCGGTCGAAGCTGCCGATGGTGAGAGCGATGCCGTCGCCATCGACGTAATGGAATGAGAGGGGAGTACCGCAGCGTGGGCAGAAATCACGGCGTGCAATGGTCGAGCTGGCGAAACTGCCGGGCTCGCCGCGCGTCCAGGCGAAATCCTTCCGCTTGACCGGGGCGAGAGCGGCGAAGGGACCGCCGACCGCCTTCTGACACATGCGGCAGTGGCAGAGATGAACGCGCTCGGGCGGCGCAAACAGCGCGTAGCGGACGGCGCCGCACTGGCAGCCGCCGGTGAGGAGGGGCTTTCTCGTATCGTCGCTCATCTCGCTGCTCCTGGCGCCAAAATAAAATCTAGGCAATTCTAACCGGAAACAAACCCTAAGACAGTGCGAAACTGCCTCCCAGAGCCCGGCAATCGAATCGGCCATTGGCGGAACACATGGACGCGTGGGCAACTGCTTCACAGGACGACCCGCGGCACGGCGTTCCAGGCCGAACATGATGATTTGCAATTATCGAACGTTCTTAGTCGATTAGAGGCGACACGTCTTTCGGCGCGCATTTTTGCGTGCGTCTTACGATGGCGCAGATGACGCCGTAGTCGGCGACGGCTACGATGAGTTCGTACCCCCACCAGGCGCATTCGTTACCGCTGTCTCCGCGAGGATCAACCTTGGCCCACGCCGATTTCGTCCATCTGCGCGTCCACTCCGCCTATTCGCTTTCGGCCGGGGCGATCAAGGTGAAACAGCTTGTCGGCCTCTGCAAGCAGATGAAGATGCCGGCAGTCGCCATCACCGACACCGGCAATCTGTTTGGCGCGCTCGAGTTCGCGCAAGCCGCAATCGATGCCGGGGTGCAGCCGATCATCGGTTGCGAATTCGGGCTCAGGCGCCAAGAGAGCGAGGTGCGGGGCGGGCGGCCGGGTCTGCCGCCGGAGCCGGATCGCGTCATCCTTCTGGTGCAGAGCGAGGCCGGTTATCGCAACCTTTCGACGCTCGTCAGCCGATCCTTCCTCGAGACCAGCGGCGGCGAGACGCCGCAGCTCGAAATCGGTGCCCTCGACGGCAACAGCGACGGGCTCATTTGCTTCACCGGCGGGCCAGGGGGGCCGATCGGGCGCCTTCTCGGCGAGGGACGGCACGATGCGGCGGATGCCATGCTGCGCCGTCTTGCCGGGCTGTTTCCCGGACGACTTTATGTCGAGCTGATGCGCCACGGCGTCGCCGCAGAAGACGCAATCGAACCCGCTCTGGTCGAGCTGGCGTTCCGCCATGAGGTGCCGTTCGTCGCCACCAATGATTGCTTCTTTCCCAGCCCCGATTTCTACGAGGCGCATGACGCGCTTCTGTGCATCGCCGAGGGTACCGTCGTCGGCCAGCGCGATCGCCGACGCCTGACGCCGGCCTATTCCTTCAAATCCGCGGCGGAGATGCGCGCGCTCTTCGCCGATCTGCCGGAGGCCTGCGACAACACGCTTGTCGTGGCGCAACGTTGCGCCTTCATGCCGATGCCGAGAAAGCCGATCCTGCCGCCCTTCGTCAGCGCCAGCGGCCGCTCGGAGGCAGACGAGGTGCGCGCGCAGGCTTTGGCAGGGCTCGAGAAGCGCCTTGCCGCGCATGTCTGGAGCGAAGGCATGAACGCAGCGGAGCGCGACGCCGCGGCAAAGCCCTATCGCGAGCGCCTCGAATTCGAACTCGACGTCATCGTCAAGATGGGGTTTGCCGGCTACTTCCTCATCGTCGCCGAATTCATCCAATGGGCGAAGGCGCAGGGGATACCGGTGGGTCCGGGGCGCGGCTCTGGCGCCGGCTCGTGCGTCGCCTGGTCGCTCACCATCACAGATCTCGACCCGCTGCGCTTCGGACTTCTCTTCGAGCGCTTCCTCAATCCCGAGCGCGTCTCGATGCCGGATTTCGACATCGATTTCTGCCAGGAGCGGCGCGACGAGGTGATCCGTCACGTCCAGGAGAAATACGGAAGCGACCGCGTCGCGCAGATCATCACGTTCGGCAAGCTGCAGGCGCGCGCGGTGCTGCGCGATGTCGGCCGCGTCCTCGAAATGCCCTACGGCCAGGTCGACCGCATCTGCAAGCTCGTGCCGAACAATCCGGCCAATCCGGTGACCCTGCAGCAGGCGATCGACGGCGATCCCGCTCTTCAGGCGATGCGCGATGAGGACGAGACGGTGGCGCGGCTCATGACGATCGCACTAAAGCTCGAAGGCCTTTACCGCCACGCCTCGACCCATGCCGCCGGCGTCGTCATCGGCGACCGCCCGCTCGAAGAGCTGGTGCCGCTCTATCGCGATCCGCGCTCCGACATGCCGGTGACGCAGTTCAATATGAAATACGTCGAGCTGGCCGGCCTCGTGAAATTCGACTTCCTTGGCCTCAAGACCCTGACGGTCTTGGCGCACGCCGAAGCACTCATCAACCGGCGCGGCGGGCGGCTCGATCTCGCGACAATCCCGCTTGACGATGCGAGGACGTTCGAGCTCGTGACGCGCGGCGACACGGTCGGCGTCTTCCAGCTCGAAGGCCAGGGCATGCGCGACATGCTGAAAAAGCTGCGGCCGAACCGCTTCGAGGATGTGATCGCCCTCGTCGCGCTCTACCGCCCCGGCCCGATGGACGACATTCCGAAATACATCAAGGTGAAGCACGGCGAGGAGAAGCCCGACTATCTGCATCCGCTGCTCGAAGGCATCCTCACGGAAACCTTCGGGATCATGGTCTACCAGGAGCAGGTGATGCAGATCGCGCAGGTGCTCTCGGGCTACACGCTCGGCGCCGCCGATCTGCTGCGCCGTGCGATGGGCAAAAAGATCAAATCTGAGATGGAGGCGCAGCGGCGCAACTTCATCGATGGCGCCAAAGCGCGCGGCGTGCCCGAGGCGCAGGCGCAGATGATCTTCGAGAAGGTCGAGAAGTTCGCCGGCTACGGCTTCAACAAATGCCACTCGGCGCCCTACGCGCTGGTGGCGTACCAGACCGCGTATCTGAAGGCGAACCACCCGGTCGAATTCCTCGCCGCCTCGATGACCTTGGATCTCGGCAACACCGACAAGCTCAACGTCTTGCGCCAGGAATTGGACCGGATCGGCATCAAGCTTCTGCCGCCCGATATCAACCGCTCGGCGGTGGAGTTCACGGTCGAGGACACCAAGGAAGGCGCCGCCATCCGCTATGCGCTCGCCGCCGTCAAAGGCGTCGGCGCCCAGGCGATGGAAGGGATCGTCGCCGAGCGCACCGCGAATGGCCGCTTCAAGGATCTGTTCGATTTCGCCCGCCGGATCGACGTCAAATCCTTCAACCGTCGGCAATTCGAGGGACTCGTCAAAGCGGGGGCCTTCGACAGTCTCAACCCGAACCGCGCGCAGAGCTTTCAGGCCTGCGAGCTTCTTCTGCGCCACGCGAGCGCCGCGGCGGAGGAGCGGGCGAGTACGCAGGTCAGCCTTTTCGACGGCTCATTCGGGTCGCCTTTCGGAGGGGAAGCCAATCGCCCCTCCTTGCCCGTCATCACCGACTGGCCGTCGATCGAGCGGCTCCAGAACGAGTTCGACGCCATCGGCTTCTACCTCTCGGCACACCCGCTCGATGCCTATGGCAAGAGTCTGGCGCGCGTCGGCGTCACCCGGATCGTCGATCTGCCGGCACGGCTCGCCGCCGGAGGGTCTTCACGCCACAAGCTCGCGGGCATCGTCGTCGGCAAGAAGGAGCGCACCTCGGCGCGCGGCAGCCGGTTCGCCTTCGTGCAGATGTCCGACACTTCCGGTCTCTACGAGCTCACCGTCTTCTCGGAAGTGCTGAGCCAAACGCGCCAGCTGCTCGACTCAGGGCAACCGCTGCTCGTCACCGTCGATGGCCGGATGGAGGAGGATACGCTGCGCTTGATGACGCAGAAGATCGAGCCGCTCGATGCCGTCGTGGCGCATGCCGCCGCCGGGCTTCGCGTCTTCGTCGTGGAGCCAGCCGCGTTGAAGCCGTTGAAGGGCATCATCGGCCGCGACGGGCCTGGCCGTGGCCGCGTCGCGATCGTCGTCAGCGTGCCGCCCGCACGCGAGGTCGAGATCCAGATCCCCGGCGGCTATAAGATCGGCCCGGGCCTCCGCGCCGCCGTCAAGTCACTGCCGGGGGTGCTCGATGTGCATGATATCTGAGGCAGGGCACGGAGAACCTTAGTCCCAACGCTCCGATTGCGGCACGCCGTCGGCAATCGTGTAGTAATCGCCCTTATCTGCCGTGAAGATGTGGCGGACGATGGTGACGCCGGACGCGCCGTCGAGCGTACCGGCGGCGATGCTGATATGATCGCCGCCGTCGCGTTGCCAGAAGAGCGTCGATCCGCAGATGCCGCAAAAGCCGCGCTGCGCTTCCGGCGACGAGCGGTACCATCGCAGTCCGCTGTCGCTCTTCAAGGCAAAATCGGCCAATTTCGCCGCGGTCGCGGCCATGAAGTGGCCGGTTTGGCGGCGGCATTGCGTGCAGTGGCAGGCAATGACCGAGCGGAGCGCACCGCGCGCCTCGTAACGCACGGCGCCGCAAAGGCAGCCGCCGCGATGGATTTTCGATTCCGTTTCCGTCGCCATGGCCGTCTCCACCTCCATCTGCCTTTCTATTCATATCATGATCGTCGGCGGGGCACTCAAAATACTAACTGTTATTCTGCCGTTTAGAGGATTGAAAAACATCGAAACCATTGGAGCGGGACAGTCCGTCAAGCGATTTGTCGACGCTTTGACTTGCAAATCCGGGCGATCCGGCCTATCACCTCGCCCGCACTGCAACCCCTCACACGGGGCCGCGGCCGCTTTGGCGGCTCGCTCCGGTGTCGACGCCTTTGCGTCGATGACCCCCGTGGCGGCTCAACCGGAAAAGGATCCGATCGCATGACCATGCCGACCTTCACGATGCGCCAGCTCCTGGAAGCGGGCGTCCATTTTGGACATCACACCCGACGCTGGAACCCGAAGATGGAGTCTTACATCTTCGGCGTACGCAACGGCATCCACATCATCGACCTGGAGCAGAGCGTTCCGATGCTCCACCGTGGCCTGCAGACGCTGCGCGATGTCGTGGCGGGTGGTGGGCGCGTCCTTTTCGTCGGCACCAAGCGTCAGGCGCAGGAACCGATCGCCGAGGCGGCCAAGCGCTGCGGCCAGTACTACATCAATCACCGCTGGCTTGGCGGGATGCTGACCAATTTCAAGACGATCTCGCAGTCGATCAAGCGCCTGCGCGAGCTCGACGAGCGCATCACCGAGACGCAGAGCGGCCTCACCAAGCGCGAGCTCCTCGAGCTGACGCGCGACCGCGACAAGCTCGAGCGGGCGCTGGGCGGCATCAAAGAGATGGGCGGGCTGCCGGACATCCTCTTCGTCATCGACACGAACAAGGAGGCGATCGCCGTCCGCGAGGCGAACACGCTGAAGATTCCCGTCGTCGCCATTCTCGATTCGAACTCCTCGCCAGACGGCATCGCCTACCCGATCCCTGGAAATGACGATGCCATGCGCGCCATCCACCTCTACTGCGAGCTCGCTTCGGCGGCCGTGCTCGACGGCCTGCAGGCGGAGCTGACCGGCTCCGGCGTCGATGTCGGTGCCAGGGCGGAAATCCCGGGTGAAAGCCTGCCCGAGAACAGTGCCGAGATGCCGCCGCCCGCCGAAGCCGCCGACGGAACCGGCGCCGACGCCGCGGCGTAAATTCATGTCGCCGTACATCGCGTTGTCAGCGCCGATGTCGATGCGACACTTCGCCAGGGGTTAGAATTATGGCTGAAATCACCGCCGCGCTCGTCAAGGAGCTGCGCGAGAAGACCGGTGCCGGCATGATGGATTGCAAGCGCGCACTCGGCGAGACGAGCGGCGAACTGGAAGGCGCGGTCGATTGGCTGCGCAAGAAGGGGCTTGCCGCGGCTGCCAAGAAAGCGGGGCGCGTCGCCGCAGAAGGCCTGGTCGGTGTCGCGACGCAAGGTATGGCGGGCGCCGTCGTCGAGGTGAATTCCGAGACCGACTTCGTCGCGCGCAACGAGGCCTTTCAAGATTTCGTCCGAAAGGCGGCGGAGATCGCGCTCGACAAGGGTGAGCTCGAAGCGGTGAAGAACGCGCCATTTCCCGGCGCGGGCCGAAGCGTCGCCGAGCAGTTGACGCACCTCGTCGCGACGGTCGGCGAGAACATGAATCTGCGGCGGCTGCAACATCTCCGCGTCGCGAAGGGTGCCGTCGTTTCCTATGTTCACAATGCGCTCACCGCCGGACTCGGCAAGATCGGCGTGATCGTCGCGCTCGAATCGGCGGGCGAGGCGGGCCGCGTCACGGCGCTCGGCAAACAGCTCGCCATGCACATCGCCGCCGCCAATCCGCAATTCCTCAATGTCGCCTCGGTCGACAAGGCATCGCTCGACCGCGAGCGCGACGTCTTGCGCGAGCAGGCGAAGGCAAGCGGCAAGCCCGATGCCATCATCGACAAGATGGTCGAGGGCCGTCTGCGCAAATATTACGAGGAAGTCGTCCTCCTCGAGCAGATCTTCGTCATCGATGGCGAGACCCGTATCGCCAAGGTAGTCGAAGCCGCTGCGAAGGAGGCTGGAGCGCCGATCGCCGTCACCGGCTTTGCGCGCTATGCGCTGGGCGAGGGGATCGAGAGGGAACGTGCCGATTTCGCCGCCGAGGTCGCAGCTCAGCTTGGGCGATAAGGCCGATCGCGCCATGCCGGGTCACGCCATTGAGGGCGAGCGTCGGGCGCACGATTGATGTATTATTCCGCCGTCGCCGCGCCTCGGACCCGCCTCGGGGCGCCCTCCCAGGTTGCTCGCGCGTTCGAGGGTTAGTCTTGATGTCGTTGTCTGCCCCGTATCGACGCGTCTTGCTCAAGATCTCGGGCGAAGCGTTGATGGGCGATCAGGATTACGGTCTTGATCCGGTCATGGTCGATCGGATCGCCGCCGAGGTAAAATCGGTCCACGATCTCGGCGTCGAGATCTGTCTCGTCATCGGCGGCGGCAACATCTTCCGTGGTCTCGCCGGCGCCGCGCGCGGCATGGAGCGTTCCACTGCCGACTACATGGGAATGCTGGCGACCGTCATCAATTCGCTGGCGATGCAGAGCGCGCTCGAGCGATGCGGCGTCGCGACACGCGTTCAATCAGCGATCGGCATGCAGGCGGTGTGCGAACCCTACATCCGCCGGCGGGCGATCCGGCACATGGAAAAGCGCCGCGTCGTCATTTTCGCCGCCGGCACCGGCAATCCGTTCTTCACGACCGACACGGCGGCGGCGCTGCGCGCCTCGGAGATGGGCTGCCACGCGCTCATCAAGGCGACCAAGGTCGACGGCGTCTACAGCGCAGATCCGAAGAAGGTCCCGGACGCGCGGCGCTACGACAGGCTGACCTATCTCGAAGTGCTGTCGCGCGACCTCCAGGTGATGGACGCCTCGGCGATTTCGCTCGCTCGGGAAAACCGCATTCCGATCCTCGTCTTTTCTATTCACAATTCCGGCGGCTTCGCCGATGTTGTCAATGGCAGAGGGCTTTTCACCATCATCACGGAGGAGAGCTGAACGATGGCGGACGACCCGCTGATCAAAGAACTGCGCCGGCGCATGGACGGCGCGCTCGACATGCTGCGCAAGGAATTCGCCGGGTTGCGGACGGGGCGTGCCTCGACCAATCTGCTCGAGCCGGTGCATGTCGAAGCCTACGGCAATTCGATGCCGCTCAACCAACTTGCCTCGGTGAGCGTTCCCGAGCCGCGGCTCATCGTGGTGCAGGTCTGGGACCGCGCCATGGCAAAGGCGGTCGACAAGGCGATTCGCGAAGCCGGGCTTGGCCTCAACCCGCAGACCGAGGGGCAGACCATCCGCGTGCCCATTCCCGACCTCACCGAGGATCGCCGCCGCGAGCTCACCCGCGTCGCTGCGAAATACTCCGAGCAGGCGCGTGTCTCGGTTCGTAACGTGCGTCGCGACGGTCTCGATCCGTTGAAGAAAAAGGAAAAGGACGGCGAGATTTCGCAGGATCAGCACCGCAAGTTGCAACATGACATTCAGGGGCTGACCGACGAGTACATCAAAAAGATCGATGAGGTTTTGTCTCAGAAAGAAAAAGAGGTCCTTCAGGTCTGACCGGCATGGATACGAGTGCTCACATCCCGCTGCCGGACCCGCCGGCCCATGTCGCGATCATCATGGACGGCAATGGCCGCTGGGCGACCTCGCGCGGGCTGCCCCGCATCGCTGGGCACCGCCGTGGCGCTGATGCGGTGCGGCGCACGGTCAAGGCCGCCGCGGAACTCGGCATCTCTTATCTCACCTTGTTCGGCTTTTCTTCGGAGAATTGGAAACGGCCGCTCGCGGAGATCGACGATCTGATGGGGCTCCTGCGCCACTATCTGCGCGGTGAGATCGCCGAGCTGCATCGAAACGGCGTCCGGTTGCGCATCATCGGTCAACGCGCGCGGCTTGCCCCTGATATCGTGACGCTGATTGAGAACGGTGAGAATTTGACGCGCGGCAACACCGGCCTCAATCTCACGGTCGCGCTTTCCTATGGGGGGCGCGACGAGATCGCCCTCGCGGCGCGCGCCATCGCGCGACGGGCGGCGGCTGATGAGCTCGACCCTGAGGCGGTTGATGAAGCTTGCGTTGCGAGCCACCTCTTGACGGCCGACATCCCCGATCCGGATCTTGTCATCCGCACCAGCGGCGAGCAGCGGATCAGCAATTTCCTGCTCTGGCAGGCAGCGTATGCGGAGTTCATTTTCACCGACACGCTGTGGCCAGATTTCGCGAAGAGTGATCTTGAGAAGGCGGTTCAGGACTATCATGGTCGCGATCGTCGATACGGCGCCTCAATTGGTTCGCGATAGCGCTGGCACGCTGAGACTGCGCGTCTTGTCGGCGCTCGTGCTGGCGCCTGTCGCGCTGGCCGCCGCATGGGTCGGCGGGACTTTCCTCCTGATTTTGACCGCCGCGGCCGGCGGCCTCATGGGTTGGGAATGGGCGCGGCTTTGCGGACATGGGCGCGTCGACGCGTGCGGCATTGCAATCATCGCCGCCATCATTGCCGGCACCTTCGCGGTCGCGGTCGATGTGCCACGCCTTGCGCTCATCCTGCTGGGTGGCGGAGCCTTGCTGGCGGGTGCGCTCGGCCGGCGCACAGGCGCGCTGGTGACTGCTTTCATCGGCGTGGTCTGGATCGGGCTTCCGTGCATGGCGCTCCTCTGGTTGGCAAAGGACGCGGCGGTTGGGCGGACGACGGTTTTTTTGATCCTTGCTGTCGTTTGGGCCACCGACATTGGTGCCTATGTGGCCGGTCGCACCATCGGCGGACCACGGCTGGCGCCGCGCATCAGCCCGAGCAAGACCTGGTCGGGTCTGCTCGGCGGGGTTTTCTTCGCGACCATTGCCGGCACCGGAACAGCGATCGCCTTCGGCGCGCCGATCCGCCCGTCTCTACCGCTGATCTGCGGGCTCCTCGCCGTCATCGCACAATTGGGCGATCTGGCGGAATCATTTGCAAAGCGCCGTTTTGGCGTCAAGGATTCGAGCGGGCTCATTCCAGGGCATGGCGGTCTGCTGGATCGTCTCGACGGCCTGCTGGCGGTGATTCCGGCCGTTGCGTTCCTTGACCTCGTTGGCGGCGGCAGCGTGGTGGTGGGACGATGAGTACGACCTCGTATTCGAGGCGCGAAAGGCGAGAGCCGCGCCGCGTCACGGTGCTCGGCAGCACGGGATCGGTCGGTTGCAACACGATCGATCTCATCGAGCGCCAGCCGGCGGATTTCGCCGTCGAGGCGCTGACTGCGCACCGCAACGTCGAGATGCTGGCGACACAGGCGCGCAAGCTCGGTGCGCGGCTTGCTGTGATCGCCGATGCGAGTCGGTACAGCGCGCTCAAGATCGCTTTGGCGGGGAGCGGCGTCGAGGCGGCCGCAGGACCCGAGGCGGTGATCGAGGCGGCCGCCCGCCCCGCCGATTGGGTCATGGCAGCGATCGTCGGTGCTGCCGGCCTGGCGCCGACACTCGAGGCGGTACGGCGTGGCGCGATCGTTGCGCTTGCCAACAAAGAGGTGCTCGTTTGCGCCGGCGCGATCTTTATGGACGAGGTCAAGCGTCATGCGGCGACCTTGCTTCCGGTGGACAGCGAACACAACGCTATCTTTCAGGTCTTTGAGGGCAAGCAGCGCGACGCGATCGACCGCATCGTCCTCACCGGCAGCGGCGGACCATTCCGCGAGCTTCCGTTCGATGCCATGGGCTATGTGACGCCCGAACAGGCGATCGCCCACCCCAATTGGAGCATGGGGCCGAAGATCTCGGTCGACTCGGCGACGATGATGAACAAAGGCCTCGAGTTGATTGAGGCACATCATCTCTTCGGATTGCCGGAGACGCAGATCGACATCCTCATCAACCATCAGTCGATCGTACATGGCATGGTCGCTTACCGCGACGGCTCGGTGTTGGCCCAGCTTGGCGCCCCCGATATGCGCACGCCGATCGCCCATGCCCTCGCCTGGCCCGATCGAATGACGGCGCCGACGCCTCGGCTCGACCTCGCGGCGCTTGGCCGGCTGACCTTCGCGGCGCCCGACGAGCAGCGTTTTCCGGCCCTTCGGATTGCGCGCCATGCCTTGCAACAGGGCGGCGGATGCCCAACTATCCTCAACGCAGCCAACGAGATCGCCGTACAGGCGTTTCTCGATCGGGCGATCGGTTTCCTCGACATCGTGCGCCTCGTCGAGCGTACGCTGGCGTCATTCGACGACACTGGCCTGTCGAATCTGGATGATGTCCACAATTTCGACAAAGCTGCGCGCGAGGTTGCCAGTGCCCTGATCGGCCCGGCGGCCAAGGCGCGCGCGATTTAGATTTAACTGAACGGATTGCGATAGATGGATTCATTGATCGGCAGCTGGGACTATCTGATCGCGGTGCCCGGCGTGCGCATGGTCGGAACGTTCCTTATCGTCCTCACCGTACTCGTCTTCGTGCACGAGTTCGGGCACTACTTCATTGCGCGTCGCAACGGTGTTCGGGTTGAGGTCTTTTCGATCGGGTTTGGCCCGGAAATCTTCGGTTGGCATGATCGCGCGGGAACGCGTTGGAAGCTGAGTGCGGTGCCGCTTGGCGGCTATGTCAAAATGTTCGGCGATGCCGA
>JBGPOZ010000012.1:0-41053 GCA_041488295.1 Allostellaceae bacterium
GCGGTGGCCGGAACGCTGAAAGGTTGGTGCGAAACGCTCGAGCGCTTCGGTACCCTCCCTCTTGCCGATGTGATGGAGCCGGCGGTGCGACATGCATCGCGCGGCTTCCGCGTCACACCCTATCTCTCCGAATGCGTCGCCGAAGTCGCGGCCGACCTCGCCGGCGATTGCGAGATCGCACGGCTCTTCTTGCCGGACTGTGCACCGATCGCCGCCGGCAGCCGCCTCGTCCAAGGCGACTATGCCGAGACGCTTCGTACCGTCGCGCGCGACGGAGCGGACGCGCTCTACGGCGGCGTGCTTGGGGCGCACGTCGCCGGCCATATCGCCGCGAAAGGCGGCCTCCTCACGATCGCCGATCTGACCCGGTATCGGACGATCGAGCGCGAGGTCGTGCGCGGGACGTATCGCGGCTTCGACATCGTCGGGCCACCCCCACCGGCCTCGGGCGGCGTCCACCTCCTCCAGATGCTGAACATCCTCGAGGGATATGATATCGCCCGCATGGGATTCGGCTCGGCGGATTCGCTGCATCTCCTCGCGGAAGTCTTGAAGATCGCCTTTGCCGATCGTGCGGCAGCGACGGCGGACCCCGCCTTCGTCGACGTGCCGGTGGCGCGCCTCATCGCCAAATCCTATGCCGCCGAGCGTCGCGCCCGTCTCGATCCGCAGCGCGCGCAAGCCTGGAGCGCCGACGTCGCGCCCGCTTCGTCGCCGCATACGACGCATGTCACCGTCGCCGACGCCGCCGGAAACGTCGTTGCCAGCACGCAGACGATCAACAGCCTGTTCGGTGCGCGCTTCATCGTGCCCGGAACAGGGATCATCCCGAACAACTACATGTACCTGTTCGATCCGCATCCGGGCAAAGCGCTCTCGGTCGCGCCGGGCAAGCGCATCACGACCTCGATGTCTCCAGTGATGGCGCTGAAGGGCGGCAAGCCGATCTACGCGCTCGGCCTCCCCGGCGGGCTCCGAATCTTCGGCTCGGCTGTGCAGGCGCTTCTCAACCTCATCGATCACGGCATGTCGCCGCAAGAAGCGGTCGAGGCGCCGCGCCTCTGGACGCAGGGCGGTGCGGTCGAGATCGAGAACGGCGTGCCGGAGACGGTGCTTGCGGCGCTTCGCGCGCGCGGCCATGCGATCAGCACCGTGCCGCATGTGGCAGGTGGGATGAACGCGATCGCTTTCGCGGCGGACGGTACATTGACGGGCGCCTCGTGCTGGCGCGCCGACGGCGTGCCGATCGGTCTTGGCGGCGGCCTCGCCCGCGCTCACACTCGCTTCTGGCCCGATCAGATGCGGCGCTGACACGGGGCAGAGCATCGAAGCCCTTCCCCTCGATCGCGTTTGACGATATTCCTCGCCGAGGGTCTCGTTCGGCCGTCATCGTGGGGACAGAAGAGAATGGCTTCGATCGGGAGCGCCCCCGCGACATCACGCCGCCCCTGGTACAGCGTGCTTTACATCCAGGTGTTGATCGCCATAGGGATCGGCGTTTTCCTCGGGCATTTCTACCCGCAGACCGGGATCGCCATGAAGCCGTTCGGCGACGGCTTCATCGCCCTCATCCGCATGATGATCGCGCCGGTCATCTTCTGCACCATCGTGCACGGCATCGCCTCGGTCACCGATCTCACAAAGGTCGGCAGGGTCGGGCTGAAGGCGCTCGTCTATTTCGAAATCGTCTCGACCGTCGCGCTCGCCATCGGCCTCGTCATCGGCGAGATTGCTCACCCCGGCGCCGGCTTCAACATCGACCCGGCGACGCTCGATCCGAAGGCGGTCGCCACCTACGCCGAGCAAGCGAAGAAGGAGAGTATCGTCGCGCATCTGCTGGCGATCATTCCCAACACCTTTTTCGACGCTTTCGTCAAAGGCGATCTGCTGCAGATCTTGCTCATCGCCATCCTGAGTGGCTTCGCCATCTCCCATATGGGTCCGATCGGCCAGCGGATCGCTGCTGCGATCGATGCCGCCGGCAAGGTCTTCTTCCGCATCATCGGCATCATCGTGCGGGTGGCACCGCTCGGCGCCTTCGGTGCCATGGCCTTCACGATCGGTCAATACGGGCTCGGCTCGCTGTGGAACCTCGCCGCCCTCATCCTGACCTTCTACACGACGAGCATCCTCTTCGTGCTTGTCGTGCTCGGCGCCATCGCGCATGTGACGGGTTTCTCGATCTTCCGCTTCATCGGATATATCAAGGACGAGCTGCTCATCGTCCTCGGTACCAGCTCGTCGGAGACGGTGCTGCCGCACATGATTCAGAAGATGGAACGCCTCGGCGCGTCGAAATCGGTCGTCGGCCTCGTCATTCCGACGGGATACAGCTTCAACCTCGACGGCACGAACATCTATATGACGCTTGCAACGCTCTTCCTGGCGCAAGCGACGAACACGCATCTCACCTTCGGTCAGGAGATGACGATCCTCTTCATCGCAATGCTGACCTCGAAGGGCGCTTCAGGGGTGACCGGCGCCGGCTTCATTACCCTCGCCGCGACCTTGGCGATCATCCCCGATATTCCGCTTCAGTCCATCGCCATCCTGGTCGGCATCGATAAATTCATGAGCGAGTGCCGCGCCCTCACCAACCTCGTCGGCAACGGCGTCGCGACGATCGTCGTCTCGCGCTGGGAAGGCGAGCTCGATCGCGACAAGCTGAATTCGGCCCTGGCGCACCCGATCGAGCTCGGCGAGGCGCTCGAGGCCGAAGCGGCCTAGCAGTTGCATCGCGACGCAATGAAAAAGGCTGAAGCGCGCCTGATCAGAGTTTCGTGCCGATGATCGCAACGGAATGGTCGACCGCTGAAGACGGCAAGTCGATGACGTTCAAGATCCGGCCGGGCATGACGTTCCAAGACGGCGAGCCGGTCGACGCCGCCGCGGTCAAATTCAGCCTCGACCGCGCCATGACCCTGCCCGACAGCCGGCGCAAGAGCGAGATCAACGCCATCTCGCATGTCGAGGCGACAGGCCCGCTGACGGTGCGGGTCGATCCCGATGGCCTCATCCGCCTGCGCGACGTCAAATACAAATCCTGATCCGCCTTCCCTCTCCCCATCGCCCGCGATAGTTTCGTGGGCGATGGACCAGTCCGACAGCATGCAACGCCTCCTCGGCATCATGGCGCGGCTTCGCCATTCCGAACGCGGCTGCCCGTGGGACCGCGAGCAGGATTTTGCGACGATCGCGCCCTATACGATCGAGGAAGCCTACGAGGTCGCCGAGGCGATCGCGCAAGGCGACATGGCTTCGCTCAAGGACGAGCTGGGCGATCTCCTCTTCCAGGTGGTCTTCCACGCGCGCATGGCCGAGGAGAAGGGCGAGTTCGCTTTCGACGATGTCGCCGCCGCCATCGCCGACAAGATGGTGCGCCGCCATCCGCACGTCTTCGGCACGGCCGGGATCGCCTCGGCCGAGGCACAAACCCTCGCTTGGGAGGAGCAGAAAGCGCAAGAGCGCCGCGCCAAGGCAGCGGACGGGCCGCACAGCGCCCTCGACGGGGTCGGGACAGCCCTCCCCGCCCTGACGCGCGCTCAGAAGATTCAGGCGCGGGCCGCGCGCGTCGGCTTCGATTGGCCGGAAATCGAGCCGGTCTTCGCAAAGATTGCGGAAGAGGTGGAAGAACTCCGCGCGGAGCTCGCCACCGGCGGCGCGGCGGAACGCTTGGAGGATGAACTCGGCGATCTTCTCTTCGCCACGGTCAACCTCGCACGCCATCTGAAGATCGACTCGGAAACAGCTCTACGGAATGCCGTTTCAAAATTCGAACGCCGCTTCCGCCGGGTCGAGGCTGGCCTTGCCGCGGCGGGGAAATCGACGAGGGATTCGACGCTCGACGAGATGGAGGTCGAATGGCGGCGGGCCAAGGCTGAAGAAGCGGGTGCTACGGCCTCTTCAAAAGATCGATGAGGCTCGACGTGTCCCAGCGGTTGCCGCCGCGCGCCTGGACGCGCTGATAGAGCTGGTCGACAAGGGCAGTTGCCGGGAGCGACGATTTGTTGCGCCGC
Organism: Allostellaceae bacterium; assembly: GCA_041488295.1. Lineage (GTDB taxonomy): Bacteria > Pseudomonadota > Alphaproteobacteria > ATCC43930 > CGMCC-115725 > URHD0088. Next base: position 4,017 of record JBGPOZ010000012.1, read on the forward strand.
GCCTCGGCGAAGCAGATGCCGAGATCCTTGCGCATCCAATCGACGGCGAAGCCGTAGTCGAACTTGCCGGCAAGCATGGTCGCTGCGCGATTGTCCATCTGCCATGATTGCGCCGCGCCCTTCGAGATCACCTCGACGACCTTCGCCGCGTCGAGCCCGGCATTGACGGCGAAGTTCAACCCTTCGGAAAGCGCCTGGACGAGGCCGGCGATGCAGATTTGATTGACCATCTTGGTAAGCTGACCGCTGCCGACCGGCCCCATGAGGGTGACGGCGCGGCCATAGCAGGCCATGACCGGCTCGGCCTTGGCGAAGGCGGCGGGCTCGCCGCCCACCATGATGGTGAGCTTGCCGTTGATGGCGCCCGCTTCGCCGCCTGAGACCGGTGCGTCGAGGAAATGCAACCCCTTCCCTCGCCCCAACGCCTCCAGCTCGCGCGCGATTTCGGCCGAGGCGGTCGTATGGTCGACGAGGATCGTCCCGCTCTTCATCCCGGCGAAGGCGCCCTCGGGTCCGGCCACGACTTGGCGGAGGTCGTCATCATTGCCGACGCAGACGAAAACGATCTCGGCCGACGCCGCGGCTTTTGCCGGCGTCTCGGCCGCGATCCCGCCATGGGCCTCGACCCAGGATCGCGCCTTGGCGCCGGTGCGGTTGTAGACCGTGACCGCGTGCCCGGCTTTGGCGAGATGCCCCGCCATGGGGGTTCCCATGACGCCGAGACCGATGAACGCAACCTGCATCGCCTGCTCCTTCCTACCGCGCCGACCATACCTTAGACCTGGGCAAAGTCGAGCTATCGCATCCTATCGTGCGGCGATCAAGAGGGCGTGGAAGCGCCTCCAGCTTGCCTCGTCTGGGGCGAGAAGCATCCCGCTCGAGATGGCGCGTGGGACATAGGGCGTGCCGTCGAGGAGTGCGCTGAATCCGCCGGCTTCGCGATGCAAAAGCTGGCCCGGCGCGTGGTCCCAAGGGTGAAGCCGATGGTAGAGCGCGACATGCGCTTCGCCGCTTGCGAGCGCCAGATATTCATGTCCGGCACAGCGCAGATCGAAGACCGAGCCGATGATTTCCGCGCTGGCGCCGATCTTGCGGGCAAGCTTGCGGTTCCCAGACCATAAGAGGCCGTCGCCGGCGCCCGGCGATGGCGTTCGCGCGGTCGAGAGGCGTTCGCCGCCGCGCCACGCCCCCTCCCCGGCAATGGCCGATGCGGTGACGCCGCTCACCGGATCGTGGATCCAGCCCATCAGCGTCACGCCGCGGCGCACCAGCGCGACCATGACGGCGAAGATCGGTTTGGCCTCGGCGAAATTGACGGTGCCGTCGATTGGATCGACGAGCCAGACCGGATCGTCGCCGGCGAGCGCTTCGAGGATTTTGGGATTGGCGGCGACCGCCTCCTCACCGACGATTCGCGAACCCGGCAGGAGATCGAGAAGGAGGCGGCTCAAGCGCGCCTCGGCGGCGACGTCGGCGACCGTCACGAGGTCGCCTGGCCGTTTCTCGCTGATGTCGTCCTTTCCGAGCTTCGCGAAGCGCGGCATGATCTCGATCGCGGCGGTCTCGGCAATGAGGCGCGCGACGGTCTCGCTGCCGGGCAGCATCGCTCAGTGCAGCGTGCGATGCTTGAAGCGGCCGATATCGGCCGGCGAGAGGCGGATCGCGAAATGAGCGTGCCTCTCATCGTCGCGCCGCTCCACCACCTCGCCATGCGCGTAAAGCCAAGCGATCGACGCGCCGTCGCTCAGCGGGACCGCCAGCTCGACGGCGTGACGGCCGGCATCGAACCGACGATCGAGGAGGTCTCTAAGCTTGTTTACCCCTTCTCCGGTCAAAGCCGAAAGAGGCACGGCATCCTGGTTGCGGCGCGATTGCGCGATGATGGCGTCGCGTTCGCTCGGCTCCAGCAAGTCGATCTTGTTCAGGACCTCGATGAGGCCATCCTCGACCGCCTTTGCGAGGCCGAGCTCGGTCAAGACGGCATGGACGTCTTGGCGTTGCGCCTCGCTTTCCGGGTGATGGACATCGCGAACATGGAGGATGAGGTCGGCTTCCGTCACCTCCTCGAGGGTCGCGCGGAAGGCCGCGACGAGATGCGTCGGCAGATCGGAGATGAAGCCTACGGTATCGGACAGAATGGCCTTCCGCCCGGATGGCAGCCGGAGCTGCCGCATCGTCGGGTCTAAGGTCGCGAAGAGCAAATCCTTGGCGACCACCTCGGCGCGCGTCAGGTGGTTGAACAGCGTCGATTTCCCCGCATTCGTATAGCCCACAAGGGCGATCACCGGATAAGGGACGCGCTTGCGCGCCACGCGGTGCAGCGCCCGCGTCCGCTTCACATCCTCGATCTCGAGCTTGAGTTTCGCGATGCGGTCGCCGATGAGGCGCCGGTCGATTTCGAGCTGGCTCTCGCCGGGACCGCCGAGAAAGCCGAAGCCGCCGCGCTGACGCTCCAGATGGGTCCAGGAACGGACGAGACGCGAGCGTTGGTAGGAGAGCGCCGCGAGCTCGACCTGAAGGCGGCCCTCATGCGTCCGCGCCCGCGCACCGAAAATCTCGAGGATGAGGCCGGTGCGGTCGATCACCTTGCATTTCCACGCCTTCTCGAGATTGCGCTGCTGCACCGGCGAGACCGTGGCGTCGACGATGGCGACGCCAATCTCGGCTTCGGCGATCGTTCGGCCCAATGTCTCGACCGAGCCGCTTCCAAGGAGAGTGGCCGGACGCAGGCGCGTCAGGCGAATGATTTCAGCGCGCGCCACGTCGAGGTCGATGGCACGGGCGAGGCCCACGGCTTCGGCAAGTCGAGATTCGGGCGCACGTGCGGTCTCGCCGCGGCTGCGCGGCGGTACCTTCAACGCCGGATGGACGACCAGTGCCCGGCCGTTCGACGCGCTGTGCCGTTCGTTCGCCGACGTCACCAAATCAAACTTCGCCGCCCTCTTTCGGCTCGAACAGCTGCACCGGTTGCGCCGGCATCACTGTCGAGATCGCATGCTTGTATACAAGCTGCGAGTGTGCGTCGCGGCGCAGAAGAACACAGAAATTATCGAACCAGGTGATAATTCCCTGCAGCTTGACACCGTTGACGAGAAAGACCGTCACGGGCGTCTTGTTCTTGCGGACGTGGTTGAGGAAGACGTCTTGGACGTTCTGCGCTTTCTCAGCTGTCATGGGTTTTTCCCTTATCGCGCGGGTTCTTGGAGCCCTACGGGCCCGATTTCGGCCGGCCGGCGTGGCACATTCCGCGCCAAGTCTCCTTTGCTATGAAGATTGGTCGTCAATCGAAAATCACAAGGTGCGCATGTGCAGAAAAAGCGCGCCGCTGTCCCGGAAGGCGAGTTCCGGCTTGTGGGTGGCGAATTCTGCGCTCGCTGGATCGACCGGACCGAGCAGAACCGGAACGCAGCCGGCATTGACGGCGCACTCCATGTCGACTGCGGTGTCGCCAATGAACCAGACGTCGCGTCCAGGCGGAATCTGACTGCCGTCGAGGGCCATCCGAACGGGTGCCGCATCAGGTTTGTCTGCCGGTGCATCGGTGGCACCGACAAATCGCTTGAAATGTCGGCTCCATCCCAATTTTTCTGCCTCGCGGCGGAGGATCGGCCCGGTCTTGTTGCTCACCACGGCGAGATAGAACCCCGCCCCGCTCAAATGCTCGACGAGTTCAACGACCCCCGGCAGGACGGTAAGACGATCGAGGTGCATCGCCAGAAATGACGCGAGGTAGATCTGCCTCGCCTCCTCCCAGCGCGCGCCAAAGAGCTTGGGGAAACTGTCGCGCAGGCTGAGGCGGACCCGTTGCTTGCTTTCCTCCAAGCTCCACGGCGTGTGTCCCATCGCAGCAAGCGTGTGGTTGAGCGCGTCGTGGATCGTCGGCCAAGTGTCGACGAGCGTATTGTCCCAGTCGAAGATCAATGCGCGCGGGCGACTGAGGGGTGTGGCAGATGCGGCGGAGATCATGCCGCCTCGCCGGTTTCGACATGGGCTGCATAGAGCGCGAAGAGGCGGCGGCCGATGGCTCCCGGCTTGCCCTCGCCGATCACCGTGTCGTCGATGCGCACGACCGGCATGACGAGCGAGGTCGTGCTCGTCAGGAACGCCTCGCGCGCTGCCTTGGCTTCGGCGACGCTGAATGGCCGCTCGACGAAGGTGAGGCCCTCATGCCGTGCAATCTCGATGAGCGCCAGGCGGGTGACTCCGTTCAGGATGGCGTTGTCGGTCTGCCGCGTCACCAGCTCGCCCGCCGGCGTCACGATCCAGGCATTGGTCGAGGTTCCTTCGGTGACCATGCCGTCGCGGTCGACCTGCCAGGCCTCATAGGCGCCGCTCTCGCGGGCCTGCTGCTTGCCCAGAATGTTGGGCAGGAGCGACACCGATTTGATGTCGCAGCGAGCCCAACGAATATCCGGGATCGTGATGACGGCGATCCCCTCCTCGATCGCCTTGCGGCTGGGCGGCCGCGAGCGGCGCGAGGTCATGACGAGCGCGGTATCGCTCTCAACTGGAAAGGGGTGGTCGCGGCGTGCGACGCCCCGCGTCGCCTGAAGATAGATGATGCCGTTGCGAACGCCGTTGCGGCGGACGACCTCGCGCATGACGAGGCCGAGCGCGCGGCGCGACATCGGCGGCGCGATTCGCAGCTCCGCCAGCGAGCGCTCGAGCCGTGCCAAGTGCGGCATCTCGTCGACGAGTTTACCTCCTTGAACGGCGATCACCTCATAGACGCCATCGGCGAATTGATAGCCGCGATCCTCGATGTGGATTGCCGCGGCGCCGTGCGGAACATAGCGACCGTTGACATAGGCGATGCGCGACATGGAAAACCTCGGTCGATGATAGGCTGGCGCCAAGATCAGGGGGTCAGCTTCTGGCCGCGCTCGCCGTTGAAGACACCGAGCGATTTGAGCTTGCGGTGGAGCGCCGACCGTTCCATGCCGACGAAGGCGGCAGTGCGCGAGATATTGCCGCCGAAGCGCGTCACCTGGGCCACCAGATATTCGCGCTCGAACACCTCGCGCGCATCGCGTAGCGGCAAGCTCATGATCTCGCCGCCCTTGTCCCATTTGACGACGGCCGGGGCGATTGCGCCGATTTCAGCCGGCAGCATGTCGGCGCGGATCGGATCGCGCGGGTCGCCCGGCGCCATGATCTGCAGCCAATCGATCGCGTTCCTGAGCTGGCGAACGTTGCCCGGCCATTCATAGGCCAGCAGCGCCGCCAAGGCATCCTCGCCGAATTCGCGGGGTGTCAGGCCCGAGACCGCGGAAGAGCGCGTCATGAAATGGCGGGCGAGCAGCGGGATGTCCTCACGCCGCTCGCGCAACGGCGAGACGCGGACCGGCATGACGTTGAGCCGATAAAAAAGGTCTTCGCGAAAGCGCCCCGCCGCGATCTCGGCGGCGAGGTCGCGGTTCGTCGCGGCGACGACGCGGACATCGACTTCGACGCGCCCGCCCCCGCCGACCCGCTCGAAGGTTTGCTCGTGGAGGGCGCGCACGATCTTGCCCTGCGTCTCGAGCGGCATGTCGGCGACCTCGTCGAGAAACAAGGTGCCGCCATGCGCTTGTTCGAAGGTGCCGATCTTGCGCGGGTCCTCGCCGCTCGCCTCGGTGCCGAACAGCTCGATCTCCAGCCGGTCGGGTCGCATCGTCGCACAGTTGAGTGCGACGAACGGACCGTTGGAGCGTCGCGAGCGGGCATGCAGAAGTCGCGCCACGACCTCCTTGCCTGCACCGGCTGGGCCGGTGATCAGAACGCGGCTTCCCGTCGGCGCCACCTTGTCGATCTGCTGGCGGAGCTGGCTCGCGGCGTTTGAAACGCCGATGAGATCGACATCGCCGCCCGCGCGAAGCCGTAGCTCGTCGTTCTCGCGTCTCAGCCGTGCCGCCTCGATCGCGCGTTCGACGATGAGCAGCAGCCGGTCCGATTTGAATGGTTTCTCGATGAAGTCGTAGGCACCGATCTTGATCGCGTTCACCGCCGTCTCGATGTTGCCGTGACCGCTGATCATGACGACGGGAAGATTGGGCAACTCGCGACGGATGATCCTGAGGATCTCGATCCCGTCGAGCTCGCTGCCCTGCAGCCAGATATCCAGGATAACGAGCGAGGGCTGGCGCGTGCGGACGGCCTTCAGAGCGAGCGTGCTGTTGGCCGCGTCGCGCGTTTCGTATCCCTCGTCCTTCAGAATGCCGCCGATGAGCATTCTGATATCGGTCTCGTCATCGACGATCAGGATGTCACGCCCCATGTACGGCAATCCGCTCAGGCTCGCTCGCCGCGACCGGCCGCGGCTCTGCGTCGGGGAAGGTCAATTTCACGACCGCGCCTCCGCCCTCGCGGTCCTCGAGGGCAAGACCACCGCCATGTTCCTCCATGATCTTCTTGACGATTGCAAGCCCGAGGCCGGTGCCCTTCGCCCGCGTGGTGACATATGGTTCGGTGAGGCGTTCGCGCTCCTGCTGCGGCAGGCCCTTCCCATTGTCCTCGACGGCGATGACGGTGTGGCCCTCCGCCAAGACCTCAAACCGCAGCGTGATGTGGCCGCGCGGCAGGGTCACGCTGTCGCCTTCGCGTCCTTCGATCGATTCCGCGGCGTTCTTCAAAAGATTGGTCAAAGCCTGGCCGATCAACCGCGCATCGCAGGCGAGCGAAGGCGCCGTATCCGGGGCGACGATCTCGTAGTCGATTTCGATATGCGCATTGCGCTGCAGGAAGACGGCCTGTCGGCAGATTTCCAAGGCGTTCTCGGGCTTGATGACGGGTGCCGGCATGCGTGCGAAGGACGAGAATTCATCGACCATGCGGCCGATGTCTTCGACATGACGGATGATCGTGTCGGTGCAGATCGCGAAGGTCTCGGGATCGCTGCGGATCTCATGCAGATACTTGCGACGCAAGCGTTCGGCCGAGAGCTGTATCGGCGTCAGCGGGTTCTTGATCTCGTGCGCGATGCGACGTGCGACATCGGCCCAGGCCGCCTTGCGCTGCGCCGCCAGCAGCTCCGTTACTTCATCGAAGGTAACGATATAGCCCTTGACCTCGCCCTCCTCCTGCTCGGCGACGATCCGCACGAGAAGCACGTGGTTGCGGCCGCGGCGCATGATCTGAATCTGGGATTGCGCCAGGCGATCGGGCCGACGGCTGGCCTCGGTCAACAGCTCAGACATCTCGGGCACGATCTCGGTCAGATCCTCACCGATCCGGAGATCGAGATCAATTGCGAGCAACAGCGATGCCGAACGGTTCGGCAGGTTGAGACAGCCGTGCTGGTCGAGACCGACAACGCCGGCCGAGACCCCGGCGAGCACGGTCTCGGTAAAGCGCCGGCGCTGATCGAGCTGGCGATTGGCTTCGATGAGCTCGCCTTGCTGGCTCTGCAGCTGGCTTGTCATGCGGTTGAAGGCGCGGCTCAGCGAGGCGAATTCCTCGTCGCTCTCGCCCTCCGCGACGCGCGCGGAGAGGTCGCCGCCGCGCACGCGCTCGGCAGCTTCGATGAGTCCGCTGATCGGCTTCGCCAGTTGCGTTGCGAAATTGAGGCCGACCCAGACCGCGGCGAACAGGAACAGCAGCGCCACGACGAGGAAGACGATTGCGAAGGTGATCTGCACACCCGAACGCTCGCCCTCCAGACGCTCATACTGGGCGACCGCGCGCTGCGTCTGTTCCATGTGATAGAGTACCTGCGGCTCGATGAAGCGGCCGACGTAGAGGAATGCGCCGGGAAACTGATCGAGCCGCACCAAGGCGCGGACGCGATCCTCGTTGTCGCCCGTGAGGATCGCGACGTCGCCCTCGCGGGCCTGCCGCATCGCCCATTCGGGGACGAGGCCGAATTCGAGCGAGAAGGTGAAGCCGGAACGCGCCAAGATGTGGCCCTGGAGATCGAAGATCACCACCTCGTTGAGCGAGCGCAGCGCCGCTTCCCGAGCGACGACTTCGGCGAGGCGATCGTGGTTGAAGCTGAGAATGTAGGAATCGCGATTGAGGTCCGAGGCCATTGCCAGCACGTCGGCGCGGATCACCTGCTGATGTTCGTGGAGGTAGGCTTCGGCGACGGCCAAGGATTCCGAAAGCGCGGTGCGTACGCGGTCGCTGAACCAGGCTTGCAGGCCGAAGCTGAGGAACAGGTAGGAGAAGACGGCGACGATGATGGTCGGCATCAACGCAACGACGCTGAACAGCACGACGAGGCGTACATGAAGGCGTGAGCCCGCCAGCCCGCGCCGGCGCTGCGCCCACACCTCGACCAGACGCTTGGCGACCAGGGCGCCAAGCAGCAGCAAGAGGACGAGGTTGAGAAGGAGCAGCGGCAGGACAGTAATGCCGCTCGGCCCGAACGGCGGAAGCCCGGTAATGGCGGCGTAGGTCGCCATGCCCGAAGCGAGCGCGGCAAAGGCCAACGCCACCATGACCTTGCGGCCGAGTCCGACGCGTCCTGCCCAGCGGGTTGCCCGTCGCGACAGGCTCGTGCCTGCTGCTCTCAAACCGATGCCTCACGCATTGCACGATGCGGCCGGAGCGAGCCGGCGCGCCCTCGTCATCTTAAGCCGCGCATGATCGCAATGTCCAATTCGCGGATCTTTTTGCGCAACGTGTTGCGGTTGAGGCCGAGAAGCTCGGCCGCCCTGATTTGATTGCCCCGGGTCGCCTCGAGGGTGAGCGTGATGAGGGGACGCTCGACTTCGCGCAGGACACGGTCGTAGAGGCCCGCAGCGGGCAGCCCGTCCTTATGCGCAGCATAGTACTCCTTGAGGTGACGCTCGACGGCGGCGCTCAAGCCTTCGCTCGCCGGTGTCGGCGGCGCTGAAATGCTCGGCGGCAGAGATTCGGCGAGCTCGGCCTCGACGACGTCGACCCCGATCACCTCCTGCGCGTAGAGCGCCGAGAGGCGCCGCACCAGATTTTCGAGCTCGCGCACGTTGCCGGGCCAGCGATAATGCGCAAGGCGCTCCATCGCTGCCTGGTCGAGAGTCTTGGCCGGCAGGCCCTCGGCCGCGGCAAGCGCGAGGAAATGCCGGACGAGCGCGGAGATGTCCTCGCTGCGCTCGCGCAACGGCGGCAGGCGAATCGGCACGACGTTGAGGCGATAGAAGAGATCTTCGCGGAACAAGCCCTGGCGGATCAGTTGGCGCAGGTCGCGATGCGTTGCGGTGATGATGCGCACATCCGCACGGATCGGCAGGCGGCCGCCGATCGTCGTGTATTCCCCTGACTGCAGAACCCGCAAGAGCCGGGTCTGCGCCTCGATCGGCATGTCGCCGATCTCGTCGAGAAAGAGCGTGCCGCCTTGCGCTTGCTCGAAGCGGCCGACCGACCGCGCGGCAGCGCCGGTGAAAGCTCCCTTCTCATGGCCGAAGAGCTCGCTCTCGATGAGCTCGCGCGGGATTGCCGCCATGTTGACGGCGACGAAGGGGCCGTTGCGGCGCTTGCCGAAATCATGGAGCGCCCGCGCCACCAGCTCCTTGCCCGTGCCGCTTTCCCCGGCGATCATCACCGTGAGATCGGTTCCCATGAGGCGAGCGAGGATGCGGTAGATCTCCTGCATCGCCGGCGAGCGGCCGATCAGCGGGAGCTGCTCGTCCGAATCGATGTCGCCACTCGGTTCAGGCGCCGCGACCGGCTGCGTGAGGGCGCGCGCGACGACGCTGACGAGCTCGCGCAGGTCGAAGGGCTTCGGCAGGTATTCAAAGGCGCCCCGCTCCGTCGCCTTTACTGCCGTCATGAGCGTATTCTGCGCGCTCATCGCAATGATGCGCAACTCGGGGCGGATCTTGCGGATGCGCGGGATGAGATCAAGGCCGTTCTCGTCGGGCATCACGACGTCGGTGATGACGAGATCGCCTTCGCCGTCGGCGACCCACTGCCACAATGTCGCGGCCGTGCCGGTGGTGCGGACGTCGTAGCCGAGCCGCGCCAGAGCCTGCGTCAGCACGGTGCGGATGGCGCGGTCGTCATCGGCAATGAGGATGGTGGATGCGGTCATCGCGGCACGCTTTCGGCGGGCGCCATCGGTAGGTAGACGCGAAAGACCGTCCGCCGCGGCTGACTGTCGAACTCGATGACGCCGCCATGATCGCCGATCACCTTGGCGACGAGCGCCAGACCCAACCCGGTGCCGTTGTGCTTGGTCGTGACGAAGGGGTCGAAGAGATGGGTTCGCAAATCCTCCGGGATGCCATCGCCATTGTCGCTCACCGAAACGACAAGCGGCAGATGCACGCGCGTGCCGCTGCCGGGCACGGCGAGCCGCACGCCCTGCCGATAGGCGGTGGCGAGGCCGATCTCGCCGCCGCTTTCTGGCGCCGCCTCGGCGGCGTTCTTGATGAGATTGAGGAAGGTCTGAACGAGGAGGTCGCGATTGCCGAAGATCGGCGGCAGTGACGGATCGTAGTCCTCGACGAAACGGTGATGGCGCGCGAATCCGGATTGCGCCACCTTGCGCACCCGCTCGAGCACTTCGTGGATATTGACCGCCGCGCGCTCGAGGGGGCGCGAATCGGCAAACACTTCCATCCGATCGACCAATGCCACGATGCGGTCGGTTTCATCGCAGATGAGACGCGTCAGATCGCGGTCGCCAGGGCCGGCATTCTGCTCGAGAAGTTGCGCCGCGCCCCTGATCCCCGACAACGGGTTCTTCACCTCATGGGCAAGGATCGCCGCCATGCCGGTCACCGACCGCGCGGCGTTCCGGTGCGTCAGTTGCCGGTCGATCTTGTGCGCGATCGAGCGCCGGTGGAGCATGACGACGAGATCGCCCGGACGGTCGAAGAGCGGGGCTACCTGAAGGGTCACGACGTGGGCGCCGAGCCGCGGAGTCTCGATCGGCACGCCGTATTCGGCGACGCTGTTGCCGTTCCGCCGCGCCGTCTCGATCAAAGCGAAAAGCGGGCTGTCGGCCGGCAGAAACTCGGTGAGAGGCACGAGCGAGAGATTGGTCATGCCGGCACCGAAGAACTGCTCGGCCGCGCTATTGAGCCAAAGGATACGGTTGCCGTGCTCGATGACGATGACCGGATCCGGCAATGCGGCAAGAATCGAAGCCGGGTCGACTGCCGGCGCACTCTCGGCGCGGTGCTGAAGGGTCGTCCCGAAATCGCCGCGCGCCATGTCAGGCGGCGCGCCGCTCGATGAGCGGCTCGTAGAAGGCGCGGACCATGGCGCGAACCCTCACCGTATCGTCGCTCTGGTTGATCGCGGCGCGGAACTCGGCCGAGCCCGGCAAACCCCTCGAATACCAGGCGAGGTGCTTGCGGGCGATGCGGCAGCCGACAGCGGTGCCATAATGTGCCAGCATCGCCTCGTAATGCTCGATGACGATCGCAAGTTGGCTGGCGAGCGGCGGATCCGGCATACGCACCCCGGTCTTGAGGTAATGCGCCACCTGACTGACGAACCACGGCCGCCCATAGGTGCCGCGCCCGATCATGACACCGTCGGCGCCCGAGAGAGCAAGTGCCGTCATCGCGTCATCGAGCGTGTTGATGTCGCCATTGGCGACGACCGGCAGCCGCACCGCCTCCTTGACCTCGCGAATGAATGCCCAATCGGCCGATCCCGCGTAGAGTTGACAGCGCGTTCGGCCATGCACGGTGATCATTCGGATGCCGCACGCCTCGGCGATCCGTGCAAGCCGCGGCGCATTGCGGTTGGCATCGTCCCAGCCCATGCGCATCTTCAGCGTCACCGGCAGATCGACCGCCCTCACCGTCGCATCGAGGATGCGCGCCGCATGCGCTTCGTCGCGCATCAGCGCCGAACCGGCGTGCCCGTTCACCACTTTCTTGACGGGGCAGCCGAAATTGATGTCGATGAGCGCCGCGCCGAGATCGGCATTGATCTTCGCCGCCTCCGCCATGACTTTGGGCTCGCAGCCGGCAAGCTGAACCGCCATCGGCTGCTCGTCGGGGGCCGACTTGGCCATGGTCACGGACTGACGCGTCTCGCGGATCATCGCCTCGCTCGCGATCATTTCCGAAACGACGAGACCGGCCCCGAAGGATTTGACGAGGCGGCGGAACGGCAGATCCGTCACTCCGGACATCGGGGCCAGGATAACGGGGTCTGAAAGGATTATGGGATCGAGAGAAATGCTCATTTCTTACGCAACGTCCAAGATTGCCTAAATGTTAGGCGGCATGATAGGGCGAAGGATGGTGCGATGCAACATCAAGACAGGGCTGGAGCGGCCGACGTTTCGCCGCACCGCGAATCTTGCTACACCCCGCGTATGAATGATTGCATCGCCCTCGTCGTTGCGGCAGGACGCGGAACGCGCCTCGGCGGGACGTTGCCGAAGCAATATCTGCCGCTCGGCGGCATGCGCCTCCTGCGCTACAGCTTGGCGACCTTGCGCGCGCACCCCCGCATCGCCGCCGTCGCCGCCGTCATCCACCCTGACGATCGCGCGCTCTACGAAGAGGCGGCGCACGGCCTCGACCTCCTGCCGCCGGTTTCGGGCGGCGCGCAACGGCAGGATTCGGTGCGAAACGGCCTCGAGAGCCTCGTCCCGCACGCACCGGGCCTCGTCCTCATCCATGACGGCGCTCGCCCCTTCCTCGACGTTGCGATCATCGACCGCGTTCTCGCCGCCCTCGACCAGCATCCGGGAGCCATCGCCGCCCTACCTGTGCGCGACACGGTGAAGCGCGTCGCCGACGGCAAGATCGCCCAAACGCTCGACCGCAGCGCGCTTTGGCTTGCGCAGACCCCGCAAGGTTTTCGCTTTCAAGGCATTCTCGTAGCGCACCGGGCGGTGGCGGGGCTCGATCTCTCCGATGACGCGGCGGTGGCCGAGCGCGCCGGGCTCGCCGTCGCGCTCGTCGCCGGAAGCGAGGATAATTTCAAGGTGACGACGATGGAGGATCTCGCCCGCGCCGAGCGACATCTCGGCGAGCGGCTCGGCGATGTCAGGACGGGTCAAGGATTCGACGTCCACGCCTTCGGCCCCGGGGATCGTGTCTGGCTCTGCGGCATCGAGGTGCCGCACAGCCATGGTCTTATTGGCCATTCCGATGCGGATGTCGGCCTACATGCCCTTACGGATGCGATCCTCGGCGCGATCAGCGCCGGCGATATCGGGATGCATTTCCCGCCCTCGGATCCGACATGGCGCGGCACACCCTCGCACCGCTTCCTGCGCCACGCGGCCGATCTCGTAGCTGCCGCTCGCGGCGTCATTGCCCATGCCGACGTGACCCTCATCTGCGAGCGCCCGAAGATCGGTCCGCACCGCAACGCGATGACGGCGCGCATTGCCGAAATCCTCGCAATCGACCAGCGCCGCGTCAGCGTCAAGGCGACGACGACGGAGCGATTGGGGTTCACCGGTCGCGGCGAGGGCATCGCCGCGCAAGCGGTCGCGACAATCCGCCTGCCATCGTGACCGGGATGGCGCCGCCGGTCGCCGGCCTTGCTTTGCCGTTCCGCCACCCGGCCGTTCTCCTTGCGACTTGGTTCGGCGTGGGATTTCTGCCGAGGGCACCCGGTACCTGGGGTTCGCTCGCCGCCCTCCCCTTAGCCTGGATCGTTTCATGGGGCTTTGGCCCGACCGGCCTCTTCGTCGCCGTCCTTCTGATCTTCGGCTTCGGTTGGTGTGCGACCGCGATCATTGCGCGCGCGGGCGGCGCGAGCGATCCCGGGGTCGTCGTCGTCGACGAGGTAGCCGGGCAATGTCTTGCGCTCGTCGCCGCGCCACGCGATCTTTTGCTCTACGTCGTAAGCTTTCTTTTGTTTCGTGCCGCCGACATCTTCAAGCCTTGGCCGGCAAGCTGGGCCGACCGGACGATCCATGGCGGACTCGGCATCATGCTCGACGACATCTTCGCCGCACTCTGGGTGGTGGCGGCACTCCTTCTGATCATGAGGTTTGGCATTGCGTGACGAGGATCTGACGGCAAAGGCTCGGGCGGTGCTGGCGGCTTGTCGCAGCGCCGGGCTGACGCTGGCGACGGCCGAGTCCTGCACCGGTGGCATGATCGCTGCTGCGCTGACCGATGTCGCCGGCTCGTCCGATGTCGTCGAACGCGGGTTCGTTACCTACTCGAATGCGGCGAAGGGCGAGCTCCTCGGCGTTCCGGAAGCGCTCATTGCGAGCTACGGCGCGGTCAGCGCCGAGGTCGCCGAGGCGATGGCCTCGGGCGCCCTTGCCCATGCCCCTGTCGACCTCGCCGTCGCGGTGACCGGCATCGCGGGTCCGGGTGGCGCCACGGCGACCAAGCCGGTCGGCCTCGTTTATCTTGGAGTGGCGCGGCGCGGCGGGATCTGTCGTTCGGAACGCCACGTCTTTCCCGGCGATCGCGCCGCGATCCGGCGCGCTGCCGCCGACCGCGCGCTCGACCTGTTGAAGCTCGCGGCGGAGATCTAGAGCCGGTCGGTCAACCCGGGTCCTTCTGCAGCGAGTGCGGCGCTGTGCGCGTCGCTGGCATGCCGGTGTGGGTGATCAGCCCGAGAATACCGGCAATGAGCAGCGCCATGATGGCGTCCGTGATCTCGCCCGTCCGCCCCGGAAGATAGAGTTCCGCGACGCTGGTCGCGAGGAGCGACGCCGCCACGAAAAAAGCCCCCCAGATGAGGCGAAGGCCGCTTTCACGCAACAGCCAGATCATGCCGCCGTAGAGGAAGAACTTTTCCATGAAGGACTGAATGCCGACGTCGAGCGAGCCGCGCAAAAAGCCCATGAATGGCGTCCAAACGAAATGACGGGCCGTTGGGTTGAAATGGAACGGCTCCAGGCGCCACGCGAGAATGAGCACGCCGAGCAATGCGGCAATGATGGCGGCGCGCCGCCCGCGAACGGTCGGGAGGAGAAACCACGCGGCAAAGGCCAAGGCGGCACCGACGAGATCGGGAAGGGTGACGACGCGCGTGTGGATGAACACCTTCGCGACGAAAACGAACCCGGCGAGAAGCGGGAACTGGAACCAGACGCGCTGCCGCCCGAAGATCGCCGCGACGAGATAGCAGATCGTCAGCCAGAGCACGAAGAAGCGAAAGATGTCATAGGGCGCAAGGCTCGGCTCGCGGACGATCGGCGCCAGCGCACGCCAATATTTGTGCAGATCAATGGTCGGCACATAAGGGTAGAGCCGCTCGCCGAGCATCGCGGCAAGGAGAAGCAGCGGAAAAGGCTGTGTCGACGCCTCGCGCAGCAGCGGCCAACGGATGTTGGTACTGAAAAGGAGCCCGCTTGCGCCGCCCAACGCGGCGCCCGAGGTGTTGAGGTAGAGGTCCGAGAAATTGTCGATGCGACCTTCATCATAGAACTGCGTGAGCTCGACGCAGGTGCAGAGCACAAAGCCCAAAAGCGTGACGAGAGCGAGGCGTTTCGCCGCTCCGCAGTCGAGCGAGAGGACGCCGAAGAAACCGAGAGGCATGTAGAGGAGAATATTGGCGGCGAGATCGCCGAAGCTGGTCGGCGGCACCGCCCAACTGCCGAGGAGCGTGCCGACGGGGCCGACATCGTCGGGCGGCACGCGGAACGCATAGGGGTAGAGCGACCCATGGATGATGATGATTATGATCACCGCTGTCACGATGGCGAAATGCTTGACGAACAGCGGACGGGCCATGGGTCGCAGTATGCGCAGGATCGCACCCGATCCTCAACCGCCGCCAGACGGCGGTTCCGAGTGCTATCGCGGCCCTTCGCTCGGCGCCGCGTCCGCTCCGGCCCTGGCCGCGACGGAAGGATTGCCATAGAGATGTCGGGCCCTCGTCTCGAAGGCGGCGACCATGCGCCGCACCGCCTCGTTGAAGAGAACACCGATCAGCTTTTGCAGGACGCGCGAGCGGAACTCGAAGTCGACGAAAAAATCGATACGGCAGCCGCCCTCGTTCGTCGGCTCGAAGACCCAGTGATTGGCGAGATAACGGAACGGCCCCTCGGCATAAGCGACGTCGATCCGACCCGGCGGCGACAACGTCACCTTCGATGTGAAGCGCTCGCGGACCACCTTGAAGCCAATGAGGAGATCGGCGACGATGAGATTGTCACGCCGCTCGCGCACGCGCGCGCCGAGGCACCACGGCAGAAATTCGGGATAGCGCTCGATATTGGCGACGAGATCGAAAAGCTGCTCGCGCGTATACGGCAGGACGCGCTGCTCCGCATGGGTCGGCATGCGCGCTCGCTCGGCCGTCAGGCGGAGGCGGCGAGCTTTGCCTCGCGCGCTGCACGCAATTTCGCGAAATCGTCGCCCGCGTGATAGGAAGAGCGCGTCAAAGGGGATGCGGCTGCCATCAAAAAACCCTTGCCGAGCGCGTGCTTGCGGTAACTGTCGAATTCCTCCGGCGTGACGAAGCGTGCAACGACGTGATGTTTAGGCGTCGGCTGCAGATACTGCCCGACGGTGAGGAAATCGACCTCGGCGGACCGCAAATCGTCCATGACTTGCAAAACTTCGCTCTTGTCCTCGCCGAGCCCGACCATGATGCCCGATTTCGTGAAGATCGCGGGATCGAGCTGCTTCACGCGATCGAGGAGCCGCAGCGAGTGGAAGTACCGGGCACCCGGGCGTACGGTCGCATAGAGCCGCGGCACGGTTTCGAGATTGTGATTATAGACGTCGGGGCGCGCCTCGACGACGCGCTCGATCGCGCCCTCCTTGCGCAGGAAATCGGGCGTCAGAACCTCGATCGTCGTCGCCGGCGCGCGCATGCGGATGGCGCGAATCGTCCGCGCGAAATGCTCGGCGCCGCCATCGTCGAGATCGTCGCGATCGACCGACGTCACGACGACGTGGGCAAGGCCGAGCCCGGCGAGTGCCTCGGCAACGCGCTCTGGCTCGTGCGGATCGAGGAGGTCCGGGCGTCCCGTCGCGACGTTGCAGAATGTGCAGGCCCTGGTGCAGACGCTCCCTAGAATCATCACTGTCGCATGTTTCTGCTTCCAGCACTCGCCGATATTGGGGCAGGCCGCCTCTTCGCAGACGGTGTGAAGCTTGTGCGCGCGGATGAGCTTCCTCGTCTCGTGATACTCTCGCGAAACCGGCGCCTTCACGCGAATCCAATCGGGCTTTCGCTGGATCGGATTGTCGGGTTTGTGGGCCTTTTCGGGGTGACGGAGTTCTGAGGAGGTCATGCTTCTCGAGGGATCTGGCTCGATGCTCGACGCGACGGCGTCCGTGCTAGAAGTGGATGGCGCGGCCATAAGCGTCAAGCACCGATTCGTGCATCATTTCCGAGAGCGTCGGGTGCGGGAAGATGCTGTGCATGAGCTCGACCTCGGTCGTCTCCAGGGTTTTGGCGATCGTGTAGCCCTGGATGAGCTCGGTCACCTCGGCGCCGATCATATGCGCGCCGAGGAGCTCGCCGGTCTTCTTGTCGAAGATCGTCTTGACCAAGCCCTCGGGCTCACCGAGCGCGATCGCCTTGCCATTGCCGATATAGGGGAAGCGCCCGACGCGAATCTCGTGCCCCTCTTCCTTCGCCTTCCGCTCGGTCAAGCCGACGCTCGCGATCTGCGGCATGCAATAGGTGCAGCCGGGAATGTTGCCGGTGTCGAGAGGATGGACATCCTTGAGACCGGCAATCTTCTCGACGCAGATGACGCCTTCATGGCTGGCCTTGTGCGCGAGCCAAGGCGGGCCGACGACGTCGCCGATGGCGAAGACCCCCGGCTCGTCCGTCGCCAGCCATTTGTCGACGAGGATATGCGTCTTCTCGACTCGGACCTTGGTGCCTTCGAGGCCAAGATTTTCGACATTGCCGACGATGCCGATGGCCAGGACCACGCGCTCGGCCGTGATCTCGCTCTGCTTGCCTGCCGCCTCGATCGTGGCCGTGACCGAGTTGCCGTTGCGCTTCAGCCCTTTGACGGTCGTGCTCGTGTGGATCTTCATGCCCTGCTTTTCGAAGGATTTCCGTGCAAAGGCGGAGATCTCGTCATCCTCCACGGGCACGACGCGGTCCAGCACCTCGACGACCGTCACCTCGGCGCCCATGTTGCGATAAAAGCTGGCGAATTCGATGCCGATCGCGCCCGAACCGATGACCAGGACCGATTTCGGCATCGCCTCGGGAACCATCGCTTCCTTGTAGGTCCAGACGAGTTTGCCGTCGGGTTCGAGGCCCGGCATCGTCCGCGCCCGTGCGCCGCTCGCGATGATGATGTTCTTCGCCGTGAGATCGGCGACCGGCTTGCCGCCCTTTGCCGCCGCGACCTTGCCTTTTCCGGCGAGTTTTCCCTCGCCATCGAAGACAGCGACCTTGTTTTTCTTCAGAAGGAAGCTGACCCCGCTCGCCAGCTGCTTTGCCACCTTGCGCGAGCGCTCGACGATCTTTTTCGCATCGAATCGGACATCCTTCGCAGAGAAGCCGAACTGGTCGAGGTTGTGAAGGAGATGGTTGATCTCCGAGGAGCGAAGCAGCGCCTTGGTCGGGATGCAGCCCCAATTGAGGCAGATGCCGCCGAGATGCTCGCGCTCGACGACCGCCGTCTTCATGCCGAGCTGCGCCGCGCGGATTGCCGCGACGTAACCGCCCGGCCCGCCGCCGATGACGATGAGGTCGAAGGACGTGTCGGCCACGGCGTCGCTCCTAAAGCAGCATCGTCAACGGGTCTTCGATCATCGTCTTGAAGGCCGCAATCCATTGCGCGCCGACCGCGCCGTCGACGACACGGTGGTCGCAGGAGAGCGTGCAGCTCATCACCGTCGCGATGGCGAGCGCGCCCTTCTTGACGACCGGCCGCTGCTCGCCGGCGCCGATCGCCAGGATGCAGCCATGCGGCGGGTTGATGACGGCGTTGAAATCCTTGATCCCGTACATGCCGAGGTTCGAGATCGAAACGGTGCCGCCTTGGAACTCGTCGAGCTTCAGCTTGCCGGAGCGGGCGCGGGCCGCCAAGTCCTTCATTTCATTGGCGATCGTCGCCAAGCCCTTCTGATCGGCGCGTTTGACGATTGGCGTTATGAGGCCGTCGTCGAGCGCGACGGCGACCGCGACATCGACCTCTTTCCATTGCAGCACCGCCTCGTCGCTCCAAGAGGCGTTGGCGCGCGGTACCTTGTGCATGGTGAGAGCGACGGCGCGGATGACAAAATCGTTGACCGAGATCTTGTAGGCATCCGATTTGGCATTGAGCTCGGCGCGCATCTTCAGCAGCGCGTCGATCTCGCAATCGACCGTCAGGTTGAAGTGCGGGACATTCTGCTTCGATTCGACCATGCGCCGCGCAATGATCCGTCGCATGGCGGTATGCGGAATCTCCGTATAGGGGAGGTTCCCTGCCGCCGCCACGATCTGCTCCTTGGCGAACGCAGAAGCACCGAGACGAGGAGCTGGCGCAACCGGCGCGGGCGGCGCTACTGCTGGCAGCTTTACCGCCGGCGGCGCTCCCCGCCCCGCCCCCGGCTTCGCCAGTGCTGCCTCGATATCGGCCCTGACGATCCGGCCTTGGGGGCCTGAACCCTTGAGCTGACCGAGATCGATTCCGGACTGCTCGGCCATGCGCTTTGCCAGCGGGCTGGCGAAGAGACGGTCGCCATGCGCCGCGCCATTGCCGCCGGCTCTTGCCGTTGCGGCCGGCGGCGGCTCGGGCTTCTGTGCCGTGGGAGCTGGCGGCGCGGTCTTGGGTGGTTCGGGTGCTTTCTTGGCAGCCGATGGTCCAGACATCGCGGCGGCGGTCTCGCCTTCCTCGAGGATGAGAGCGATGACCTCGTTCACCTTGACGCCTTGCGCACCCTCCTGAACGACGATCTTGCCGATCGTCCCCTCATCGATCGCCTCGACCTCCATCGTCGCCTTGTCGGTTTCGATCTCGGCGAGAACGTCGCCGGCTTTGACCGGGTCGCCTTCTTTCTTGTGCCACTTCGCGAGATTGCCCTCCGTCATCGTCGGCGAGAGGGCGGGCATCAGCACCTCGATCGGCATGTCTTTTCCCCTTTGCGACAGGCGCCCCAAACCTTGGCAAATCGGTCAGCGGTACCCGACTTCCTTGGCGGCGGCGACGATGTCGGCGACTTGCGGGACCGCCAGATGCTCGAGATTGGCGGCGTAGGGCAACGGCACGTCCTTCCCGGCAACGCGGCGGAGCGGCGCGTCGAGCCAATCGAAAGCGTGTTCCATGATCAAAGCAGCGATCTCCGAGCCGATGCCGGCGGTCGCCCAGCCCTCCTCGACCGAAACGATGCGATTGGTTTTCTTGACGGAGCCGACGATCGTCTCGACATCGAGCGGGCGGATCGTGCGCAGATCGATGACTTCCGCGGAAATCCCTTCCTCGGCTAACTTCTCCGCCGCTTCCATCGCGACCTGGACCATGCGCGAGAAGGCGACGAGGGTTACATCCTTGCCCAGCCGCGCAATTCGCGCGCGCCCGATCGGCACGATGAAATCGCCTTCGATCGGCACCTCGAAGCTCTGCCCGTAGACAAGCTCGTGCTCGAGGAAAACCACGGGGTTCGGATCGCGGATCGCCGATTTCAGCAAACCTTTGTGGTCGGCGCCGGTATAGGGTGCCACGACCTTCAGCCCCGGCACATGCGCATACCAGCTCGCATAGCATTGCGAATGCTGCGCCGCGACGCGCGAAGCGATGCTGTTCGGGCCGCGAAAAACGATCGGACACCCCATTTGGCCGCCGGACATGTAGAGCGTTTTCGCCGCCGAATTGATGATCTGGTCCATCGCCTGCATGGCGAAGTTCCAGGTCATGAACTCGACGATCGGCCGGAGCCCGCCGAACGCAGCCCCGACGCCGAGGCCAGTGAAGCCGTGCTCGGTGATCGGCGTGTCGACGACGCGGCGCGCGCCGAATTCCTGCAACAGGCCTTGGCTTACCTTATAGGCGCCCTGATACTCGGCAACCTCCTCGCCCATCAGGAATACCGTCTCGTCGCGCCGCATCTCCTCGGCCATGGCGTCGCGCAAGGCGTCGCGGACCGTCATCATCTGCGTCTTTCCGGTCCAGTCGAGCTCGGCGGCCGGGGCCGCGGCGCGCGGCGACGCCCCGCCATTCACCTGATGCGCCGGGGGGACCGAGCGCGCCTCCGCGGGCGCCTTTCTCTCCGCTGCGGGCGGCTTGCTGCCGCGACCCTTGGCGATCTCGGCGGCGTCTTCATCCTCGCCGGCAAGGAGCGCGATCGGGGCGTTGACGGCGACGTGTTCCGTCCCCGCCGGCACCACGATCTTCGCGAGCGTCCCTTCGTCGACTGCTTCGATCTCCATCGTTGCCTTGTCGGTCTCGATCTCGGCGAGAACGTCGCCAGCCTTCACGGAGTCGCCTTCATTCTTCAGCCATTTGGCGATCTTGCCCTCGGTCATGGTGGGCGACAGGGCGGGCATCAGGATTTCGATGGGCATGGTGCTATCCCAGGAGACTTTGCCAAGAGGCTTTCGACGGCATTCTTCCAGTCGACCGGCGGTTCAGGCTTCCTTCAACACATCCGTCCAGAGCTCGGACGGGTCCGGCTCGGGGCTGTCCTGAGCGAACTGCGCCGCCGAGGCGATGATGTCCTTGACCTGCTTGTCGATCGTTTTCAGCTCGTTCTCATCGGAGAAGTTGCCGTCGAGCAACCGCTTCTTCGCTTGGTCGATGCAATCATGCTCGGCCCGCATGCGGTTGACCTCGTCCTTGGTCCGGTATTTTGCCGGGTCGGACATCGAGTGGCCGCGATAGCGATAGGTCAGCATTTCGAGTAGATACGGCCCCTCGCCGGAGCGTGCGTGCTCGATGGCGATGTCTGCCGCGGCCTTGACGGCGAGGACGTTCATTCCATCGACTTGCCGGGCGGGAATGCCGAAGGGCTGAGCGCGCACGAAGAGATCATGGCTCGCCGAGGCGCGCGCCACCGACGTTCCCATGCCATAGCGATTGTTCTCGATGACATAGACGGCCGGCAGCTTCCAGAGTGCCGCCATGTTGAAACTTTCCGACACCTGACCCTGGTTGATGGCGCCGTCGCCGAGATAGGTATAGGAGACGCCGCCGTCATTCTTGTAGCGATGGGCGAAGGCGAGGCCAGTGCCGATCGGAACCTGCGCGCCAACGATGCCGTGCCCGCCGAAAAAGCGCTTCTCGCGGCTGAACATATGCATCGAGCCGCCCTTGCCCCTGGAATAGCCGGTACGACGGCCGGTCAACTCGGCCATGACCCCCTTCGGGTCCATGCCGCAGGCGAGCATGTGGCCATGGTCGCGGTAGGACGTGACGATGCTGTCACCCTCCTTGGCCGCCGCCATCACGCCGACGACGACCGCCTCCTGGCCGATGTAGAGATGACAGAAGCCGCCGATCAGGCCCATGCCGTACATCTGGCCGGCCTTTTCCTCGAAGCGTCGGATGAGCAGCATCTCGCGGTAGTATTTGAGAAGTTCGGCGGCCGTTACCGGCGCTTCTTCGGGCTGCGCTACCCTCGGTTTACGCTTGGCGATGGCCATGGCTCCCCCGGAGACGGATCCGCACGACGGTTCGCGGGCTGCACGAAACCGCCGTTAAGATGGCGCCGCAGACAATGGAATGCAATGGCAGACGTCAAAAAGAAGTACCATAAGGTATTGTTTTGCAATGCAAAATAAACTATTAACTGAAATTCAGTTAAAGATGCTGAATTCGCTTCGAGACCAATCAGCGCGAGCCCGCAAGGGCGCCCAGCCATGCCCGACGCGCTCGGCACTCATCCGATCATCTAGCGTACGGCAAAACAGAGTGTTGGTCGATCAGCGCGGCAGATTGCCCCGCATGATGACGATCTCGTGAGGACCCGACAGATTGAGCGTGGCGCGCGCTCGTTCATCGAGCATGTCTGGATCGATATGCTCCGGGCGCAAGAGCGAGACATGACGATCGAGCGCGCCACGCTCGTCGTCGAGCGAGGCAAGCTGAGTCTTCGCCACCTTCAATTCCTGCGTCAGCCGGAGCCAGGCCAGCAGCCCGCGGTCACCCTGCACCAGATGATAGCCAAAGTAGCCCATCAAGCTGATTCCGAGCACGGGTCCCGCGATGAATCCGGCGCGCCGCTTGATTTCCTGCAGAACCATCATGCACTGGAGAGAATCACGCGCGAGTCACCGGGTCAATATCTTTAGTGAGCGCGCCGCGCGAAAATCGTTCGCGGCAATCAGCGCCGGCGCAATACGCCCTTCCCCGCATAGCGGGCGGAGGCTCCGAGCCGCTCCTCGATGCGCAGGAGTTGATTGTACTTCGCCAGTCGATCCGAGCGCGACAGGCTTCCGGTCTTGATCTGGCCGCAATTGGTCGCAACGGCGAGGTCGGCGATGGTCGCATCCTCGGTCTCGCCCGAGCGGTGCGAGAAGACGGCGGTATAGCCCGCACGCTGGGCGCGCTCGACTGCCTCCAAGGTCTCCGAGAGCGTCCCGATCTGATTGACTTTGACGAGGATCGAATTGGCGATGCCGCGAGCGATCCCCTGGTCAAGGCGCTTGGTATTGGTGACGAAGAGGTCGTCCCCGACGAGCTGGATCTTGTCGCCGATCGCCTGCGTCAGCGCCGCCCAGCCTTCCCAATCATCTTCCGCCATGCCGTCTTCGATCGAGGCAATCGGGTAGCGCCCTGCGAGGTCCGCAAGGTAGTTCACCATTCCCGCGGAATCGAGCGTCTTCCCCTCGCCTTCCAGAACGTATTTGCCGCCACGGTAGAACTCGGTCGCGGCGACGTCGAGAGCGAGAAAAACGTCCTCGCCGGGTCGGTATCCCGCCGCTTCGACGGCGCGCATGACGAAACTCAGCGCCGCGTCCGTCGAGGCGAGGTTCGGCGCAAAGCCGCCTTCATCGCCGACATTGGTGTTGTGCCCGGAGTCCTTCAGCTGCTTGCGCAGCGCATGGAAGATCTCGGCACCCATGCGGATCGCCTCGGCGACACTCTCGGCGCCGACCGGCATCACCATGAATTCCTGGATGTCGATCGGGTTGTCGGCATGAGCGCCGCCATTGACGATGTTCATGAGCGGCACCGGCAGGGTCCGCGCGAAGACGCCGCCGACATAGCGATAGAGCGGCTGGTCGAGCTCGATGGCCGTTGCCTTGGCGCAGGCGAGACTGACGCCCAAAGTGGCGTTGGCTCCGAGTCGCCCCTTGTTGGTCGTGCCGTCGAGCTCGACGAGAAGCCGATCGATCGCCACCTGGTCCTCGGCGTCGAGGCCCGACAGCGCGTCGAAGATCTCGCCGTTGACGGCTTCGACCGCCTTCAGGACGCCCTTGCCGCCGTAGCGCCCTTTATCGCCGTCGCGCAGCTCGATCGCCTCATGCGCACCGGTCGAGGCGCCGGACGGCACCGCCGCCCGTCCCATGGCGCCGCTCTCCAAGCTCACATCGACCTCGACGGTCGGATTGCCGCGGCTGTCGAGGATTTCGCGGGCGGCGATGTCGACGATGGCGGTCATGGTTGCATCCCGTTTGGCTGACGATTTTCCTGCCGCAGACGCCAGAATTCACCACGAAGACACGAAGGACACCAAGGAGAATTTCCCTCTTCGGGCCTCTTCGTGAACTTTGTGTCTTTGTGGTGAAAATAAACCTGTCTCAGATTGCGCCGAGCGGTCGGGCCTTGGCGACCTTGTCGAAGGCCTGCAGCGTTTCGAGAAGGGCCGGCATGTCTTTGAGATGCACCATGTTCGGCCCGTCCGAGGGCGCGCGGTCGGGATCCTGATGTGTTTCCATGAAGACCGCCGCGACGCCGACGGCAATCGCGGCGCGCGCCAGCACCGGGACGAATTCGCGCTGTCCGCCCGACGTCTTGCCCATGCCGCCCGGCTGCTGCACGGAGTGCGTTGCGTCGAAGACGATGGGACAACCGGTCCGGGCCATGATCGGCAGGGCGCGCATGTCCGAGATCAGCGTGTTGTAGCCGAAGCTGGCGCCGCGCTCGCAGAGCATCACCCTATCGTTGCCGGTCGAGGCGATCTTCTCGACGATGTTGACGGCATCCCAAGGCGCGAGAAACTGCCCCTTCTTCACATTGATCGCGCGCCCGGTCTTGCCCGCGGCGATGATGAGGTCGGTCTGCCGGCAGAGGAAGGCCGGGATCTGCAGCACGTCGACCGCCTCCGCGGTCGGCGCGCATTGGTCCGGCGCGTGGACGTCGGTCAGCACCGGACATCCGAAGCGTGCGCGCAAATCGGCGAGGATTTGCAGCCCGTCATCGATGCCGATCCCGCGCGCCGTCGAGATGGCGCTGCGGTTTGCCTTGTCGAACGAGCTCTTGTAGATGAGACCGATGCCGAGCTTTCGAGTGAGCTCGACAAGCGCCTGCGCCATCTCGAAGGCATGGCCGCGGCTTTCGATCTGACACGGACCGGCGATCAGCGCGAACGGCAGATCATTGCCGACGGTGACGTTGCCGATGGTGATGTGACGAGACATGGTCATGCGAGATTTTTACCTCGTCATGCCCGGGCTTGACCCGGGCATCCATGGACCCCCAGGTCAAGCCTGGGGGTGACGGAAAAACAAGGAGCCGAAGCAGGCCAAGCTGCCACCTACACCAACCTCGCCTGGTCGAGCGCGGCGTGGATGAAGGAGGTGAAGAGCGGGTGCGGATCGAACGGCTTCGATTTGAGCTCGGGATGATACTGGACGCCAATGAACCAGGGATGGCTCGGGATCTCGACGATCTCCGGCAATTCGCCGTCGGGCGACATACCGGAGAAGCGCAGACCCGAATCCTCGAGGCGGCCCTTATAGTTGATGTTGACCTCGTAGCGGTGGCGATGACGCTCGCTGATCTGTGCCGTGCCGTAAATGTCGCGGACACGGCTGCCCTGGGTCAGCAGCGCGTCGTAGGCGCCAAGACGCATCGTGCCACCGAGATCGCCGCCCGATTGCCGCTTCTCCAACGCATTGCCGCGCACCCATTCGGTCATGAGGCCGACCACCGGATCCCGGCACGGCCCGAACTCGGTGCTGCCGGCCTCCGGCAGACCGGCGAGATTGCGCGCCGCCTCGATGACCGCCATCTGCATGCCGAAACAAATGCCGAAATATGGAACCTGCCGCTCGCGCGCAAACCGCGCCGCCTGGATCTTGCCTTCGGCGCCGCGCTCGCCGAAGCCGCCCGGCACGAGAATGCCATGGACACCCTCGAGATGTCGGACCGCGTCTTCCTGCTCGAAGATCTCGGAATCGAGCCAATCGAGGCGGACGCGCACATTGTTGGCAATGCCGCCATGGGTCAAAGCCTCGGCAAGCGATTTGTAGCTGTCGAGGAGGTGCGTGTACTTGCCGACGATGGCGATCTTGACCTCGCCTTCGGGCTTGCGGATGCGACCGACGATCTCGGACCAGCGGGCGAGCGCCGGTGCCTGCGCCTTGAGGCCGAAATGCTCGCACACGCCGTCATCGAAGCCCTCGGCGTGATATGCCTCCGGGACCGCATAGATCGTATCGACGTCGACCGCCGGGATGACACGCTGCTCCCGCAGATTGCAGAAGAGCGCGATCTTCTTGCGCGCTCCGGCCGGGATCGGCCGGTCGCAGCGGCAGAGCAGCATGTCGGGCTGGATGCCGAGGCCGAGCAACTCCTTCACCGAATGTTGCGTCGGCTTGGTCTTGAGCTCTCCTGCCGAAGGGATCCAGGGGACGAGGGTCAAGTGAACGAAGAGCGTCCGCTCGCGCCCCAGCTCATTGCCGAGCTGACGAATCGCCTCGAGAAAGGGCAGGCTCTCGATGTCGCCGACCGTGCCGCCGATCTCGCAGAGGACAAAATCTTCATCGGCCAGATCCGCCTGTATGAACTCTTTGATGGCATCGGTGACGTGCGGGATCACTTGGACCGTGGCGCCGAGATACTCGCCGCGCCGTTCGCGTCCGATCACGGTCGAATAGATCCGTCCGGTGGTGACGCTGTCGCTGCGCCGTGCCGCGACCCCGGTGTAGCGCTCGTAATGCCCCAGATCGAGATCGGTTTCGGCCCCGTCATCGGTGACGAAGACTTCGCCGTGCTGATAAGGGCTCATGGTTCCCGGATCGACATTGAGGTAGGGGTCGAGCTTGCGCAAGCGCACTTTGAAACCGCGAGCCTGCAGCAACGCGCCGAGCGCCGCCGCCGAGAGACCTTTGCCGAGGGAAGAGACCACGCCGCCGGTGATGAAAATAAACCGCGTCATGGACTTTCAATGTAAGTGATGGAGGGCGGACAGCGCCAGTAAAAAGAGCGCGATTCGCGCTCATGAGGACAACTTTCTTCTGTCGGTCCGAAACGAAAAGGGCCGCGCCCAGGGGGCGCGGACTTACTTTGCGAGCGGAACGCTCGGTGTCGCCGGTTCCGCGGGCTGAGCCGGTGGGACGGGTTGAGCGGGCACGGCGGCCGGCGCCCCCGATGCTGGCGTCGGAAGCTGTTCGACGATCGAGCGCGGCACATTGCTGCCGCCGGCAAAGACTGCCAGCGCGATGCTCGTCAAAAAGAACCCCGCGGCGAGGATTGCCGTGGTGCGGGTCAGGAGATTGGCTGTCGAGCGGCCCGTCATGAACCCCGACATGCCGCCGCCGCCCATGCCGAGCCCGCCGCCCTCGCTCTTTTGGATGAGGACGACGCCGATCATGGCGAGACAGAGGATGAGGTGGATAACAAGAAAGACTTCGGTCATTCGCTGCCGTCCTGATGGCGAAGCTCGGAGGAATCCAGTCCGAGAGGCGCTGTTCTAATGCCGGCGCGTCAGCAAAGCTAGCCGCAACTACGCGCGATCTCGCAGAAGTCGCCGGCGAGCAGGCTTGCACCGCCAACGAGCGCGCCGTCGACATCGGCAATCGCGAGCAGCTCGCGCGCATTGCCGGGCTTCACGGAGCCACCATAGAGAATCCGGACCGCGCCAGCGTCTGCAACGCGCGTGCCGAGCATGTTCCGGATGTGAGCATGCACCTCGCGAATTTCGAGGGGGGTCGGAGTCCGGCCCGTGCCGATCGCCCAAACCGGCTCGTAGGCGACGACGAGCATGGCGGCATCCGTATCGTCAGGGATGGATGCCGCGATTTGCCGCCCCACGACGTCGAGCGCCGCTCCGGCGTTGCGCTCGGCGTCGCTCTCGCCAACGCAGAGAATGCTTGAGAGGCCGGCACGGTGGGCAGCGATGAGCTTCTCGCGCACGGCGGCGTCGCTCTCGCCATGATCCGCGCGCCGTTCTGAGTGACCGAGAATAACGTGGGTGCAGCCCGCATCCTTCAGC
This sequence comes from Allostellaceae bacterium, assembly GCA_041488295.1. Taxonomy (GTDB): domain Bacteria; phylum Pseudomonadota; class Alphaproteobacteria; order ATCC43930; family CGMCC-115725; genus URHD0088. The sequence continues at coordinate 32,144 of JBGPOZ010000012.1, forward strand.
ATTTCCGCGCTGACATCGCCGGTATGAGCGCCTTTGGCCGCGGCGTGGCAATCCTGGCCGCCGAGCATGATGCGCGAACCCATGAGCGCCTCGCCCACAGCGACCAGAAGAGTTGCCGGCGGGCAGACCACAAGCTCGCAAGCGACGGGCCTGACCGTGGCGGCGCGCCGCGCGATCTCGCGGGCAAGTTCCAATCCTGGGCCGCGCAACCCGTTCATCTTCCAATTTCCGGCCACGAGTTTGCGCCGCACCGTCGTCATTTGCTTCCTCCCGCCAGCTTCCACGAGCGCTGCGAGGCCTCGACTCCCCGGCAACGCTCACCCGCTCGGAGCGGGGCGGCATACTCTATCGTGACGACAAGACACGACTGTGCCATGATATCGACACAACACGATAAAAATCGACGCAAATGGTCGTGGAGGGAAGGCATGTCGATGGACGCCAGTGTTTGGCTAGTGCGGGCGGCTCTGGAAGAGGCCGCCGGGGAAAGGGCGTCGGATTTGATGCGGCGGCCGAGCAAGCACTTGGCCAATCAAACTCCGCTCGAGGTTGCCCGGCAGCCAGGCGGTGCGCGTCTCGTTCTCGCCGAGCTTGACAAGATCGTCATGCGCGAGCCGACCCGGCAATAAGGCGCAACGGCGTCGACTTGCTGCCGGAATCGCGCGCGTCGGATTGATTAGCTTGGAGGATCGGTCAAGGCGCGAGCGAACTCGGACAAGAGTTCCTCGCGGTATTGCGGCTTGTTCAAAATCGTCCCGCACAGAGCCTCGCCGCCGCCCGGCAGCCGGTGTGCGTAACCGGTGGTATAGATGACCGGAAGCTGAGGGCGTAGCTGCTTTGCACGGCGCGCCAATTCGTATCCGTCCATGCCGGACATTCTGACATCGGTGAAGAGCAAGTCGACCGCCCCCTCGGCGATGATCCCGAGCGCCTCGAAGCCATCGGTCGCCGCGAGAACGCTGTATCCCTCGTCAGCCAGCAGAGCGACAACTCGGTCGCGGACCTTTCGGTCGTCCCCAACGACGAGAATCGTGTGGGCCCGTCCATCTTGCGTTGGCCGCCCGTCCCTCACGATGTCCTCCTCAGACCCAGCCATAGCCCCATCTTATCCGCGGCGGAAACATCTTGTTGTGGCCTGTCCCTGTGCAACCACAACATCTGGAAAGGTTAACAGACCTTAACAGAGAATTCTATGGTTCGTTCCGCTCATTGTGACCGAATTAATTGCGCTGTTGTTGGGCGGCAAACGGGGCATTCAGCTGGTGCCCGTCGCTCATAGCCTCGACCGACCGGTGTCGACGCCCATTCTCCTCTCACCTCCGTCGCCGTTGCGGCTTTTCTGCGCCGTCCCTATGATCCGCGCGCCATTCCCTTAGCCAATGTCTTGTTCGGTCCCCATCCATGCTGCAAGCCATCCGCTCGAAAGCCGGCTCACTCATCGTCAAGATCCTGTTCGCCCTTCTCATCATCAGCTTCGGCGTTTGGGGCATCGCCGACGTATTCCGCCAGCGCACCGCGGCGGAAACGACCGTTGCCAATGTCGGCGGCATCAAAATCCAAGCCGACGAATTGCAGGTGGGCGTCAATCGTCAGATGGAGAATCTGCGCCGGCTCTACGGCAGCTTCACGATCGAACAGGCAAAGCAGCTCGGCATTATCGACGGCGTGCTCAACAATCTCATTGGGAGCGACCTCTTCATGCTCGAGGAACGTCGGCTCCAGGTGATGGTCGACGATCAGGTCGTCAGGGATGCGATCGTCGCCAATCCGAATTTCCACAACAGCGCCGGCACGTTCGATCCCAATCTCTTCAAGTTCGTTCTCAGCAACAACCAACTCTCCGAGGCGCGCTACGTCTCCCTGGTGCGCCAGGACACCGAGCGCGCCATGCTGACGAGCGCGGTGGCAAGCGGGGCGGCGGCACCGCGGGCGTTGGTCGACCCGCTCTTCCGCCGACAGGATGAAAAGCGTATCGCCGATACCGTCCTCGTGCCCCTCGACAAGATGACTGACCTCGGGGAGCCGAGCGAAGCCGACCTGCAGGATGGCTACGACAAGCACCGGGCGTCCTTCCGGACCCCTGAATATCGTGGTTTGACGGCACTGGTGCTTCGCCCGGACGATCTCGTCGGCGACATCGAGGTGCCCGAGGACAAGCTTCGCAAGGAGTACGATGCGCGCCTGGGTGAATTCCAGACCCCGGACCGGCGCGAGATCGAGCAGATCCTCGTCCCCGACAAGGCGAAGGCTGAGGATGCCATGGCCCAGCTCGCCGCCGGCAAGGACTTCGTTGAGGTTGCGAAAGACGTCGCCGATCAGGATGAAAGCGCCGTCAAATTCGGCTGGATCGAGCGGAAGGACATGCCGCCGGTGCTCGGCGACGCCGCCTTTGCCCTCGCCAAGAACGAGACGAGCAAGCCGGTGGAAGACGGGCTCGGCTGGCACATCCTGCGCGTAACCGGCATCGACGCCGGCGGCACCAAGAGCTTTGAAGAAGTGCGCAATCAGCTCAAGACCGACGTCGCGCGGGACATGGCGGCGGACGAGCTCTTCAAGGAGCACAACGACATCGAGGACGCCCTCGCCGGCGGCGCGACGCTCGATCGGATCGCCGAGAAATTCAAGATGAAGCTGACGAAAGTCGAGGCAATCGATCCAGACGGCAATATGCCGAACGGCGAGCGAGGTCCGCTCACCGACGGCGATATTCTGCATACCGCCTTCAACACTGAGAGCGGCCAGACGACACGGCTCACCGAGACGAAGGACAATGGATATTTCCTTCTGCGCGTCGACAGCATCACGCCCTCGGCCGAGAAACCGTTGAGCGAGGTCAAGGGTCAAGTCAAGGACATATGGCTCGCCGAGAAACGCAGCGCCGCCGCCGCCGCCGCCGCGAAGGACATCGCCGCCGCGGTCGCCGCCGGCAAGAGCCTCGTCGAAGTCGCCGGCGAGAAGCAGCTTCCGGTGTCGACCTCGCCGCCGGTGCAACGGAGCGCCGGCGGGCAGTCAAGCCTCCTTGCCTCGCTCGTCGCCCGCATCTTCGAACTGAAACCCGGCGAGACCGGAATTTCCGAAGGGCCCAACGGTTGGTACGTGGCGCAGCTCAAGAGCATCGAGGTGCCCGATCCCGCCGCGGCAAAGACCGCGGTCGATCAGCTATCCGACCAGCTCACCCAAGGCATCCAGAGCGACCTGCTCACCGAGTTCGACAAGGCGCTGCGCGGTCGGTATCGCGTTGAGATCCGCCAGGACGAGATCGACCGAGCGTTCTAGCCGATCGCGCGCAATGCAAGTCACCCCAGATTTCGCCGCCTTCGCCCGACTGTACGATACAGCTCGCCCGGTGCTGGTCTGGACCAGCCTCGTCGCCGATCTCGAGACCCCGGTCTCGGCGATGCTCAAATTGGCGGACGGGCGACCCAATAGTTTCCTGTTCGAATCCGTCGAAGGCGGCGCCACTCGGGGCCGCTATTCCTTCATCGGTCTCAAGCCCGACATCATCTGGCGCTGCTTTCGCGATCGCGCCGAAATCAACAGGCAGGCGCGCGCCGAGCCCGACGCCTTCACCCCGGCTGAAGGCAGCGCCATGGCGTCGCTGCGTCGTCTCATCGCGGAATGCCGCGTCGACACGCCACCCGAGCTCCCACCGATGGCGTCCGGCCTCTTCGGCTATATGGGCTACAGCATGGTCGGGCTCATCGAAAAGCTGCCCGATACCAAGCCCGACACGCTCGGCATTCCCGACGGCGTCTTTTTGCGTCCGACCGTCATCTGCATCTTCGACAACATCGCCGATCGCGTCAGCGTCGTGACGCCGATCTGGCCCAATGCCGCTTTCAGCGCGAAAGCTGCCTACGATCTCGCCCGTGAACGCCTCGCCGACACGATCAGCGATTTCGAGCGCAATTTGCCGCATCGTCGCGAAACCGCCGAGGTCATGCGCGAATTGCCCGCCCCGGTCCCGAACATGACACGCGAACAGTGCTTTGCGATGGTCGAGACGGCGAAAGAGTACATTCGCGCCGGCGAGATCTTCCAGGTCGTGCCGTCGATGCGGTTTGCCTTGCCCTTCCGCTTGCCGCCCTTCGCGCTCTATCGCGCGTTGCGCCGGCTCAATCCTTCGCCTTTCCTGTTCTTTCTCGATTTCGGCAGCTTTTCGGTGGTGGGATCGAGCCCGGAAATCCTCGTTCGCCTGCGCGGCGGCACCGTCACGATCCGGCCGCTCGCCGGAACGCGGCGGCGCGGCGCTACGCCCGAGGAAGATCGACGATTGGCCGAAGAGCTTCTCGCCGACCCCAAGGAATGCGCCGAGCACCTCATGCTGCTCGATCTCGCGCGCAACGATGTCGGCCGCGTCGCCCGGATCGGTACGGTGCGCGTCACCGAGAAAATGGTGATCGAGCGCTACAGCCACGTCATGCATATCTGCTCGCATGTCGAGGGCGAGATCGACCCACGCTACGACGCGATGGACGCCCTCGCCGCGGGCTTCCCGGCCGGGACATTGTCGGGCGCCCCGAAAGTGCGGGCGATGGAAATCATTGACGAACTGGAGCCGGAGCGCCGCAACCTCTACGGCGGCGCCGCCGGTTACTTCGCCGGCGACGGCAGCATGGACAATTGCATCGTGCTGCGCACCGCGATCGTGAAGGACGGGCAAATGATCGTGCAGGCGGGATGCGGCGTCGTCGCCGATAGCGATCCCGCGACCGAGTATCAGGAAATTCTCGACAAGTCGCGCGCGCTTTTCCGCGCCGCCGAGGAAGCCGTCCGCTTCGCCGCCGGTCGCTGAGCCGGTATATCACGGGTCGCGGTCTCCAGATCATCGATGATCGGGCAATCGGGCCGGCCGTCGCCGTGGCAGCACTCGACGAGATGACGGAGCGTGGCACGGATTGCTCGCAACTCCTCGAGTTTTCCTTCGATCTCCGCGAGGTGCGCCGCGGCAAGCGCACGGACATCGGCGCTCGAGCGGCGACGATCGCGCCACAGCGCGAGCAAATTCGCAACCTCCTTGATCGCGAAGCCGAGACCTCGCGCCCGCTGGACGAAGCGCAAGGTTGCAAGATCGCGCTCGCCGTAGACCCGGTAATTGCCATCCGACCGTGCCGGCCGATCGAGCAAACCGATGCTCTCGTAGTAGCGGATGGTCTTTGCCGGCACGCCGGTGCGCCGTGCAAGCGCGCCGATATTCATGACCGCCATCGGTTCAAGTGCAGCGCGTTGGCGACGATTTTGCGTGATGACCACCATGCTTTCAGACCTTACAGTTGACTGTCAGGGCTCTAGATAAGGTTTCTCTCCGCTGGAAGGTCAAGAGACGCCGCATTCCGCTGACGCATGCGACCTGATATAACGATGACGACCTCCCGCCGAGGTTCGGCGATCACAGGGCAAGTCTTTGAAATGTTTCTGCTCATCGACAATTATGACAGCTTCACTTACAACCTCTGGCACTACCTCGGAGAGCTTGGGGCGGAGGTGGCTGTCAGGCGCAACGATGTGCTGACGGTCGATGAAGCGCTCGGCATGAATCCGCAAGGCATCGTCATCTCGCCGGGCCCGAGCGATCCGGACCGCGCCGGCATTTGCCTCGAGCTCATTCGCCGGGCAGGCGCGATCCCGATCCTCGGTGTTTGTCTCGGGCACCAGGCGATCGGTCAAGTATTCGGTGGCCGCGTCATCCGCGCGCCGCAACCGATGCACGGCAAGGTCAGCCGCATTCGCCACGGCGGCACTGGACTCTTCGCCGGCCTTCCCGATCCCCTTGCGGCGACGCGCTACCATTCGCTGCTCGTCGAGCGCCACAGCCTGCCGAACACCCTGACGATCACTGCCGAGACCGAGGACGGCCTCATCATGGGCGTCGAGCATCACGAACGGCCGGTTCATGGCGTGCAATTCCATCCCGAGAGCATCGCTTCGGTCGGCGGCCATGAGCTGCTCGGCAACTTCCTCCGCCTTGCCACGCGTCAGAGCGTCGCCGCATGAGCTCGGACATGGGCGATCTGAAGGCGCTCCTGGGTCGCGTCGCGGCCGGCGAGCGGCTGAGCGAGGGCGATGCCGAGACGGCTTTCGCCGTCATGATGTCGGGCAATGCCACGCCCTCGCAGATGGGCGCCTTCCTCATGGGTCTGCGCGTCCGCGGCGAGACGGTCGAGGAGATCACCGGCGCCGCCCGCGCGATGCGCGCCAAGGCGCTGCGCATCGAAGCGCCGCCGGGCGCGATCGATACCTGCGGCACGGGCGGTGATGGCTCCGGCACCTTCAATATCTCGACGGCGACCGCGCTCGTCCTCGCCGGCGCGGGTGTTCCGGTCGCCAAACATGGGAACCGGAACCTCTCCTCGCATTGCGGCTCGGCCGACGTGCTGGCGGCGCTCGGCGTCAACATCGACGCCGACATGGCGCTGGTGAAGCGCAGCCTGTGGGAAGCCGGCATCGGCTTTCTCATGGCGCCGCGGCATCACAGCGCGATGCGGCATGTCGGACCGACACGGGTCGAGCTCGGCACCAGGACGATCTTCAACCTCCTGGGGCCGCTGTCCAATCCAGCCGGCGCCACGCGCCAGCTCGTCGGCGTCTTCGCGCAGCAATGGGTGCGACCGATGGCCGAGGTGCTGGGCAAGCTGGGTAGCGAGCGCGCCTGGGTCGTGCATGGGTCGGGGCTCGACGAGCTGACGACGACCGGGGTCTCGCAGATCGCTGAATTGCGGGACGGCGCCGTGCGCACCTTCGAATTGGCACCCGAAGAATTCGGCTTGCGCCGTGCAAGCCTCGCCGATCTGAAAGGAGGCGATGCCGCAGCGAATGCCGAGACGATGCGGGCGCTTCTTGCAGGTGCCGGCGGCCCGATCCGCGACATCGTGATCTTCAGCAGCGGCGCCGCCCTCCTCATCGCCGGAAAGGCCCCTGATGTACGCGAAGGCATGGCGCGCGCGGCACAGGCGATCGACGATGGCAGCGCACGCGCCGCTCTCGAAAAGCTCGTCGACATCACCAACGGGCGCGATGGCGGATGAGCGATGTCCTGGAGCGGATTTGCGCCGGCAAACGTGACGAGGTGGCACGCGCGAAGGCGAGCCTTGGCTTTGCCGACATCGAGCGCGCCGCCCGCTCGGCACTGCCGCCGCGCGGCTTTCTTGCAGCCCTCAAATTCGCGGTCGCGGCCGGACGCTACGGCCTCATCGCCGAGATCAAGCGCTCCTCGCCGAGCAAGGGCTTGATCCGAGCCGATTTCGATCCCGAGGCCTTGGCGCGGGCTTACGCCGCGGGAGGCGCCACCTGCTTGTCCGTGCTGACCGATGAGCCGCATTTCTCCGGCCGAGCGGAATATCTCGTCGCGGCGCGGGCCGCTTGCGCATTGCCGGTGCTGCGCAAGGATTTCATGCTCGACCCCTACCAGATCTTCGAGAGCCGCGCACTCGGCGCCGATTGCGTCCTGCTCATCATGGCGGCGCTCGATGATGGCGCCGCAGCCGCGCTCGAGGCCTCCGCCTTGGAACTCGGCATGGATGTGCTGATCGAGGTCCATGACCGAGCCGAACTCGAGCGCGCGCTGCGCCTCCGTTCGCCGCTGCTCGGCATCAACAATCGCAATCTGAAGAATTTGTCGGTCGATCTTGCGACCACCGAGACGCTTGCGGCGATGGTGCCAGCCGACCGCGTTCTCGTCAGCGAGAGCGGGATTCACAAGCCGGATGATCTGAAGCGCCTGGGACGCGCCGGCGCAAATTGCTTCCTCGTCGGCGAGTCGTTGATGCGGCAGGAGGATGTCGCGGCGGCAACGCGCGCGCTGCTCGCGTCATGAGCGAGCTCACGCATTTCGATGCGCAAGGCCGCGCCGTGATGGTCGACATCTCGGAGAAAGGCGAGACGGCGCGTGTTGCCGTGGCACGCGGCAGCATCTTCATGAAGAAGGCGACGCTCGAGCGCATCGTCGCCGGCCGCATCGAGAAGGGCGATGTGCTCGCCGTCGCCCGGCTCGCCGGTATCATGGGCGCGAAGCGGACGCCGGATCTCATTCCGCTCTGCCATCCGGTTGCTCTGTCTTCGGTCACGCTCGATCTCTCCTGCGATGCCGCGCGCAACGCCGTCGACATCACCGCGACATGCAAGCTCAGGGGGCGCACCGGCGTCGAGATGGAAGCGCTCACCGCGGTCGCCGTCGCTGCCCTCACCATCTACGACATGTGCAAGGCGATCGACCGCGGCATGGCGATCTCGGAGATCCGCCTGACGCACAAATCGGGCGGCAAGTCGGGAACCTTTGAGGCGCCGCCGTGATTTCGGTTGAAGAAGCGCTGGCGCGACTCCTCGAGCCGCTCACGTCGCTCGCGGCGGAGCAAGTATCGCTGCCCGATGCCTTCGGTCGTGTTCTTGCCGAGGATGTCGCGGCCCGGCGCACGCAGCCGCCTTTCGCCGTCTCGGCGATGGATGGTTATGCGGCCCGAGCCGTCGATGTGGCACAGGTGCCGGTTCGTCTGAAACTCGTCGGCACGGTTCCCGCCGGCCAGGCTTTCGCCGGCACCGTCGGCGCGGGAGAAGCCGTCCGCATCTTCACCGGCGCCCCGGTGCCGCGCGGCGCCGACTGCATCGTCATCCAAGAAGATACCGATCGTCCGGCGGAGGATTCGGTCGCGGTGCGCAAAGGGGCACCCCTCGGCCACTATATCCGGCCCGCAGGGCTCGACTTTCACGAGGGCGAGATTGGCCTCGCCGCCGGGCGCCTTCTGACTGCGCGCGATATCGGCCTTGCCGCCGCGATGAACCGCCCGTGGTTGATGGTGCGCCGGCGGCCGCGCGTCGCCATCCTCGCGACGGGCGATGAGATCGCGATGCCAGGGGATCCGATCGGCGCCAATCAGATCGTCAGCTCGAACGCGCTCGCCCTGGGTGCGCTCGTCA